>NZ_JBGFGM010000087.1:0-233145 GCF_041224635.1 Leisingera sp. XS_AS12
GCATCGATGGCGCGCATGTGATCTTCCAGGCGGTCTGTCAAAAGACAGATCTCCTCAACCATCGGATCCATGGGATCGATTTCTGCGAAGAGCGCGTTTTCGAGGCGCAGCGGGTCACCAACGTATTTCAGAGTGAACAGCTCGTGCAGGGCGGCGAGATCGAGGCGGGCACGACGGGTCAGTTGCCGGGCTTCTCCCAGATGATCCAACAGATGTTGAACGCGTTTCAGGGCCTTTCCGCCACCCAAAACGAGGGCAGCATTCTGCAGGCCCTCATTGTTCTCGGAAAGAAAGAGAAAGAGGGCCTGAACGGCAGGTGAAGGGGATGTGTGCATAGCGCAACTCCTTGTTAGTGGTTTGCTGCCACTCAGGGCAGCTCAAGAAGGGGGCGGAGCGTCGCTGTGTTGTTCCTTTTCAGTTTTCGAATGACTTTGTTTTCTGCGCGGTCTCAGCCTGAGGACTGCGCGGAAAACAAAGGTCTTCGATCTCTTCGTGATTGTGGGTTCGGCCAGATAATCAAATTCTCCTTTGGCATCATCACCGATGCATGCCTCATTCTCTGCTTTCTTTGATCCCTGCCAGCCAAGCCCGGGCCAGTTTGGCCGCATCGTCACATGCGCGATGAACCGTCGTTTCATTCGCCAGATGGCTGTACACGTCGTGCAGACGTCCTGGAGCAATCTGACCGTCCATTTCCGAAAAGGCCCACCAGACCGCACGATCAAAGTCGTCGAGCGTGATATCCGGTGCTCCACCGGTGGATTGCATCAGACGGTCGAGCCAACGCTGATCGAATTCCGACGCATCGCTGACAACGTGTTTTCCTTGGAGCTTGCCCCGAAGCCACATCGCTACGCCTTCCGCCGTCTCCGCCTCATTCAGGGCACTCCTGGGGATGCCGTGCACCTTCTCGCTTGCCGGATGCCAGTCATCCATCGACCAAGACGGCTCCGGACGGATGAGTTTCGCCTCGGCAGCAACCCGACCGTTGTCCACCCAAGCGATACCAACTTCGATGGGCCAGCTTTTGGCCGCCAGGCTTGACGCTTCGAAATCGATGAAAACAGGTTCCATGGTTCTTCCTTTTCTCAGGGTTGGAGGACGCTTTTCAGCGCATTCTCACCTCGAAGGATGCGCTGAAAAGCTCGCCTCCAAGCCCGTTTCAGATGAATTCAAAGAGCTTCAAGTTCACGCCGCCGACCATATCCTCAAAGGCTTTCTGTCCTTGCAGGCGCTGTGCTTTCCCCCGCCTGTTCTGCAGTCTCACGAAAACCCAGCTGTTGATCCTCGATGACTGGGGGCCGGACCGGCTGACTGCACCGCAGCGCCGCGATCTCATGGAGATCATCGAAGAGAGTTACGAGCGCGGTTCCACCATGATCACCAGCCAGCTGCCCGTCTCCGCCTGGCACGACCTTATCGGAGAACCCACCTTCGCCGACGCCATCCTCGACCGCATCGTCCACAACGCTTACCGCATCAAACTCGAGGGCCAGTCCATGCGGAAAACCATCGCCGAAAAGGATGACGTAACACCTCAGACCTGATACCCCGAAACCTATGCCTCACGGCAACGCGTCAAGGGTGGCCGAATACTTCGGTACAGGTGGCCGGATAAAATCGGAATCAGTGGCCGAATACGTCGGAATACGCAAACATGACACGAAAACTCGTCACGGATAGGTCCAGCTGGATGAGCCTGTTGTAGAGTCGCCAGGACAGCTGAACCCTTGGATTTTCGACAAACATGAATGTCCTTTCTTTCGCTTGCAGAAAGGACATGGTCGCTACCAGTTGAAAAAATAGAGGCGGGTTTGATTCCCAAGGCTTGGGGAAAACCCGGCTGTGTTCGGTCAGTTTATGGGGTCTAAAGTCGAAAAATTCTCGTTCACATCCGCTCTACACAGGGCTTCCAGCCGCGTAACCGTTTGCTTTCAAGGTTTTTCCTTGGTTGAGAAGCAAGAGAAACGGTAGAAGTTGAAGAAACTACAGAACCCAAAGAAAGACGCTTTGAAAGGCGAAACCATCAAGATTTTGCCAAATTCCACCTCGACTCGCCTCGACGCAGAATCTGACGGTTCCTTGGCAAGATACGATCCTGAATTTGAGAGAAGGACTTGACTGGGAACAGGGAGGTGGCGTGTTTGACCGGCGCCCTTCCGCTCCATTTCTCAGGTTCAGCACAGGGAGCGCCAAGTGCCCGCACCCCCATTTTAGCGGAGCAAATGAACGAAGAGTGCGTCATTCACCTCTCGGGTCTATTGCGCACCACCCAAACCAGGTGAATCGTTCATCTGAAGTTAATGCGATGTTTTTCCCGGCCAACCCACGCAGACTGGACTGGCAGGATTCTACTCACTCGGATTAACCGCGATTGCCCCAGACCGGGCTGAACCCGATCACGGCAATCTGCCCTTCACCGGTTATGCGCACGTCATTCGCCTGATCGCCGCCGATCATCAGGCAATCCCTGGCGCCGAGCTTTTCGGGCCGGTCGGCCGCGGTTGCCACCATGTTTCCTGACAGGCAGAAAAACGCCATGGTCGACCAATAGCAATCGACCACCACGGTTCCGGCAACGCCAATCCGGAAGGCCGAATGCTGAATGCGGCCTCTCCGCGACATGATGTTCAGGTCGACGACCTGATCACCAAGCAGCCGCGAGGTGACCCGGGCGTCCGCCGGAAAAGCCAGAAAGCCGCGTGGCCCGAGGGTTTCGACCGGGCCATCCGCAAAGAGCAGCTCGATCCCGTCGCCGTCGAGGATAAACAGGCTGCGATCGATGCCGTCGAACACCGAGAACGGCCCGTCCCGGGCAACGGTGGCCATGGAAATGCGCCAGTCGAAGCTCTCCATGTCCGCACCGGCTGGAAAAACGGCGATCTCGCGGGTTTCGCCGCCGCCGTTTTTCCATTGGTTGACCGGGTAGTCCGAGGCCCGGAGCAGCCGCATCAGTTGCCCAGGATCCCGGGCAGGCACAGCCCGTGCTCCTTGGCGCAGTCGATGGCGATGTCATAGCCGGCATCGGCATGGCGCCAGACGCCGGAGGCGGGGTCGTTCCAGAGCACCCGCTCGAGCCGCTTGGCGGCCTCGGGCGTGCCGTCGGCGCAAATCACCACGCCAGAGTGCTGCGAGAAGCCCATGCCGACGCCGCCGCCGTGATGCAGGCTGACCCAAGTGGCGCCCGAAGCGGTGTTGACCAGCGCGTTCAGCAGCGGCCAGTCAGAGACTGCATCCGAGCCATCCTTCATCGCTTCGGTCTCCCGGTTGGGGCTCGCCACGGACCCCGAGTCCAGATGGTCGCGGCCGATCACGATCGGCGCTTTCAGCTCGCCGCTGGCGACCATTTCGTTGAACATCAGCCCGGCCTTGTGGCGGTCACCCAGTCCGATCCAGCAAATCCGGGCCGGCAGGCCCTGGAATTCGATCCGGTCGCGCGCCATGTCGAGCCAGTTGTGCAGATGCTTGTTCTCGGGGAACAGCTTCTTCATCGCCTCGTCGGTCTTGTAGATGTCTTCCGGGTCACCCGACAGCGCCGCCCAGCGGAACGGGCCGACACCCTTGCAGAACAGCGGGCGGATATAGGCGGGCACAAATCCGGGGAAGGCAAAGGCGTTTTCCAGCCCCTCTTCAAAGGCCATCTGGCGGATGTTGTTGCCATAATCCACCGTCGGCACGCCATCCTCGTGGAAGGCCACCATCGCCTCGACCTGCACCTTCATCGAGGCGCGGGCCGCGGTTTCAACCGCCTTCGGCGCCAGCTCCTGCTTGGCACGCCATTCCGACACGTTCCAACCCTGCGGCAGATATCCATGCACCGGATCATGGGCGCTGGTCTGGTCGGTGACGATATCGGGTCGGATGCCGCGCTTGTAGATCTCGGGGAAGACATCCGCCGCGTTGGCAATCAGCGCCACCGATTTCGCCTCGCCCGCCTCGGTCCAGCGCCGGATCATGTCCAGTGCCTCGTCGAGCGAATGGGTCTTTTCATCGACATAGCGGGTGCGCAGGCGGAAGTCGGCGCGGGTCTCGTCGCATTCGACGGCCAGACAGCAGGCCCCTGCCATCACTGCCGCCAGGGGCTGGGCGCCGCCCATGCCGCCCAGACCGCCGGTCAGGATCCATTTGCCCGTGAGGTCGCCGTTGTAGTGCTGGCGGCCCGCCTCGGCGAATGTCTCGTAGGTGCCCTGCACGATGCCTTGGCTTCCGATATAGATCCAAGACCCGGCGGTCATCTGGCCATACATCATCAGGCCCTTCTTATCGAGCTCGTTGAAATGGTCCCAGTTGGCCCAGTGTGGCACCAGGTTCGAGTTGGCGATCAGAACGCGCGGGGCATCGGCATGGGTCCTGACCACGGCCACCGGTTTGCCCGACTGCACCACCAGGGTCTCGTCACCCTCCAGATCCTTCAGCGTGTCGACGATCAGATCGAAATCCTTCCAGGTTCGCGCTGCCCGGCCAATGCCGCCATAGACCACCAGTTCGTGCGGATTCTCGGCAACGTCGGGATGCAGGTTGTTCATCATCATCCGCAGCGGCGCTTCGGTCAGCCAGGACTTGGCGTTCAGCTCGGGGCCGGTGGGCGGAAAGATGTCGCGGATATTCTTGCGGGGATCGGTCATGTCGGGTCTCCTTATCGGGTCAGCACGCCGGACAGGGCGAGGTCGTTCAGGTTTTGCAGGATGGTCTTGAGATGCGGGTGCAGCCGCTCGGCGCGGTCGGCACGGTAGGCCCAAGGGGCGGATTCCTCCATATAGGCCCGCTGGGCGAGTTCCATCTGGATGGCGTGTTCACCTCGCCCCGGCCGACCGTAATGGCGCGTGGTCCAGCCGCCCTTGAACCGGCCATTGGTGACGTCGTCGAAGTCATCGGCGGCAGCAGCGATGCCGCTCACGGCCGCCTCGATCTCGTGGTCTCAGGTCTCGCCATTATTGGTGCCGATGGAAAACACCGGCAGGGTGCCCTCGAACAGGAAGGGGATCTCGGACCGGATCGAGTGGCATCATAGAGGATCGCCACACCATGACGCGCCTTCACTCGCGCGATCTCTTCGGCCAGTGCGGCGTGGTAAGGCGCGTGGTAAGCCACGCGCCGGGCCTCGATCTCGTCTGCCGAAGGCTCCTGCCCCGCTTCCCAGATCGCCTGCCCGTCGAAATCGGTCAGCGGCACCAGCGTGGTGGTGTTCTGCCCGGGATAGAGCGACACGCCCTCGGGATCGCGGTTGGCGTCGATCACGTAGCGATGGACGTTGGATTTCACCACGGTGGCACCGTCAAGCAGCCCGTCATAGAGCCGGTTGATATGCCAGTCGGTATCGTCCAGCCCCTGCCCGCGCGGGTTCAGGCGGGCAAGGATGTCCTCGGGCACGAAAGTGCCGCCATGCGACTGACCCAGCACGATCGGGCTGTCGCCCCGGATGACGTCGAAGACGTTCATGCGCCCAGTTCCGGCAGTTCGGAGCCGCAGGCCTCGGTCAGCGCACCGGTGCCGACCAACACCGCGGAGACCTCGAGATCGGGGGCCATGTAGCGGTCTGCGCCAAGTGTGGCGATATCCTGACGCAGCCGCGCCACGACCTGTTGCAGCGGGCCGCTGGTCTGCAAAGGTGCGCGGAATTCCACGCCTTGCGCCGCGCAGAGCAGTTCGACCCCAAGGATGCGGTTGAGGTTTTCGACCATGCGCGACAGGCGGCGCGCGCCGTGCGCGGCCATAGAAACGTGGTCTTCCTGGTTGGCCGAGGTGGGTGTCGAGTCGGTCACGCAGGGATTGGCCAGATGCTTGTTCTCGCTCATCAGCGCGGCAGTGGTCACCTCGGCGATCATCAGCCCCGAGTTCAGCCCCGGCTCGGGACTCAGGAAGGGCGGCAGGTCAAAGCTCAGCGTCGGGTCCACCATTAGCGCGATGCGGCGCTGCGCGATGGCGCCGATTTCCGAGACCGCCAGCGCGAT
This sequence comes from Leisingera sp. XS_AS12, assembly GCF_041224635.1. Classification (NCBI taxonomy): domain Bacteria; kingdom Pseudomonadati; phylum Pseudomonadota; class Alphaproteobacteria; order Rhodobacterales; family Roseobacteraceae; genus Leisingera; species Leisingera sp. XS_AS12. The sequence continues at coordinate 5,952 of NZ_JBGFGM010000087.1, forward strand.
CATGTCGGCGGCAAAGCCCACCGGCTCGGCATGGAAATTACCGCCCGAGACGATCAGCCCGGCCTCGGTCAGAACCAGCGGATTGTCCGTGGCGGCATTGGCCTCGATTTCCAGCGTGGCGGCCGCCTGCCGCAGCACGTCCATCGCCGCGCCGGTCACCTGCGGCTGGCAGCGGATGCAATAGGGATCCTGCACCCGCGTGTCGCCCTCGCGGTGGCTCTCGCGGATTTCGCTGCCTTCGAGGATGGCGCGCATCGCCGCTGCCGCCTCGATCTGGCCGCGCTGGCCGCGTAGGCTGTGAATTTCCGGCTGCAGTGGCGCCGTCGAGCCCATGATCGCGTCGGTGGACAGCGCCGAGATCACCAAGGTGTTTTGCGCCGATTGCCAGGCCTCGAACAGGCCAGCCAGCGCGAAGGCAGTGGAAAACTGGGTGCCGTTGATGAAGGCCAGCCCCTCTTTAGGGCCCAGCTGGATCGGTGCGAGGCCCGCCTTCGCCAGCGCCTCGGCGCCCGGCAGGATCTTGCCATCATACTCGGCCTCGCCCTCGCCGATCACAACGGCGGTCATATGCGACAGTGGCGCCAGATCGCCCGAGGCGCCGACTGAGCCCTGCGCTGGGATCACCGGAGTCACACCGAGCGCCAGCATGGCCTGCAGCAGTTCGACATACTCCCAGCGGACACCGCTCGCGCCGCGCCCGAAGCTCAGGAGTTTGAGCGTCATCATCAGCCGGGCCATGCGCCGCGGCACCGCCTCGCCCACGCCACAGCAATGGCTGAGGATCAGGTTGCGCTGCAGCGTGGCCGTGTCTTCAGGTGCGATCTTCATCGAGGCCAGCTTGCCGAAGCCGGTATTGACGCCATAGACCGCCACGTCGCCGGCCGCGGCCGCCGCGATCCGTTGCGCCGCCTCTTCCACCGCGGTTCGGCAGGCCGGGTTCAGGGCAACCGGTGTCTCATTCCAATAGACATTTGCCAGTTGCGCCAGCGTCACCGCGCCGGGGTTTAGTTCAAGCACGCTCATGTGCGACCTCCGAAAATACGTTTATGAAGGGGGTTAAAGCCGATGCGATAGGCCAGTTCGGCCGGGTGCTCTACGTTCCAGATCGCCAGATCGGCGCGCTTGCCGGCCTCGATGGTGCCGCAATCACCAAGCCCAAGTGCGCGGGCAGCGTTGCGGGTCACCCCGGCCAAGGCCTCTTCGGGTGTCATCCAAAACAGGGTGCAGCCCATGTTCATGGTCAGCAAGAGCGAGGTCAGCGGCGACGATCCGGGATTGGCATCGGTGGCCAACGCCATCGGCACGCCATGTTTGCGCAGGGCGTCGATCGGCGGCACCTGGGTTTCGCGCAGGTTATAGAATGCGCCGGGCAGGATCACCGCGGTGGTGCCGGCCTCGGCCATTACCGCCACGCCGTCTTCATCCAGATATTCGATATGGTCGGCACTGAGCGCACCATAGCTGGCCGCGAGTTTCCCACCGCCGAGGTTGCTGAGCTGCTCGGCATGCAACTTGACCGGAAGACCCAGTTCCTTCGCCACATCGAACACGCGCGCAATCTGATCCGGCTGAAAAGCGATGCCTTCGCAGAACCCGTCCACCGCATCCACCAGGCCCTCCGCATGGGCGGCCCGCAGAGCGGGAATGCAGACCTCGTCGATATAGACATCGTCGCGGCCCGTGTATTCCGGCGGCACCGCATGGGCGCCGAGGAAGGTCGTCTTGACCCGGATCGGGCGTTCGGCCGCGATCCGGCGTGCCGCGCGCAGCATCCGCAGTTCGGTTTCCCGATCAAGCCCGTAGCCTGACTTCACCTCGATCACGCCGGTCCCTTCGGCGATCAGCGCATCGACCCGGGGCAGTGCATCGGCCAGCAGCTCATCCTCGGTGGCAGCGCGGGTCGCCTTCACGGTCGAAACAATGCCACCCCCGGCCCGCGCGATCTCTTCATAGCTGGCCCCCTCAAGCCGCATCTCGAACTCGCGGGCGCGGTTGCCGCCAGCAACGATATGCGTGTGGCAGTCGATCAGAGCAGGTGTCACCAGACGACCGCCCAGATCCTGCGCGGTCAGCCCGGCAAATTCGGCAGGCAGATCCGCCTGCGGGCCAGCAAAGACGATACGGTCGCCATCCATGACAATCGCGCCATCTTCGATCAACCCATAGGCACCGGGCCCAGCCATAGTGGTGAGGTTGGCGTTTTTCAGCAGCATGCCGACGAATTCCTTGCGCGGTTCATTTCATTATGGTTTATGTCTGCACATAATGTTCTGTCAAGCGAGGAATCGACATGAGTATCATTTGGGCAGAACAGGCGATCACCACGAGTGGATGGGACAGAGACGTCCGGGTAGAGATCGGCCCGGACGGGCGCATCGCGCGCATCGAGGCCGGGACAAAGCCGGAGGGCCAAAGGGTTGGCGCGTTGATGCCAGCCCCGGCCAACAGCCACAGCCATGCCTTCCAGCGCGCCATGGCCGGCCTCAGCGAGCGGCGGGGCGACGGCCCCACCGACAGTTTCTGGACCTGGCGGCAGTTGATGTTCCGCTTTCTCAACGAAATCACTCCGGATCAGGTGCAGGCCATCGCCGCCCTGGTGCAGATGGAAATGCTCGAAGCCGGCTTCGCCACCAATGTCGAATTCCACTACCTGCACCACCAGCCCGGTGGCGTGCCTTATGACCGGCTGGGTGAGATGGCCGAACGCGTCGTCGCCGCCGTAGAGACCAGCGGTATCGGCCTGACCCTGCTGCCTGTGCAATACCAGTTTGGTGGCTGCGACCAGCGCCCGCTGGGGTCTGGGCAGGCACGTTTCGGCAATGATCCCGACCGGTATGCGCGGCTGGTGGAAGAGGCCGGAGCGGCCCTCAAAGGCCTGCCGGAGGACGCGGTTCTGGGCGTCGCACCGCACTCGCTGCGCGCTGTGGCGCAAAGCGATTTGCGCAAGGCAGCGCTGCTGGTCGCCGACGGGCCGGTCCATCTGCATCTCGCCGAGCAGATCCCCGAAGTGGAGGAGGTTCAGGCCGCGTGGGGGGCGCGGCCCGTTGAGTGGGCGCTGGATAATCTGCCGCTCGACGCGCGCTGGTGCCTCATTCACATTACCCAGATGATGCCGCAGGAAACCGAGGCCCTGGCCCGGACCGGTGCGGTGGCGGGGCTGTGCCCGCTGACCGAGGCCTCGCTGGGCGACGGCATCTTCGACGGCATGCGCTGGATGGATGCGGGCGGACGCATCTCTGTCGGCTCGGACAGCAACATCCGCATCTCGCTGGCCGAGGAACTGCGCCAGTTGGACACGAGCCAGCGGCTCCGCGATCAAACCCGCGCAGCCCTCGCCACACCGGATCTCTCTACCGGGCGGCGCCTGTTTGACGCTATCTGCGCAGGTGGCGCACAAGCGGCTGGGCGAGACTCAGGGCAACTTGCCGTTGGCAAATGGGCGGATCTGATGGCGCTGGACACCACGCATCTGGATCTGGCCGGGCTGCAGGGGGATACGCTGCTCGACAGCTTTGCCTTTACCGGCGACAACCGCATGGTCACTGATGTCTGGTCTGCCGGGCGCCACATGGTCCGAGAAGGTCGACATATCCGCCGCGACGACATCGTAGCCGCCTACAGCAAGGCGGTAAAATCCCTGCGCGACGGGCTTTGAGACTCAATACCGCGCCGTCATCCGATAGCTGCGCTGAAAAACCAGCCGGACATAGGTGATGGCGCGGGAGTCGAACCAGGTCGAGCGTTCGGCCAGAAACAGCGAGTCACCCAAGGCGCAACGCAGATGCTTGGCGACGTCCTCATCCGCCGTCAACGCCGAAAAGCTGATCTCGGCATCCGAATAGGGCACCTCTGCGATCAGCCATTCATTCGGCCCGATCTGTGAGAAATCCGCCTCAATGGCCTGTGGCAAAGCCGCCAGGTTGATCCAGCGATCCTCGAACTGATAGGGGCTGCCGTCGCCGTAATGCATGCAGGTCAGATGCAGCACCTGCCCGCCCGCCTCCAGGCTGAGCCGCGCCCGCAGCCAGTCGGGCGTGTCGATGACCTCGCGATTGACCAGCGCATAGCTATACATCAATCCGCGGCTCTCGATCTCCTTGCGCACGATGGGAATGTTGAACCGCGCCTGCCGCACCGGTGACAACAGAACGCGGGTGCCGGCCTTGCGCTTGCGCTCAACCAAACCCTCTTCGGCCAGCTCCCGCATGGCGCGATTGACCGTGGCCCGCGCACAGTGGAACTCTTCGGCAATATCCACCTCGTTGGGCAACAGATCCCCCGGCCCCCAGACTCCCTGGATAATACGGCGCCGGATATCTTCCTTTACATCCCGAAAGGCGGTTTTCATCAGTTCACATCCTCTCCGATTTGATTTCCATTTTAGCGCACACATAAATTCATTAAACAAGATTTGGTTTGTGTTTTTCCTTTTTGGCGGTCGAAGTCGCCGCTGGATTGGCAAAACATGTGTTCGCCACTCAACATTTTAGGTAATCACGAGCATTCATTAGTTTTTTTGTATGCACATATTGACCCGTACTGATGTAATCTGCCTGAAATCCCAATCTTTCGGAAAGGCAACACAGTATGGCCTCGATCTTGATGATTATCGCTAAGCGGCTGGCGATCGGCCTGCTCACGCTGCTGGTCGTCACCGTCATCATCTTCTCCGCGCTTGAATTGCTGCCCGGGGATATCGCCACAGAGAAACTTGGGCAATCGGCCACACCCGAAACCCTGGCCGCCTTTCGTGAGAAGCTGGGGCTGAACGATCCTGCACCTGTGCGCTACTGGAACTGGTTGACCGGGGCACTCGGTGGGGACTTCGGGGTTTCGCTTGCCAACGAGCGCCCCATTACCGACCTTATCGCGAACCGCACCGCCAACACCTTCTTTCTGGCCGGCTATGCCGCTGCCATCGCTGTGCCGCTGGCGGTGCTGTTCGGAGCCCTGGCCGCGCTCTACCGGAATTCCTTTTTTGACCGCTTTATGTCGATCTCGACGCTCTCGGCGATTTCCTTTCCGGAATTTTTTGTCGCCTACATCCTGATCCTGCTGTTCTCGGTGCAACTGGGTTGGTTTCCCAGCCTTGTCAGCGTGGATTCGAGCACCCCTTTGGCAACGCGTCTCTATCAGACCTTCCTGCCAGCTCTGACCATGACGCTCATCGTGATGGCGCATATAATGCGAATGACGCGGGCCGCGATCATCAACCTGCTGGCTCTACCATACGTCGAAATGGCTCATCTCAAGGGCATGCGCCGCTGGCGGGTGATCGCCATCCATACCTTGCCGAACGCGCTGGCCCCGATCATCAATGTGATCGCGTTGAACCTGGCCTATCTGATCGTCGGCGTCGTGCTGGTCGAGGTGGTCTTTGTCTATCCCGGTCTCGGGCAGCTCTTGGTCGACAGCGTGGCCAACCGTGACGTGACCGTGGTGCAAGCGGCGTGCCTGATCTTTGCCGCCACCTACATCCTGCTGAACCTTGCCGCCGATATCCTGTCAATCCTGACCAACCCCCGTCTGATGCATCCGAGGTAACCCATGACCTTCTGGCTCCAAAAACTGCGTGAAGCACCTGTCTCGGCCTGGGTCGGGTTCGGCCTGATCGCCCTCTACATCTTTACGGCTCTTTTCGCCCCGCTGCTTGCGCCTTTTGGCGAAACCGACGTGGTCGGCCAGCAATACCACCCCTGGAGCGCGCCACATTATCTGGGCACCGACGCGCTGGGGCGGGACGTGCTGTCGCGGCTGATTTTTGGCGCTCGCAACACTGTCGGCATCGCGTTGGTCACAACCGCTCTGGCCTTTCTGCTGGGCACCACCACGGGGCTTCTGGCGGCAACAGTCGGGGGCTGGTTCGATACCGTCTCAAGCCGGGCCGCGGATGTGCTGATGGCGATCCCGTCGCTGATCTTCGCGCTACTGATCCTGACGATCACCGGCACTTCGATCCTGTCGCTGATACTGGTGATCGCAGTGCTCGACAGCACAAGGGTCTATCGTCTGTCGCGCGCCGTTGCACAGGGCATCCTGACCATGGACTATATCGAGGTCGCCAGGATGCGCGGTGAGGGCAACTGGTGGCTGATCCGCCGCGAGGTGCTGCCCAATGCCGCAGCACCCCTGATCGCCGAATTTGGCCTGCGGTTCTGCTTTGTATTCCTGTTCATCTCGGCGCTGAGTTTTCTGGGCCTGGGCATTCAGCCGCCCACCGCCGACTGGGGCTCGATGGTGCGCGAAAGCGCCAAACTGATTTCGTTCGCCAATTTCTCGACCTGGCAGACTGCAACTTTCGGGCTGGCCCCGCTGCTGCCTGCAAGTGCTGTCGCCCTGCTCACCGTGGCGGTGAACCTGGTGGTGGATTGGGTTCTGCACGTCTCCAGCGGATTGAAGGAGTAAGACCATGCGCGACAACGCTAATGCCAAGCAGGATCTGCTGCTGGACATCCGCGACCTTCGGATCGAGGGTTATTCCGACGGGACCTGGCACCAGATCATCAAGGGCGTGGATCTGCAGCTGCACCGCGGCGAGATCCTCGGCCTGATCGGCGAAAGCGGTGCGGGGAAGTCTACCCTCGGGATGGCGGCGATGGGCTATACCAAGGGTGGCTGCCGGATCTCTGGCGGTTCGGTCAGTTTTGACGGCCAGGAACTGGCCGACGCCGACGACGAGGCCCTGCGCAGACTTCGTGGTGCCCGCATCGCCTATGTCGCGCAATCGGCGGCGGCGGCGTTCAACCCGGCCTACAAGCTGATCAACCAGTATTGCGAGGCCCCCGTCAAACACGGGGTGATGAGCCGCACACAGGCCGAGGCCGACGCAGTGCAGCTCTACCGTGAAATCCGTCTGCCCAATCCCGAAGAGATCGGATTTCGCTATCCGCACCAGGTGTCGGGCGGGCAACTGCAACGGGCAATGACCGCCATGGCGATGGCCTGCCGGCCCGATCTGATCATCTTTGACGAACCCACCACCGCACTGGATGTCACCACCCAGATCGAGGTTCTGGCCGCGATCCGCAATATCGTTCAGGAACACCACACCGCCGCGATCTATATCACCCATGACCTGGCGGTGGTTGCGCAAATGGCGGACCGGGTAAAGGTGCTACTGCAGGGTGAAGAGGTGGAAGAGGCGGACACCCGAACCATGCTGGCCAACCCACAAGAGGACTATACCAAATCGCTCTGGGCGGTGCGCGATTTCCGCCGCGCGCCGATGCCTCACAGCGGTGAACCCAAACCGCTCTTGCGGATGAAAGGTGTGCACGCATCCTATGGCGCGATCAAGGTGCTCAAGGATATCGATCTGACCATTCACCGCGGCAAAACGGTGGCCGTGGTCGGCGAAAGCGGGTCCGGGAAATCCACCACTGCGCGGGCGATCATGGGGTTGTTGCCACCGACGGCCGGAACCATCACCTTCGACGGCGAGCCGCTGCCGGCAACCAGCCGCACCAGGCCGCACGCCTTGCAGCACCGGATGCAGATGATTCACCAGATGGCGGACACGGCGCTCAATCCCAAGCACCGCATTCGCGACATTCTGGGCCGTCCGTTGGAGTTTTTCCTCGGCCTGAAGGGCAAGGCCAAAGAGGAGCGTATCCGCGAATTGCTGTCGCTGATCGAGCTGGAGCCCGACCAATTCATCGATCGTCTGCCCTCAGAACTTTCCGGCGGGCAGAAACAGCGCCTCTGCATCGCCCGGGCGCTCGCAGCCGAGCCGGAATTCATCATCTGCGACGAGGTGACGTCAGCGTTGGACCAGTTGGTGGCCGAGGGTATCCTGCGGCTACTGGACCGGCTACAGCGGGAAATGGGGCTTACTTACATGTTCATCACCCACGATCTGGCCACGGTGCGCTCGATTGCCGACGAGGTGGTGGTGATGCTGAAGGGCCGGATCGTCGAGCACGGGCCCAAGGACGAGATTTTCACTCCCCCGCATCACGACTATACCGACCTTCTCCTTTCCTCGGTGCCCGAAATGGACCCGGATTGGCTGGATACGCTTCTGGCCGACCGCGCGGCGAGGCCCTTAAACATGGAAAGCGCGGATCAGTAGCCATGTCTCTTTCCTACGGCCCAGTCACCTGCTCGCTCGATCTGGACAGCCCGGGCAAGCGCGCGGGCTATTTCAGCCTGACCCATTCCGACAATCGCCATGAGTTTTCCGAGATCCCGGCCCCTCTGGCCGTGGTCAGAGGCGGCGATGGCCCGACCGCTCTGGTCTGCGCCGGAAATCATGGCGACGAATACGAAGGCCAGATCATCGCCCGGCGCCTGTTCGAACGGCTGAAATCGGATGAAGTGACAGGACGGTTGATCCTGGCCCCGGCATTGAACGCCCCCGCAGTGCTGGACGCCGCGCGCGTATCGCCGCTGGATCAGGGCAACATGAACCGCTCCTTTCCCGGCGCCGAGGATCGGGGCCCGACGGCTGCGCTGGCGGGATTTATTTCCACCCATCTGATGCCGCGCGCCCAGATTGCGCTCGATCTTCATTCCGGCGGCAGCGCCACCGATTATCTGGACTGCGCCTATTTCTGCCTGAGCCATGACAAGGCCCTCAACGGCCGGACCCGAGAACTGGTCGAAACCTTGGCGCTGCCCTATACCTTCGTGGTGCCGCCCGGCGACACGGCGGGCGATTTCGATGCTGCCGCCCAAGATGCGGGTTGCGCCATGTTGTCATGCGAACTCGGCGGCGAGGGCAAGGTATCGCTACGGGCGCTGGAGGCCGGGTGGAAGGGCGTGCTGCGCGTGCTTGCGCATGAAGGCGTCATAACGGCCAAGGCTGCCCAACGGCTTGGCGCTGACGTGGCTCAGCCGACAACCTATCTGGATTTCGGCGCGGGCGCATATCATGTGACGGCACGGCACCACGGGTTGGCGGAACCTCTCGTGCAGATCGGCGAAACCGTGGCCGAAGGGCAGACCGTCGCGCTGTTGTACGATGTCCACGACTTAGACGCGACACCGGTGCCCTTGGTAGCCCAGGGACCGGGAAGGGTTGCTGTGCGCCGACACAGCGTGCTGGTTCGACCCGGCGATCATCTCTTCGAAATCGCCCCCGAGCTTGGAGGTGATGATCTGGAGCGTCTGCTGCGCGCGATCTGAAGAACCACGCTGCAGGGGGCTGTTAAGCTTTACTCAAAGTGGCACACTAAATAAACAACAGCGGAGCGTAGCATGAAGACCGGGTTCTACTGGGACGAAAAGTGCTTTTGGCACAGCGGTGGCAACTATGCATTTACGTTTCAGGTCGGCGGCCACGTCCAGCCCCTTGCCGCCGGCGGTTTGCCGGAAAATCCGGAAACCAAGCGGCGGCTGAAAAACCTGCTGGACGTGACCGGACTGGCCCGCGAACTGGATTGTCGCGGCGCCGAGGCCGCGACCTGGAAAGACCTCGTGCGGGTGCATCCTGAAAGCTACCTGACCCAGTTTAAGGATATGTCGGATCAGGGCGGCGGTGAATTGGGGCTGCGCACTCCCTTTGGCCCGGGCGGGTTCGAGATCGCGGCCCAGTCCGCCGGTCTGGTCAAGGCGGCGCTGCGATCCGTGATGAAAGGTGAACACAGCAACGCCTATGCCCTGTCGCGCCCGCCGGGCCACCATTGCCTGCCGGACTTTCCCAATGGGTTCTGCCTACTGGCCAATATAGCCATCGCCGTTGAGGCCGCCATGGCCGAGGGACTGATCCGCCGGGTCGCCGTGCTCGACTGGGACGTGCATCATGGCAACGGCACCGAGGCGATCTACTACGACCGTGACGATGTCCTTACCCTGTCCATTCATCAGGAGCGCAACTACCCGCTCGACACCGGCGCCGCCGAAGATCGAGGCCGCGGCCAGGGGCTGGGATACAACATGAATATTCCCCTGCCCCCGGGCACCGGTCACGCGACCTATCTGGAGGCGATGGAGCGGCTTGTGTTGCCCGCGATCCGGAGTTTTGGACCGGACGTCATTGTCATTGCCTGCGGCTTCGACGCCGCGCTGGTTGATCCCTTGGCCCGGATGATGGCCTCGGCCGCGACCTTTCGGGCAATGACGGAACAAGTGCAATCGCTGGCTGAGGAAGTCTGCGGCGGCCGGCTGGTGATGGCACATGAGGGCGGCTATTCCGAAGCCTACGTCCCGTTTTGCGGCCACGCGGTCCTGCAGCAGATGTCGGGCAGCGCGATCACCGCAAAAGACCCCGCTGCTGAGGCCTCGGTTCTGCGTCAGCCCGGACCTGCACAACAGGCCTTCTGTTCCGCTCTGATCACCGAGCTGGAACAGCTCTTCGAACTCTCCTGAGCCAGCGCCTCCCTTTCGCGACCCATCCCCTGAGCCGTGAAAGAGGGGCACTCAAGCGAGCCACCGGTGCAGCTTCAGAGATCGAGGACGATGCGACCGGAAGGTCGCGAACAGCAGAGCAATACCTCGCCCAACGCTGGTGGGTCGAGTGGCTCCTCAAAATACTCCACGTCGCCTTCGCGGATCGAGCAAATGCAACTGTTGCAAATACCGGCGCGGCAACTGAATTCCGGGGTCAGACCGGATTGCTCTGCCAGGTCCAGAAGTGACTCCGCCGCCTCCGTCCATTTGGCCGACTTTCCGGAACGGGCAAAGACGACATCGCCCTCGGCATGATCCGGAGCCGTTGCCGGGGGAGCTTCCCCCACCGGATACTCCGTGCCCGGGTGCACCCGGAACCGCGCGTCATCATCCACTGCCCGCGCTTCGGGATCGGTCAGAAATGCCAGGTTTGCCAGCGCTGCTGGCGCGTTGGCCGGAATCGAGGCCCGCGCCTCGGATTGTTCCGAGACCTGCGCCAGTTTCTCCAGCGACGTGGCGGTGCCGAAGAACTCATAGGCGATGCGGTCGCTGTCCACGCCGAGCTCGGTCAACAGCCGATACATCGCCACCATAAAGGGTGTCGGGCCGCACATGTAGACATCGTAGTCGTCCAGCGGCAAGAGCGATTGCAGAACGCCGCGGTCGATCACGCCTTCGCTGTCGAAACGTGCCGCCTTTCGGTCCGCCTTGGTCGGCTGGCGATAGGCCAGGTGGGTGCGGATACGCCCCCCTGCCCGGCCAGCCAGCCCGGAAACCTCCTCGCCCATCGCCTGCACCTCGCCGTCTTCGCAGGCATGAATGAACCAGACATCACGCTCGGCATCCACCAGCTGGTGCAGCATTGACACAAGCGGTGTCAGCCCGACCCCGCCCGATAGCAGGACCACCGGGCGCTTGCTGTCCTCGTCGAGAACGAAATGCCCGCGCGGCGCAGCAATCTCGACTTCATCGCCAGCCTCGACCTCGTTGTGCAACCAGCAGGAACCGACGCCATCGGCCCAATCCGGCTGATCGGCTGGCGCGGCTTCGCGCTTTACGGTGATCCGATAGCCGTTGGGGCTCGTGACATCGCCCGAGATCGAATAGGTTTTGAGAACCGGCCCGTTCTCGGTCGGAACCCGTAGAGTCAGATACTGGCCGGGCCGCGCTGGCCAGAGCGCTTCGCCGTCCACCGGCACGAGGTAAAAGGAAGAAATTATGCTGCTTTCGCGCCGCTTTTCAGCGACACGAAACCGCCGGAAACCACCCGCCATTTCAGTTCCCCATCTTCTCGTCGACCAGCGCCTCTTCGGCGATCATCGCTTCGAGCTGACGTCGGAACCGCAACTGCCCGGCGTCGATGGAAAGGTCGATATGCGGCGAGGTTTTCTCGGTCATGCCGATCTGAACTTGGTTCAGCACCTCGCGGTCCTCATTGAACGCACCGCGCACGTCCTCGTTCATCATGTCCGACAGTTCCTGGTCGTCCGGCCGGACATTGCGCAGCTGGAACCAGTAGTAGCGGGTTTCTTTTTCGGTCGTGGGCGTCATGAAATTGTAGCTGTCCATGACAAAGGTCTTTTCGTGCAGGGTGCCCTCCGGGCCTCCGGTGCCCGCCGGTGTGAAAATCGCCCGGATCAGGGCGACGCTGGGATAGCGCACCTCGTAATGCTGCAATCGATCGCAATTGCCATCAAATTCGATCACCTTCTTGTAGAAGGGCGCGGGCTCAACATCCATCATCCAGCGATGCACGATCACGCCGTCCTCGGTCTTGGTGACTTTCAGCGGCGCGTCCTTGGTGGCATCCTGAGCAAAGGACGTCTCATGCACCCAGGCGACATGAGACGGATCGAGCAGGTTGTCGGTCATGTAGAGATAGTTGCACTGGAGCTCCATCGCCTTGCCCTGATTGATCCCCCAATCCGGGCTGTCGAAATTCGGGATGTCAATGATATCATCCGGGTCGGCCATCGCCGCGTTGCCCATCCATATCCAGACCAGATTATATTTTTCGTGCACCGGATAGGGGCGCACCCGGGCCGCTGACGGGATGCGCCCAGTGCCCGGCGCCCATGTGCACTGGCCTGCGCAATCGAAGGTCAGTCCGTGATAGCCGCATTCCACATTGTCGCCCTTGATCCGACCCTTGCTGAGCGGCAGCTTGCGGTGCGGGCAGGCATCTTCCAACGCGATGACCTCGCCCTCGGAATTGCGAAATACGCAGATCTTTTCGCCCAAAACGATGATCTGCTGAAGTTCGTTGCCAACTTCTTCACTCAAAGCGGCAACATACCAAGCATTCTTGAGAAACATTTCATCCTCACATCTGTCTTACTTTGCCAAATTTCTACATGAACTCGAAAATATGTGCAGATGAAAAAGACACTGGTATAGTTTAGAAATTCTAAAAAGTGCGCTTTCTAACCGAACTCCCGCGCCTCGGCATGCAGCCAATCCAGAAACTCCTTAGAGGTCGGTTTTTCCACCATCCTCTGGCCCCAGCATACAAAATAGGGTTCCGGCATCGGCAGATCGTCATCGGACACCCGGATCAATCGTCCAAGCTCCAAGTCCAACTTCGCAAATGACGCTTGTGCCAGCACTGCACCCTTCCCGGCCACCGCCGACTCCAAAGCAAGCCCGGAAAGTGAGTGCACTTCGACTGGCTTGATTTCACCAGGCGGGACACCGGAGGCGGCAAACCAGTCCTCCCACCCGGGAACTGTTGGATATGAAGCCCCCCAGTCGATCCCGATCAGAGGCAATCCAGCCAGCTCCACCGGATCCCGTGCTTGCGGATACCGTTCAAGATACTCCGGCGAGCAGACGGGGAAACATCTATCCGTAAACAGGGGCCGTGAATGTGGAAAACTCTGAGAAACAGCGCCGTATGTCAGCCGAAACATCTGCCCCGGCAAATCCGGATCGGGCTCGTTATGGGTGGCCTCCAACTTGATGACCCCATCCCCGCTGGAGGGCTGAAACCGATGAAGCAATGGATTGAGCCATTTCAGCAGAACCGTTGGGAGCCCGGAGATGATCAGGTCGGAGCCTTCCTTCTGTTGCGCAAGATAGGCTTGCGCAGCAGCGAGTTTTTCGAAGCCCTGTTCCACGAGGGCGTGATAGGCTTCCGCTTCCGGGGTCAGCACCGCCCGACGACCATCCTTCAGGATCAGCGTCATGCCAACAAAATCCTCAAGGGCCTTCAGTTGCTGACTGACCGCGCCAGGCGTGACATTCAAAGATTGCCCGGCACCATTTACCGATCCAGTCCGCCCAAAGGCTTCAAACGCCTGCAATGCCCTCAAGGGAGGCAAGTTTAGGTCTGCGGATTTCACTTTGTTTGTCACGGCGCCCCCTTTGATTCAGTTTAGCAAATGCGAGAGATAGTTTAGAAGACCTTTCTTGCATTCCGCTCCATGCACTGAATAACAAATAAATCCATACATATTCTTCGGCAACACGACAAGGCGCACTGAACGACGTCATGCGGACTGCCCCCCAACACGGGAGACACCCTTGCCCCTCACGACAGACAGAAGATCGCTTTTGATTGGCGCAAGCGCATTTGGCGCGGCGGCGGCACTTGGCTTGCCAGTATCCGCCTCAACCCCCAAGAAAGGCGGCGAGCTCCGGCTTGGCATCGCGGATTTCGACAGCGGCGACACACTGAACCCGCAGTTGACCGAAAGCCGGTTTGCCATGAACCTGCAATGGCAGCTGCGCAACAACCTGATCGAGGTCGGACCCGGTGGCGTGCTTCAACCGGAACTGGCGACCGAATGGGAATCCAGCGCCGATGCCCAGACCTGGAATTTCAAACTTCGCAAGGGCGTTGAGTTCCACAACGGCAAGACCCTGACCGCCGAAGACGTGATCTATTCGCTGAACCTGCATCGTGGCGAAGATACAGTGTCTGAGGTCAAGTCGCTGATGAAGCAAATCACCGACATCACCGCGAATGGCGACCATGAAATCACCATCACCCTTGAGGCACCCAACGCCTCGCTGCCGTCACTGATGTCGGTCTCCAACCTGACCATCGTTCAGGCTGGCGAGACCGATTTCGACGCCGGCATCGGCACTGGCGGCTATATCCTCGAAAGCTTTGAGCCGGGGGTAAAATCGCGTGTGAGCCGCAATCCGAACTACTGGAAAGAAGGACGCGCACATTTCGACGCGGTCGAGCTGATCGCCATCCGTGATGTGAACGCCCGCACCACCGCGCTGCAGACCGGTCAGATCGACGCGATGAACTTCGTCGACCCGACAACGGCCAACCTTCTCAAAACCCTGCCAGGGCTGGATCTCATCCAGACGCAGGGTAAGGTGCATTATTGCTTCTCCATGATCACCACCCAGGCGCCGTTTGCAGATGTGCGCGTGCGTAAGGCGTTGAAACTGGCGATCGACCGCAACGAGATGGTCGAGAAGGTGCTGGGCGGCTTTGGCTCGGTAGCCAATGACCAACCGATTTCGGTGGCCTACCAATACCACAACCCGACCATCCCTAAGCATGAATACGATCCCGATCAGGCGCGTGCACTGATCAAGGCGGCTGGCGCCGAGGGCGAGGTCCTGACGCTGCACGCCTCGGACACGCCGTTCACCGGCGCCGTGGACGCGGCGCAATTGTTCAGCGAACAGGCCGCCAAGGCCGGGATCAAGATCAACGTCACCCGTGAACCCGATGACGGGTATTGGTCGAATGTCTGGGGCAAGAAACCATTCTTCGCCTCGCGCTGGTCCGGCCGCCCGAACGAGGACCTGATGCTGACGCTCGCCTATTCCCGCGAGTCGACCTGGAACGCCACCCAGTGGGACAATGACGCCTTCAACAAGGCGCTTCTGGCCGCGCGCGGCGAAACCGACGAGACCAAGCGCAAGGAACTCTACTGGGAATGCCAGCGCTTGCTGTCGGAAGACGGCGGCCTGATCGCCCCGGTCTGGGCCGATTTCCTGGATGTCAAATCCAACAAGATCGCGGCCGGCGAAATCTCTTCCGACTGGGACCTCGACGGAGCCCGCGCTTCCGAGCGCTGGTGGATGGCATAAGAAATCCCCTCCCTGTGGGGCGTACTCCGGTGCGTCCCGTTTTTACCTTTTCGCCCACAATTTTTTCGGAAAGCGCCCATGACCGATCTTGATCAGACCATTGCCCAGCTAAGCGAGATGTTCGGAGACCGGCTCAGCACCTCCTTGGCAATGCGCGAGCAACACGGGTCCGGGGAAAGCTGGCTTCGCCCTGCCCTGCCCGACGCGGTGGTCACAGTGCGCAGCACCGAAGAGGTGGCGCAGGTTCTGAAAGTCTGCAACGAGGCTTTGGTGCCGGTGATCCCCTTCGGGGCGGGTTCATCGATCGAAGGCCAGATCCATGCGCCGAAGGGCGGGATCAGTCTGAATCTCTCTGAAATGAACGCCATCTTGTCGGTCGAAGAGGCCGACATGGATTGCACGGTGCAGTGCGGTGTCACACGCCAGAAACTAAACAAGGAACTGCGCGCCACCGGCCTGTTCTTTCCGGTTGATCTGGGCGCCCACGCCACGCTGGGCGGAATGGCGGCGACCCGGGCCTCTGGCACAACCACCGTGCGCTATGGCTCGATGCGCGATCTGGTGCTGGGCCTGACTGTGGTTCTGCCGGACGGGCAGATCATCAAGACCGGCAGCCGCGCCCGCAAGTCCGCAGCCGGCTACGACCTGACCCGGCTGTTCGTTGGTGCCGAGGGTACGCTGGGCGTTATTACCGAACTGACAGTCCGCTTGTTCGGTCAACCGGAATGCGCCCGATCGGCCATGTGCAGCTTTCCGACGATGGAGGCGGCGACAGAGGCTGTGGTCATGGCTTTGCAATTCGGACTGTGCCTCAATCGGATTGAACTTGCAGACAGCCTGCAGATGCAGGCGATCAATTCCTGGTGCAAAACGGATTTCCCCGCGACGCCGACGCTGTGGCTTGAGCTCACCGGCTCGGAGGCGGCAGTCACCAATGATCTGGAGGTCTTGCAGGGTTTAACGGCTGATCGGGGCGCAACCCGTTTCGATCCCGCCAAGGACCAGGAGGCTGCTGCCCGGCTTTGGCGATTCCGGCACGAGGCGCTCATGGCGTCACGGGCGCTGCGCCCAGGTATCAAGGGCATCTCGACCGATGTCTGCGTGCCAATCTCGAAACTGCCCGCATGTATCGAGCGCATCCAGGCGGTGATTGCCGAAACTCCGATCTTGGCTCCTCTTGTTGGGCATGTCGGAGACGGCAATTTCCACATGGTCCTGCTGTTCGACCCCGGTGACCCAAAGGAATCGCAATACGCCCGAGACATCAATGCCGCGCTGGTGACCATGGCCCAGGAGCTTGGCGGCACCTGCACCGGAGAGCACGGCATCGGGTTGGGTAAAAAGACGTATATGCCGGCCGAACACGGCCCGGCCCTGGATCTGATGCGCAAGCTGAAACACGCCATTGATCCGGGTAATATTATGAACCCGGACAAGATGTTCGACTTGTAGAAAGGGCGCGACAAATGACGATTCCGCAAGATATGATCCGCCCTGAAATCGCTGGTCTGCCGGCTTATAATGCTGGCCTGGCGCTGGACCGGTTCCGCGACACCTATGGGATCGACTGCCTCGCCAAGCTTGACAGCAACGAAAACCCACACGGGGCCAGCCCGCATGCGGTGGCGGCCATCGAACTCGCCGCAGCCTCAGTCGCGTCCTATCCTGATGCCGTCTCGCTGGGACTGCGTCGCCAGATCGGCGCGGCGCTGGACCTACCGGCGGAGCGGATCGTTATAGGCAATGGTTCCGAAGACCTGATTGGCGCGATTTACCGAGCCATTCTGCGCCCGGGCGACCATGTGGTCACGATCTGCCCCAGTTTCGGCCTGCATGAATTTGGCGCACAGGCCTGCGGCGCGACAGTCGAGAAACTTCAGTTCCATGACGACTGGAGCTTCCCGGTGCTCAAAATCGAGGAGGCGCTGACCAGGAAACCGCGCGTGTTGATCTTTTCCTCGCCGTCAAATCCGGCAGGGCCCGCGATCTCAGCAGCGGAGTTCGATCAGGTGGTGGCGGCGCTTCCTCCTGAAACGCTTTTTGTGTTCGACGAAGCCTATGTCGAATTCCTCTCGCCAGAGCAGCGTTTCGAAGCGCCTGCTCGCCTTGGCGCAACCGGGCACCCCTGGATTTCTCTCCGGACATTTTCGAAAGCCTACGGCCTGGCGGGTCTGCGCGTCGGTTACGGGCTTTGTTCGCATCCTGAATTCACCGCCGCTTTGATGAAAACCCGCAACCCCTTTGCTGTGAACGCGATGGCCACCGTGGCCGCCAGCGCCGCCTTTGCGGATACCGAGCACCTTGACCGAAGCGTCAACGCCATTGTCACCGAACGCGAAAGGGTTGCCGGTGCGATGAAGCAGGCGGGTTTCACCGTTGCTCCCTCGCAGACCAATTTCCTGTTTTTCGACTGCAAACGCAGTGGCGCCGAATTCGCCGAGGCACTGCGCCACAAGGGCATTCTGGTCAAGGGGTGGCTGGAGCCGCCCTTCCTGAACTGGGCCCGTGTCACCATCGGCACGCCCGAAGAGAACGACGCCTTTCTCTCAGCTCTCCCGTAAGGCAGTGTCGTATCGGATGCCGAAATAAGCGCTTTATGATCGCCAAAACCAAGAATTCTGACCAACAAATCAAACAAAAAACAGGAGAACACTATGCGAACACGCGCTGCTGTTGCACTCGCTCCCGGAAAGCCGCTGGAAGTCATGGAAGTAAACCTCGAAGGCCCGCGTGCCGGCGAGGTTCTGGTTGAAATCAAGGCCACTGGCCTGTGCCACACCGACGAATTCACCCGATCGGGCGATGATCCCGAAGGCATTTTCCCCGCGATCCTCGGCCATGAGGGCGCCGGCGTGGTAGTCGAGGTCGGCGAAGGTGTGACCAGCCTGGAAGTGGGCGACCATGTGATCCCGCTCTACACCCCCGAGTGTCGCGAATGCGAATACTGCCTGAACCCGAAAACCAACCTCTGCCAGTCGATCCGCTCGACGCAAGGGGCAGGCCTGTTGCCCGACGGCTCGACCCGGTTCTCGATGCTCGACGGCACGCCGATCCACCACTACATGGGCTGCTCGACTTTCGCCAACCACACGGTGGTGCCGGAGATCGCACTGGCCAAGGTGCGCAAGGACGCGCCGTTCGACAAGATCTGCTATATCGGCTGTGGCGTGACCACCGGTATCGGCGCGGTGATCAACACCGCCAAGGTCGAGATCGGCAGCCGCGCCATCGTGTTCGGCTTGGGCGGCATCGGTCTGAACGTGATCCAGGGCTTGCGGATGGCGGGTGCCGATCAGATCATCGGCGTGGATCTGAACGATGCGAAAGCCGAGATGAGCCGCCATTTCGGCATGACCGATTTCGTGAACCCGTCAAAAGTCGAGGGCGACATGGTGGCCCATCTCGTCGAACTGACCAAGGGCGGCGCCGATTACACCTTCGACGCCACAGGCAACGTTAACGTCATGCGCACCGCGCTGGAAGCCGCGCATAAAGGCTGGGGCGAGTCGATCATCATCGGCGTGGCGCCGGCCGGGGCCGAGATCTCGACCCGCCCGTTCCAGCTGGTCACCGGCCGCTCGTGGCGCGGCACCGCCTTCGGCGGCGCCAGCGGACGCACGGACGTGCCCAAGATCGTCGACTGGTATATGGACGGCAAGATCGAGATCGACCCGATGATCACCCACAAGCTGACGCTCGACCAGATCAACGAAGGGTTCGAACTCATGCACAAGGGCGAATCTATCCGCGCTGTTGTCGAATTCTGAATCCCAAGGGCCTCCGGGCTGGTCGCAAAAAATGCAACCGGCCCGGACGGTGAACGGCCGACAATCGACGACATACGCAATCAACCGCGCCTCGGAATCTGAAATCCTGCACAAATCTCGCGTAACGCGGCCGGCACCTGCAAGCCAGGGCGGTCCACTTGGTTCATGTCCAAGACAATCTCATATCCAGAGCCACCGGATATTTCTGCCACAGGCGTGTTGCCTTTGAGAACATGCGCGAGTCTGGCATTTCGAACAGAAGCCCGCCCAGGGGCCCATGCTGAAAGAAAGACAGAAACGAGCACTCACGCGCTTACGCAGTCGCGTAATCACGCATGAACACAGTCCTTTATCTGCCTGTCTTTCTTTGCGCGAGGTAGGTGTTGATCCGTGAAAACGCCTCGCGGTAGTCCATGTCGAAGAACTCTGGGTCGCTTCGGATCCTCCTGTCGGCAAACAGATCATGGATGTCCTGCTCGCTCATGCTGGGGTCATCCACTGACCAGGCCATCAAGACGATCTCTGCTCGCCGCCCTGATGGAAAATTGCTTGAAGATGATCTTGATGAAGTTGGCGGCAAGACAACGGCTTTTACCAAAGTAGTGGACCGGCTCCTGACCGGACCGGAAATCAAGCTGCCGGAGGATTAATTCATGACAATGCCGGTCATGAAAGAAGGCCTTCCGTCTGGCCTGGTGGCACTCCCGGGCGCGTAATTGGGGGGGGCGACATTGTCTGCGCCCGATCGCTCTCAGCTGCCTGATGATCCGCTCATTGGTGCAGCGGACGATCTCCTTTACCCCGAAGGGGGCCCACAGGTGTTTGTCGGCCATTATAAGATGCAGGGTGCACCCGGCGTCGAAGCAGGCTCGGCGATCTGCCTGGATTCCCCAAGTCGGCCCTGCCTTTACCAATGCCGCGGGGAGACCCGGCTGAAACCGGAAAACCTGCTCGAGCTCTATTGAATCTTGCCGGGCAAATCGATGTTGCGCCAGAACACTAACCATGACACGTTGGTTTGCACAAATTGGTGCGGGTTGCACATGAACCTGGATTTTGTTGTTTAGTATCAACGCTGTGAAATTTGGCTCCGCGCCCTACCGCTGGAGCGAAAACTGATGGCATAGCTGTCTCCAGAGAGTTCCATCCTATTTCAGATTGCAACACCATACTAAGATGCTCGTGGGACACTCTCCTACTAACCCATTGATCTCTATGAGGGAGTGTGGACGTTCTCGTGGGACACCTTTGTCCTTTTTTTGTTGAGTTTTCAGGAAAACTGCGATTCCCCTACGGGCTGCCACTTTTCCGCACAGATCACGACTTCGAGACGCGCCGCTTTAGTGCGTTTTTTTCGTTTTCGCCCAATGAATTACGCCTACCCCGGCCATCGCAAAAAAAACTTCCCATTCCGGCAAAAATCCTCTTGCGCCCGGCCAGCGCAATCAGTAAACACCCCCTCACAGACAGAGTGGCCCGTTCGTCTATCGGTTAGGACGCCAGGTTTTCAACCTGGAAAGAGGGGTTCGATTCCCCTACGGGCTGCCACTTTTCCCTCTTAAATTCGAAGTGACGCAAGCAAGCGATAGTGTTTGCTGGCACATGTCGGCTCCGCGCATCTCGCGATGCTGTCGCTGTGCGATCAGGGGCGTCCAGAAGGTCTTCACTGGAAGCAGCAACCACATGCGCGAGCAACCACGGCACAGCCCTATGCGGCCAGCCCGCCGGGCGAACCTGTCGGAAACAGGAAAGAGCTCTCAAATCGGCTGTCGTGCAGGGCACGACGCCATTCTCATCAGGCCGCGGAACCGTCCTCAGCCGGGGCACCGTTGGGTGAGGAGAGCGAGGCGCCATTGGCAGCGGTCACCGGCCCCACCTCTTCCTTTTCCAACCCCTCGCGGTAGAAACAGTGCTGCGCCCGCCCGGCCCGCTTGGCCGCGTAGAGCGCCAGATCAGCCTGGTTCAACAGCTCCGCCGCATCCGGTTTCGACTGCCCGGTTGACAGCGTTGTACCCGCACTGGCGGAAATCCGGCACTGGTGGCCACCGTAGATGACCGGCTCCTCCAGCCGCGCGATCAGACGCTTCGCAATGGATTCGAGCCGGGAGCGGTCCAGAACCCCTTCGAGGATCATCACAAATTCATCGCCACCGACCCGCGCCACCGTGTCCGATTCGCGGGTACACTCCACCATGATGCGGGCCGCCTGCTGGAGCACCGCATCCCCGGCGGCATGACCATAGGTGTCATTCACCTGCTTGAAGAAATCCAGGTCCAGATGCATCAGCGCGAATTCACGACCGCCATTGATGAGGCGCGCGAGCACGTGGTCCATCGCCCGGCGGTTTTTCAGCCCGGTCAACGTGTCGGTAAAGGCCTGTTCTTCGGCGGCAATCATCGCGCCTTGCAGACGGGTGTTCAGCTGACGAGACGCCTCCATGGCGGCCGACTTTGCCTCGACCAGGTAGAGCATCTCGATGGTCAGATCCGTCGGCGAGAAATCGGCGCTGGTCAGGTCGTAGTCCCGCACGGCCTCGAGCACCGAAATGCCAAAGGAGAGGTTGATGAAGGCCCCCTGCCCATCCGGCAGCGGTGCACACACCCCCTTCAGCCCGGTTTGCGGCGCATCGCGGAATTGCAGATGCAGCTTGCTGCCAGCCGTGCGGTGCAGATCCGCGACAGAGCGGACCGAGCGGGGCCGTGACAGGTCGAAGAGACGGAAGAACCGGCGGCCCTTCCACGTCAGGTCCGGGCGCAATTTTCGCAGCGTCGGACCGGCAGACATGATGCGCCCCTTGGCGTCGATGATGACGTACATCGGACAGATGACCCCGGCCATCTGCGTGAGCTGCTCAAATGACATCATAGAGAATGCGCCCCCAGATCAAATTCGCGTCCTTCGGCGAATTTGGTGACCACCAAGGTAATCGAAATCACCTCGGCGCCGCCCTGGCGGCCGCTGTGGTCCAGGAACACCAGATCCCCGTAGTCGTCGGCCATCGCGCGCAAGACGCCCATCAGTACGTGGCCATATCCGGGCAGGCCAGGCTGGCAGATCAACTCGAATTGCTCCGGCGCCTGTTCAACCAGTTCCAGGGCCGGCAAATGCAAGTCCGACACCGCCAGTCGGGCCCGGTCCGGCAGATCATCCAATGAATGCAGGAATTCCACGTAGTTGACGCCCCCGAATCGCAACAACCTGCGCAGGGCTTCAACCTGCGGGTTGGAGACCAGGAACGTGCCCATATCCTCGAGAATTTCCGGCAGAGGCCGCGCCAGCACTTTTTCCATCGCGGTGAGCATCCGACTGGACTGCTCTTCTGAATAGACCAGCATTGCCTCGAACTCGGTAAAACCGAGCTCGGCTTCCTCCATGACCTTCTCCCACCGCGCCTTGCCGTAGGTCGTGGTCACAAATGCCTGAATCGCCCTATTGATCAGACCGTGCATGCAATGGCCTCTCCTTGCCTATGCCCCAGTCTTGCAGGCTTCCGGTTAAGAAAGCCCCAACAAAGCCCGATCACACAGCACACCGGCTTCACATGCACTTTGCCCGTTGCCCTTCGCACGTACTCTGCACCCTTGCCAGACACCCTGCAGGCCACTGTGGCGGCGGCCTGCGCAACGCTACCATAATCCGTCGACAGCCAGTCTGACCAATCAATTGCGTTTCATCGACCTTGATGAACGCAGTCGGGCCAGTACCGACTCTCGGCTGCTCATGAAGACCTAACTGAACCGGTCGCCGCGGCAGGGCAAGCCGACTGCGCCGCCTGTTCTGCGGATCAGCGGTTTTCCTCTTGCGCTTCAGGGCACTGGGCGGAACGCGAAGGTATCGCAGGCGCGCGCAACAGGATCAGAAATCCGTCGGCGCGCCGCCCTCAGCCTTGCGGCGGGCGACAAAATCCGCCAGTTCGTCCCGGATCGCAACGTCCATCGGCGGCGGTTCGAATTCGCCGATGATCTGGTGGAACAGCTTATGCGCCCGCTCCGCAGTCCAGACTGAGCCCGCCTTCTCCCAGGCCTCATAGTTGCGCCAGTCGCTCAGGAACGGCTGATAGAAGGCCTCGGCATACCGGTCCTGAGTGTGCTGAATGCCGAAGAAATGCCCGTCATGGCCGACCTCGCGGATCGCATCCAGCGCAATGTCCTGTGGGTCAGTCGCAGACAGCTGCGGCTGCATGTAGCGCTGGATCTGCTGCAGGATCTCGCAGTCCATGATGAATTTCTCGGGGCTGGCGATCAGGCCCCCCTCCAGCCAGCCGGCTGCGTGGTAGACCATGTTGGTGCCCGACTGCACCGCCGCCCACAGGGAATTGGAGGTCTCCCAGACCGCCTGCCCGTCCGGCACGTTGGCGGCGCAGACGCCGGAGGAGCGCATCGGCAGCCCGTAAAAGCGCGCCATCTGGCCGGTCATCTGGGTCGCGCGCATGTATTCCGGGGTCCCAAAGGCAGGCGCACCGGATTTCATGTCGACGTTGGAGGTAAAGGTGCCGATCACGCAGGGCGTGCCGGGGCGGACGTATTGAAACAGCGCAATCGCGCAGAGGCTTTCGGCCAGCGACTGCGCCACCGCCCCTGCCAGGGTGACCGGCGCCATCGCCCCTGCCAGCGTGAAGGGCGACACCACGATCGCCTGCCCCCGCCGCGCCAGCCGCAGGCAGCCGTCGATCATCGGCTGGTCGTGTTTCAGCGGCGAGGTGGAGTTGATGTTGGTGTACATATGCGGCTTGGACTCGAACTCCTCATGGCTGAGCCCGCCCGCGATGCGCACCATTTCCATCACGTCCTCGACCCGCTCCTTGCCCAGGCTGTAGGCGTGCATTGCCTTGTCGGTCAGCGTCAGCTTGTCATAGAGCACATCGAGATGGCGCACCGAGGCATGGATCTCCACCGGCTCCACCGGGTAGCCGCCAGCGAAGTGGATGCAGTTGAAATACTGGGTCAGCTTGAGCAGGTTCTGGCAGTTTTCGCGGGTCCCCGGCAGTTTGCGGTTCAGCGACATGTCCCAGTAGTTCGGCGGCGAGGAGACATTGCCGAACAGCATGTGGTTGCCGCCCAAGGGAATCGTCCGGTCCGGATTGCGCGGCGTAATCGTGAACTCGCTGGGCGCCTTGGCCAGCATCTCCATCACGAAGTCCCGGTCCATGCGGACCAGCTCGCCCTCCACCCGCATCCCCGCCTCGCGGAAGATGTCCAGCGCCTCGGAATTCAGGAAGACGACGCCGATGTCTTCCAGGATGCGCATGGCCCCCTCGTGGATGGCCTGCACGCCCTCCGCGCTCAACGGTTCGGTGGGGCGGTCGATGTTGACCGGGATCTGCCATGGCATCTGCTCCAGCACCGCGCTGCCGCGGCGCGCGGCCGCTCCGGCGCGACCACCCCCACGCCGTCCCGCGGATCGTCTCGTTGACCGCTCGGACGAGCCCGCACCATGCCCGTTGCCTGCCACTGCATCTGCCATTTCAACCTCCCTGCCGCGCGTTGAACTCCCGGCCTAGAGCTTAAATGTGCCAGCACGGGTGGTCCGGACCTGTCCAAACCCGACTCGCACATGTCGCTTTCGGAACATTACGGGGCGGATTTGGCATTTTCTGTACATAAGTGCCCAGTAATCGGCCCAGCGCGTCGCTTCCGACGCTGACCGATCGGGAATCAGTGGCGCGTCAACGGTCCAGCCAGGCCGGGATATGACCAATGTCGGGCAGCACCACATCGGCATGCGGTGCCAGTTCCGCTTGCAGCGCCATACCGGTCAAAACGCCGATCCGCTGCATCCCTGCCGCCGCCCCAGCCGCCAGGTCATGCAAGCTGTCGCCCACCATCGCCGTGCGCTCCGGGGCCACGCCAGTTGCGGCGCAGAAGGCCAGAAGCGGCGCCGGATCCGGTTTCGCGCCGTGGCCGCTGTCGCAGCCCGCCACGAAGGCAAACCGGTCCAGCACCCCCGCCCGCCGCAGCTGGCTGACGGCCGAGACTTCGGCATCGTTGGTCATCACCCCCAGCACCAGACCACGCGTCCTGAGGCCATCGAGAAAGGCTGCCAGCGGCACGGCCGGAGCCAGTTCCGCCGCGGCGGCACTTTCGGCCAGGTAGTCTGCCAGCGCCGCGGCATCCATGTCATCGACGAACGGCGCCAGCACCGCGGCAACCTCGTCATTGCTGCCCGCGATCACGAGACTGTCCGGGTTGAATGCCTTGCGGTCCAGATCATAGCTGATTTCCGCTGCCATCATCTGCAGCCGTTGGGCGTTGCCGCCGGAGAGCCGGTCCAGAACTGCTGCGGCCCAACCGTTCCAGGTCGCCGCGAAATCAAACAGGGTTCCGTCCTTGTCGAACAGGAGGGCTTCAATTGGCATGACAGGTCCTTGCAGCTGCGGATTCGCAGGCGAGCCTATCAGGTCCAGTTCACCTGCGCACCGCCCGGCAGCGCCATCCGCGCCATCATCGGCGCCTCATAGGGCAGACCGGCCCCATCGCAGAACTGCATCACCCAATTGTCGTCCATCGTTAAGAAATCGAGCACCGAGCCCAAGAATTCAGGCTCTGTCGCCCGGGCCCGCAGATCCGCTTCGCTGGCGCCGGTAGCGCCCAGAAACACCGGCAAAAGCTCATCATTGCCTGCCAGCCAGCCCAAAACCTTCAGCGCCAGCGTCTCCGCCGCGTCAGCGGAAAACCGCATATTCTCCACTTTTGCCCCGCTTTCCCGCCGCATTGCGGCCAATTTAGTAAAAATACGAAAGGGTTTCTTAACCAGTCTCAGCAAAACTTCCAGTCATAGGATTTGCAAGGGGCGAAAGGATACCGCGTGCAAGGAACGATCCTGGTCATCGACGGCGTCTCCACCAACCGCATCATGCTGAAGGTGCAGCTGGCGGCCGCCTATTACGATGTGGTTCAGGCTGGCAGCCTTGCCGAGGTGCTGCCTGCCATTCGCCAGCATCGCCCCGACCTGGTGCTTTCCGCCATGTCGCTGCCCGATGGGACTGCGGCCGACGTCAAGCGCGAGTTGTCCAACGACGAGAGCCTCGCCGACCTGCCGCTGATCGCGGTGAGCGACATCGAGGGACCGCAAGCCCGACTGGCCGCGCTGGCGGCAGGGATTGATGACGTCTTGCAGCAACCAGTGAACGACGTGATCCTGCAAGCCCGCATCCGCAGTCTGCTTCGTGCGCGCTCTGCCTCCGAGGAGCTAAACCTGCAGCGCGACGCGTCTCATGGGTTCATGTTGCCGCTCAGCGACCGAAGCAACAGCGAGGAGCTGCAACAAGCGACCGTCGCGCTGGTGGCACAGGATCCGCGCGCAGCCAAAACCTGGCGTGACCAATTGGCCACCTGCCTGCCCTTTGGCCTGCGCACCCATGCGATCAGCGACATTCAGGGGCTTATGCAGGCGCCGGTCGCGGATGCCATCATCATCGAGCTGACCGAGCAATCCGCCAGCGCCGGGTTGCGGCTTCTGGCCGACCTGCGCGCCCGTGCGGCAACGCGAAAATCTGTCGTCATCGCGATTCCGAACCCCGGTGATGCGGAGCTGGCCGCCGAAGCCCTCGACCGCGGGGCGCATGACGTGCTGCAACACGGATTCGACGTGGCCGAACTGGAGCTGCGCCTGACCGCCCAACTGCGGCAGAAAATACACCAGGACCGCCTGCGCGACAGTGTCCGGAACGGGCTGCGGGCCGCGGTGCAGGACCCGATGACGGGTCTGCACAATCGCCGTTATGCCCGCCCGTTCCTGGATCGAACCACCCAGGCCGCAGCCGTGAGCGGCGAAAAATTCGCCGTCATGCTCGCCGATCTCGACCATTTCAAAAGGATCAACGATCTCTACGGCCACCCCGCTGGCGACGCTGTGCTGATTGAGGCCGCCCGACGCATGCAGGCCGTCCTGCGCCCGGCGGACCTGCTGGCCCGGGTCGGCGGCGAGGAGTTCATGGCGGTGTTGCCCGGAGCCACCGAGGCAGAGGCCGGCATGGCTGCCATCGCGCTGTGCAACGCCATCAACAGCAAGCCCTTTCAGGTACCCGGTTCCGCCCAGCCGGTGCGGGTTACCATCAGCATTGGTGCAGTGATGGGCGGCGGGGGACAGGATCTCAACGCCACCACGCTGATCGAAAAGGCAGATCAGGCGCTCTACAATGCCAAGAATGCAGGGCGCAACCAGGTCACCTTGCCGACCGGCTGCATTCAGGCCGCGTGATCGGCTGACGCCAGCGTTTGACCCACGGCAGTGCTGAGGGCCGCCATGACCTCGAGATCTTCTGGTGCAAACGGATCTCGCGCCTCGATCGCCGTGAAGTTCACCGTGCCCCAGGTCGCCCCGTCTATCACGACAGGGGCCCCGACATAGGTTTCCAGCTGGAACATATCGTAACAGGGATGTCCCGAAATCTCCGACGTACCAGCGCGGTGGAAGGCGACCGGCCCGGCGGCCTTCAGCGTGTGGCTGCAGTAGGTCTCTTCCAGTGCAAACTCTGTCCCGGGTTCAACCTCCACCTCATGCGACGCACAGTGCATGACGGTGTAGCGGCTGTCCTCGACGCGGCTGAGCAGCCCTGACGATGTCTTGAAGAAGGTGTTGCCGAATACCAGCAGCTCTTTCAGCTTGTCTGATGACGTCAAATCCTCGCGGCGGGCGATGGCCTCTACGGTCTCGACCGCACCGGCCGCGCTATCGGCTCCTGACATGTCTGCGCTCCTCCTTCAGCCTCAAAGCACCGCAGGCCCCCTCTCCAGCCCCGCAGCCGTGACCTGAGCGGCCACCAGACAACCCTGTCACAGGGCGGCGAAACTTGGCAACGTGTAAGTTACGGGCATAAAGCGACAATTTGCAATTCAAAGGGGTTTCAGCGGTGCTCACAACAACCCCTGACAGAGGAGGCGAAACAGTTTCCTGCGATTGTCAGGGCCGCTTTGCGGCCCCGCGGGCAAAGCGTTCCGCCACCCGATCAGCGAAGTCCTGCCGCTCCTTCGGCGCCATCTCCGCGAGCTTGCGCACCCAGGCGTTCTGGAGCTTCAGGTGAAAATCATGCCGGGCGTCCGCCTGTTGCCGCAATTCCGCCAGCAACGCCTCCGCATCAAAGGTGTCCTTGCGCAGGATCGCAATCACCCGCTCGGCCTCGGCATGACGGCGCTGCACATAGCTGCCGTGCGGACCGCCGGCTTCCTGCCGCAGCTGCCTGCGGGTGTCCCGGTCCAGCTCACGAAAGATCATCGCCCCCACGTCTGGTGGCCGGTGCCAATTCTTCTTTTGTCCGGCATGACGCAGTGCCGCCCCCGCGGCGAGGCCAATCACCGCTAGGTTCAGCGCCAGCGACGCTGCCAGCAGCAGTTTCACCCAGCGGCGCATTCCGGTTCTGGCACCGTTTTTCGGGGCCCCGTCCTGTTCGCTCATTGCATATCCTCGCTCAGCACCATGGCCATTTCATATCCGTCGAAGGGCATCCCCTGGCTGTCGGCGTCCAATCCCGCCAAGGCCACCGGATCGGGAATGAAGGACGGCGGCGACAACCCCAGCCACAGGCCCGCCGCACTGGCCATGGCAAACCCGCCGAATGCAGGCCAACCACCGACCGCATTCAACAATTGCCGCCAGCGCCCAAGACCTTCACGCGTATTTCGCGGCGCCAACGCGGCGGCCGTGCCATCCGGTTGCTGCGCGGCCGCATCGTCAAGGATTGCCGCGGCCAAATGCGCTGGAAGCGCCGGACGGGCGGCACGTGCCGTGGCGAACAGTTCGTCCACATGCGCGAGATCGGCCGGGTCCTCCCGCCCGTGTGTGATCGGGTCTGCCTTGTCCATGTCAGCCATCGCTATACCCCAATTCTGCGCGCCGCCCGTCCAGTGCCGCAGCAAGCGCCCTCTTACCGCGGGCGGTGAGACTTTCCACCGCCTCGACAGTGATTTCCATGATGGCGGCGATCTCCGGGTTGGAGAGTTCCTCCAAGTGCCGCAGCACCACCGCCTGGCGTTGTCGTTCCGGCAACCTCATCAGCGCACCCTGCAACGCGTCCTGTCGCGCCGTCTCCTGCATCCGTTCAGCCGCAGACTGCCCCTGGTCCGGCGGTTCCGGCACCGCATCGAGGTCCACATGCCCGCCACGGGCGCGCCGCTTGCGGTCGATGCACAGGTTCATCGCCACCCGGTACAGCCAGGTCGAGACTTTCGCCGCTCCGGGCTGCCAGTCGGGTGCCATCTTCCACAGCCGCAGCATCGCCTCTTGCGTGACGTCTTCGGCCTCGGCATGGCTGTTCATCACCCGCATCGCGACCCCGTAGACCCGCGGCGCCAGACGCGTCGTCAGCTGCGCCGCAGCGCGCTGGTCGCCGTTGGCATAGAGCCGCAACAGCGCATCGTCCGAAAGCTTGTCGCTCGCCTCCGCCGCCGTCATGGCTGCCGGCCCCCGAGATGGGGTCCGGCGCCTTTGTATTTGCGCCTTGTCCAGCACTGGTCAGCGATCAGTTCTGCTCCGTCTTGGTCCCGTCAGCCCCCGGCGCGTGACGATGCTTGCCACCGCGATGCATCCGGGCTTCCTCAAACTCCTGTTTCGAAATGCCCCCGCTGCCATCACGGTCCATACGCTCGAACATACGGGCGCCATCGCGCGGCTTCGGCATCTCGCCCTTACTCAAACTGCCATCGCCGTTCTTGTCAAAGCGTTCCAGCATCCGCGCCGCGCGCTCTGCGGCCTTGGCGCTGGCCTGCGCCTGCAGCTCGTCCAGCGACAGAAGGCCGTCACCATTGGCATCCGCGGAGGCAAAGCGAGCCTGTTTGTGCGCCTGCAACTCGGCCTGGGTGACCTCACCGCTGCCATCTGCATCGAGTTCTTCAAATGACATCTTCGGCCCGTGGTGCGGCCCGCCCTTGGCCAAGGCCACCCCGGAAGCGGTGGCGCAGGCGACGGCTACAATCGCGGCGATGAACGTGTTGTGTTTCATGTCATCTTCTCCTTGTCCGATCGGCAGCTCCGTGCTGCCCGATGCCCAAGAAAAACGCCGCAGCTTCGCCGTTCCGTCGAAAAAATTCCGCCTGCGATTTGCACCGCCCGACGCCCGGGGGTTACCCCAGGCCATGCAGCGCGGCGAAGGGCGGATTTCGCGATTGGCTGGCGCACCGCTTCGCGCTACCGTCGGCGCCAAGGCAAGGGCCGCTCGCGTGCCGCCCGGCAGACAGAAAGAAAAACCAGACATGACCGACCGCGCTCCCTACGGACAGACAACCACCGACAAGACAGCCATCCGCAACGCCGCAACCGTCATCGCAGTTCGGGGCCGCATGGGGGATGACCCACAGGTGCTGATGGGGCAGCGTGGCGCCAAAGCGGCCTTCATGCCCAACAAGTTCGTCTTTCCTGGCGGCGCTGTGGATCTCGCGGACCAACAGGTGCCGCTGGCCTCGCCACTGCCGGACCTCTGCCGCCAGCGGTTGTGCGACCATGCGCCGACGGATGTGCAACATGCCCTCGCGGTGGCCGCCGTGCGCGAGCTGTGGGAGGAAACCGGTCTGATCCTGGGTGAGCCCGGCACCTGGCCCGGCGAAGTGCCTCCGGATTGGCACAGCTTCGCGGCCACTGGCCATCTGCCCTCGGCGCGGGCCATGCAATTCGTGTTTCGCGCGTTGACACCTCCGGGCCGGCCGCGTCGGTTCGATGCCCGTTTCTTCCTGGTGGATGCCGATCAGATCAACGGTGATCTAGATGACTTCTCACGCGCATCGGACGAGCTGTCCCACCTACAGTGGATCCCGCTGAGCGCCGTCCGCAGTTTCGATCTGCCCTTCATCACCGAGGTGGTTCTAGCCGAAGTCACCGCGCGGATCCGGGACGCCGAACCGCCGGGCAGCGTTCCATTCTTTCAGAACCACGATGAGGCCAGCCTGTTTTTGCGCCTGAAAGGCTACCCGATGCCGGCGGATGGCTGATCCCAACCGCGCTGCGTTGGTTACCCAGCCAGCACCAGCGCAAGGATCGACAGCACCAGCAGCGCCATCCCCAGCATCTCGCGTCGGGTCACGGTCTCCTTGAAAAACAGCACCGAGGCGAGCAGCGACAGCAGCAGCTCCACCTGGCCCACCGCCTTGACATAGGCTGCGTTCTGCAAGCTGAAGGCCCAGAACCAGCAAAATGAGCCCGCCATGCTGGTCAGGCCGACCCAGACCGCGACACGTCGCGCCGCCCATACACGGGCGATCTCACCCGGCTGCCGCAGCCCCAGCCAGGCGGCCATCAGCACGGTCTGAAGGCTGACCACGGCTGCCAGCGTGACCGCAGCGCGCACGGCAGGCTCCAGTTCCGGTAGCTGCAAGGATGCGCCGCGGTAGCTGACGGCGGAACAGGCAAATAGCACGCCCGAAGCCAGCCCCAGCAGCGCCGCGCGATGTGTCAGGTGGCGCCACCCCGCGCCGACAGCATCAGGCGCCCGCGACAACACCAGGACGCCGCCCAACCCGATCAGGATGGCCACCCAGCCCCACAGGCTGACCGGATCGCCGAGCACCACGAGGCCAACCAGTGCGGTCTGAACAACTTCGGTCTTGGTGAAGGTGATGCCGACGGCGAAATTGCGCTGTTTGAACAAGGCCACCGTGCAGATCGTGGCCAGGATCTGCGCGGTACCGCCGAACGCCACAAAGGCCCAGAACAGCAGCCCCAAGGCAGGCAAGGCGGTGCCGCTGATCCCCAGGTAGACCGCCAGCCCACATAGAATGAAAGGGGCCGAGTAGACAAAGCGCGCAAACGTTGCTCCGCCCGGCGACAGGGTGACACTGCTGAGGATCTTCTGCAGCATGAAGCGCACGGTTTGAAACGCGGCCGCGGCAATCGAGACGGGTATCCAGGCTATCATAAGCCTGCTTATGGGCGATTAATCCCGCGGCGACCAGAGCGGATGCGGCACCGGGTCCTTGGCGCGCAGCAGGAAGCGGCGGAAAACCTCGGCATAGCTGCGGTAGACATAGCCGCCGTTGGCCCGCAGGAACCGCCGCCGCTCGGCCCGGTAGAGCCGCGGCAGCGCGTACCAGGGCACGCCCGGATACATGTGATGGACCAGATGCAGGTTGTTGTTCAGGAACAGGAAGGCCAGCGGCCCTCGATCCTCGATCACCACGCAACGACCATGCACGGCTTCGTGGGCGCGATGCTCCAGGAAGGTACGGATCTTCAGCAGCCCCAGCCCCAGATAGGCGCCTCCCAAGGCCACCCACATGGGGGCGGGCGACAGCCAGACGACGCCCAGGACGCCGACCAGCCCAACGCCATGCAGGATCCAGTCGCGCAGCACCCCCGACTGCCCAGCGCGGATCAGCCGCCAGTCCGATGCCATGAAACGAACCTGACCGATCAGCGGTCCGAGTGTCACGCGTCCCAGCAACGTGTTGTTGACCTGCAGCAGGTAGCGCCACCAGCGCGGTAGACGCGCCCAGACCTGCGGGTCCTGGAAATTGCTCTCCGGGTCGTCATACGGATCGGTGAGGCGTTCGTCCCTGTGGTGTGCAAGATGGGTATCGCGAAACCGCCCGTAGGGGACCGCCAAGCTGAGCGGCAGGAACATCAGCGCCTCGTTGAGCCAGGCTCGGCGGAAGGGATGGCCATGCAGCGCCTCATGACTGAGCGATGAATGCAGCGCGCTGAGACCGCCCAGCGCCAGAACGGCCACCAAAAGGCTGACCTCAGGCAGCAGCCAGAGCGCGGCCAGCCAAGCCGCGTAACAGAACAAGATCAGTGCCAGCGTGCCCCACTCCACCCCGCTTGGCAGATAGTCGGCGGGCCGTTTGGTATGGATACCGCGAACCGGGTCAGCCATCGCGCCGCCCCCATGCAACCCGGGCCCAGGCGCGCTCGTAAGCCAGGTAGGTGGCAAAGCCGATGGAGGTGTTCAGTAACGCAAGCCCCCCCCCCTGTCGCAGCGACCCCGTCACGGCAAACCCGGCCAGCGTCATCACCGCCAGCCCGATGGCATTCCACAAAAGCGCCTTCACCACTGATCGGCTACGCGTCTCCATATACCCTCCTGCTTTCGATGTTGGTTTTGCAGGAAAAGGATAAGGCGCAGCCCTTATGTGCAGAATTCCGAATGTAGTTAACAAAAAGAGACGATTGTGATATTAATCAACAGATGCGGGAAATAGTCGACAAACGCCTGCGCGCCGCACAGTTTCGCCAGCGGCTGAACCGCGCCTTGCAGGACAGCGGTCTCAGCCAAAGCGCGCTGGCCCGCGCAACGGGGGTGGATCGGTCCACCATTTCGCAACTGCTGAGCGATGCAGGCGCGCGGCTGCCCAATGCGCACGTCGTCGGTGCCTGCGCCGCGGCACTCGGGGTTTCGGCGGATTGGCTGCTCAGCCTGTCGGATCGTCCTGAAAGCGCGGCAGAACTTCTGGCTTCCAGCCTGAGCCTGTCCGAAGCCCCGCGCGCACTGGTGGATGAGCGCATCTTTGAATGGCACCAGGAGGCGCTTGGATACAAGATCCGCCATGTGCCTGCCGCCCTGCCCGACATGCTGAAGACACGCGCCCTTCTGGAGTGGGAATACGCACCACATCTGGGGCGAACCGCCGACCAGGCCATCGGTGCCTCCGAGGACAGGTTGGCCTGGATGCGGCAGTCGCCATCGGACTACGAAATCGCGATGCCGCTGTACGAGCTGGACAGCTTTGCCCATGCGGTCGGGTATTACGAAGGGCTGCCGCTGGACATCCGGCTGGAGCAGCTCTGCCAGTTCGAACGCCTGTGCGAACAGCTATACCCGCGCCTGCGCATCTACCTGTTTGACGCCAAGCGGCTGTATTCCTCGCCGATCACCATCTTCGGCCCGCTCCTTTGCGTATTCTATGCCGGTACGCATTATCTGGCGTTTCGCGACAAGGAGCGGGTCAGCACCTTTACCAGCCATTTTGACAACCTGGTGCGGGAGGCCGACATCACCGCCCGGCAACTGCCCGGTCGGCTCAGGGCGTTACGGGCCGCGATTGGCGGCTGACCCTACAAACCGACCGGTCTGCACCCCAATGGCCTGGGTGGCGGAACTGTCGGCCGAGGCGTCGGCAGACAGACCAGGCCCTGACGGCTGATCCACCCCCTTGCCATGGGCACCACCGGCAGGCGGACGGTTCCGCCCGCCGGATCGATCCTACACCTTGGGGTCCGGGTTTACCGTATGCCCGTCCACGGCGATCACCTGCCCCGAGACCAGCCGGGCGGCATCCGACGCCAGAAACACCGCCATATTGGCAATGTCGCGCGCTTCGACAAAACGCCCCATCGAGGTGCCGGAGGCATAGCCCTCATAGACCTGATCCCGGGTCATGCCCTTGGCCGCGGCCTCGCGCTGCAGAACCCCTTCCATGCGCGGGCCTTCGACGGCGCCGGGGCAGATGGCATTGGCCCGGATACCAAAGGGGCCAAGCTCCATCGCCAACGTCTTCATCAGGCCGATGACGGCCCATTTCGCCGCGGCATAGGGCGCGCGGTTGGGATAGCCGTATAGCCCCGCGGTCGAGGACGTCAGCACCATGGCCCCGGAGCCGGCGGCCTTCATCATCGGGGCTGCATGTTTGGCGGCAAGAAACGCCCCCTCGAGGTTGACACTGACGCAGGCGCGCCAGTCGTCCAGCGCGATGTCCTCGACCCGTGCGGTCGGCCCGGCGATACCGGCATTGGCGCAAAGCGCATCCAATCCGCCCCAGGTCTCGTCGATCGCAGCAAACAGCGCCGTCATGCCCGGCTCGTCGGTGACGTCCACCACCGTTGCGCGCCAATCCGACGGAATATCCGCAAGGCTGGCGGCATCCACATCCGTTACCCAGACCTGGTGGCCGGCCGCTGCGAATGCTGTCGCCATTGCCCGACCGATGCCGGAGCCACCGGCGGTGATCAACACCCGGCTCATCTGGCAGCTCCGATCGCGCGTCCCAGCCCATCAGGCGCAGGCAAGGCCGCATGCGCCTCTGCCAGCGCGACAAGATTGGCCTCCACATGCGGTGCCGGCGGGGCCGAGCGACGGGTTTTCAGATCTACATGCAGCAGCATATGCTCCCCCGTTGCGAGCAGGCGCTCGCCCGAGAACATCTCGTGCCACAGGTGCATCTTCTTGCCCTGCCCCAGGATCACGCGGGTGCGCACCTGAATGGGATCGCCCGCATGCACCTCGTCGAGGTGGCGGATGTGGGTCTCGGCGGTAAAATAGCTGCCGCCATTGGCGATATACTCGGCATCGCAGCCGATGATCTCCATCAGCCGGTCGGTGGATTGCGCGAAGGCATCCAGATAGCGGCTTTCGGTCATGTGCCCGTTGTAGTCGGTCCAGTCCAGCGGCACCACGCGGTTCAGCGTCTGCACCGGCTGGGTGATGTCGTCGACCTCCGCCATGCTGCGAGCAAGCCCCGCCTCGCCCATGCGGGCAGCGTCATGGGCGTTCTGCAGCGCCCCTGCCCCCCAGTCGTTGGCGCCCAGCGCCCGCATGATTCCAACCAGGTTGTCGTCGCGGATCCGCTCCAGCTCGCGGATCGAATACTGGCCCGATTGCGCATCGGACTGGCCCGCGATCAGCTCGACCAGCTCATCGTTGTATTCCGGCACATCCATCAGCTTGGTCCACGGCCAGCTGAGACAGGGGCCGAACTGCGCCAGGAAGTGCTTCATCCCGGCTTCGCCGCCCGCCACCCGGTAGGTCTCGAACAGGCCCATCTGCGCCCAGCGGATGCCAAAGCCATAGCGGATGGCGTTGTCGATCTCTTCCGTGGTGGCGATGCCGTCCTTGACCAGCCACAACGCCTCGCGCCAGACCGCCTCGAGGAAGCGGTCGGCGACATGGGCGTCGATCTCCTTCTTCAGATGCAGGGGATACATGCCGATGCCGGTGATGATCTCCTTGGCCTTGGCAATCACCTCGGGGCTGTTGGCCTCGGTGGTGACCACCTCCACCAGCGGCATCAGGTAGACCGGGTTGAAGGGGTGTGCCACCACGATCTGCGCGGCATTGGCAAAGCCGTCCTGCAGCTGCGAGGGCTTGTAGCCAGAGGTGGAGGACCCGATGACGGCGCCCTGCCCCACATGCTGCTGCAGCTCGCCATAGACTTTCTGCTTCAGCTCCAGCCGTTCCGGCACGCTTTCCTGCACCCAGTCCGCGCCCTCGACAGCCTCGGCGATGGTGGCGTGCCAGCTCAGCTGGCCTTCGGCGGGCAGCGCCACGTTGCCCAGCCCCGGCAGGCTGCGTCGCGCGTTGTCCAGAACCGCGCCGATCTTGCGCCCGGCCTCCGGGTCGGGATCGAAGACCCGCACGTTCCAGCCATTCAGCAGGAACCGCGCGGCCCAGCCGCCGCCGATAACCCCACCGCCGATGATTGCAGCCGTCTTAGTCATTCACCTTGATCCTCAATTCTGGGGTACCATCTTCAGCGCCCTGATGTCATAGCCATTGCCGCGCAGGACCGATTTCGCTTCGGACAGCTGTTCTGCGCTGATCTCGGGGGACCTGGCCAGGATCCAGCCCTGCTTGCCATTGGGTGTGCCGACCACGGCCACCCGGTAATCGTCATCCACATCCAGCACCCAGTAGTCGCCCCAGGTGAACGGCAGGAAGCTCAGCCAGGGGACAAAGTTGACCTCCAGAATGCCCGGCGCGACAACGCGCGCTTTGCCCTCCGCACTCTCAGCGGGGCCGTCGGGTGCTCCTTTGCGGCAGGTATTCACGACCTTGATGCGCCCCTCTGGCAGCGCGCTGTATTCCGCCGTGACGCCCTCGCAGCCCTTTTCGAAATCGTTGGGAAACCGGGCGATTTCATACCATTTGCCCAGGTAGCGGGAGAGATCCAGGCCGGTCTCCACCGCCATCGGCACGTCAGTGTCGCGATAGCCCTCCGCCATAGAGGCTGACGGCAGGGCAAAAGCCGCGAAGGAAAAGGCAAGGGCAGCACGGGTCATTGGGCCGGTCATGAATTCAGTCTCCAGGGGCAGGAATTGGGGGGATAGGCTCCACCCCGCAACGCCTGCTTCCAGCACAAGTTCCGCCGCAGCCTATTTCGACACCGGCGCGCGCTTCACCAGTCCCAGCTTCTCGCGGACCTCATCCGGGCCGATCACCCGCGCGCCCATGTTGGTCACGATGTCCGCGGCACGCTCCACCAGCTGCCAGTTCTGTGCCAGTTCGCCCTTGCCCAGCCACAGGTTGTCCTCCAGGCCGACACGCACATTGCCGCCCGCCAGCACCGCCGCCGCTGCGTAGGCCATCTGGTTGCGCCCCAGCGAGAACGCCGAGAAGGTCCAGTCGTCGGGCACGTTATTGACCATCGCCATGAAGGTGTTCAGATCATCCGGCGCGCCCCAGGGCACCCCCATGCACAGCTGCACCAGCGCGTTCGGCTCCAGCACGCCTTCTTTCACCAGCTGCTTGGCGAACCACAGATGGCCGGTATCGAACGCCTCGATCTCCGGCTTCACGCCCAGATCGGTCATCATCTGCCCCATGGCGCGCAGCATGCCGGGCGTGTTGGTCATCACGTAGTCGGCTTCGGCAAAGTTCATGGTGCCGCAGTCGAGCGTGCAGATCTCGGGCAGGCATTCCGCCACATGCGCGACGCGGGCGCTGGCGCCGATCATGTCGGTGCCAGCGTCCTGCAAAGGCAGCGGGTTTTCGGTGTCGCCAAACACCATGTCGCCGCCCATGCCCGCGGTCAG
Source organism: Leisingera sp. XS_AS12 (assembly GCF_041224635.1). Lineage (NCBI taxonomy): Bacteria > Pseudomonadati > Pseudomonadota > Alphaproteobacteria > Rhodobacterales > Roseobacteraceae > Leisingera > Leisingera sp. XS_AS12. The sequence continues at coordinate 43,776 of NZ_JBGFGM010000087.1, forward strand.
GTTCAGCACCACGTCCACCTCGGCATCACGAATGCGGTCGGTCACCTCGCGGTACAGAGCCAGATCGCGCGAGGGGACGCCGGTCTCGGGATCGCGCACGTGGCAGTGCACCACCGCGGCGCCTGCCTTGGCCGCGGCGATGGCCGACTCGGCGATTTCCTTCGGGGAGCGCGGCACATGCGGGCTGCGGTCCTGGGTGCTGCCCGAGCCGGTCACGGCACAGGTGATGAAGACCTCGCGGTTCATTTCCAGCGGCATTTTTCTTCTCCCGTCGATGTACAGGGTTTTGCCCCGGGTTATCCCCAGGCTCCTCCCCAGATTCCGATTTGCGCTAAGACCCACTGTGCCGCAGCCTCGTGAAACACAGTTTACACTAGGCGAATCGAAGTTGATGAAATCCGCAAAAAACATCCTGCAACCGGAGCACCGGCCGCTGAAAACCGCGGTTCTCGTGCTGGACGAATGCAACACCCTGTCCTTCGCGGCCACCGTCGACCCCATGCGTGCGGCGAACCGGCTGGCAGGGCGCGCGGCCTTCGACTGGGATTACATCAGCGCCACCAACGAACCGCCGATGCTGACCAGCGGGCTGACCGTGCCCAGCATCCCGCTGGCGCGGCTGGAGGGCTGCGAGCTGCTGATCGTGGTTGCGGGCTTTCAGCTGGCGCGGCATGCCACGCCGAGCCTTCTGGCCGGATTGCGCCGGATCGCCGCGACCGGAGCCACCATTGCGGGCATCGACGGCGGCCCCTGGTTGCTGGCAGAAGCGGGCCTGCTGGACGGGCACCCGGCCACCACCCATTGGGAAGATCTGGACAACTTCGCCACACGCTTCCCTGAGGTGGATGTCCGCACCGACCGGTTCACGGTCTCCGAGGCCCGCATGACCTCCGGCGGCGCGACACCGGCGATCGAAATGATGCTGCATATCATCGGGGCCCGTCACGGTGCGGGATTTGCCTCCCGCGTTGCCGGCCTGTTCCTCTACGATGGCCCCGCCGCCGAGCCGCGTCCACAAAGCCGCCTGGGCGGCCACAAGCACAGCGCCCTGACCGCGCGCGCCAATGCCTTGATGGAGGCTTCGCTGGATGAGCCGCTGCCGCTGTCGCAGATTGCCGAGACACTGGGCACCAGCCCGCGCAGCCTGCAACAGCAGTTCCGCCTCAAGCTCAACACCACGCCGCAGGACCACTACCTGCAGCTGCGTCTGGCCGAGGCCCGCCGCCTTGTCACCGACACCAACCTGCCGCTGATGGAAGTGGCAATGGCCACCGGCTTTTCATCGCAATCGAGTTTTGCCCGTGCCTTTCGCACGGCCCATGGCACCTCCGCGCGGGAACTACGGCAGGAGCGGGAGCAGGAACGCCCCACCGCGCACTGAGTGCGCAGGCCCGACCGTCTGCCTGCGCTGCGTCAGCAGCGCCGGGCCCAACCGGCCAAGGGCATTTCAATGCCCGCCGGACGGGCGGGAGCCGCGCCCCGCCCGCCCTGAAACGATCGGCTACTCAGGCGCGACCTAGGCGGTCAGCCTCAATACGGCATCGGGTGGGCGCGGTGCGCGGCATTGATTTCATCCAGCACCTCCTGGCTCAGCTCGACCTCCACGGATTTCAGCGCATGCTCCAGTTGCGACAGCCGGGTGGCGCCGAAAATGGCCGAGGCCATGAACGGTCGGGTCCGGCACCAGGCCAGCGCCATATGCACCGGATCCAACCCGTGCCGGGCCGCAATATCCAGATAGGCATCCACCGCCGCATAGACCCGCGGCGTGTCACGTCCACCAAGGTCGGTGTTGATCGTCTTGCGCGAGCCCTCGGGAAGACCGCCCTCCTGGTACTTGCCCGTCAGCAGCCCGGTGGCCAGCGGCGAAAATGCCAGCAGGCCCACATCCTCATTCACGCTCAATTCGGCCAAGTCGGTGTCATAGAGGCGGCAGAGCAGCGAATATTCGTTCTGGATTGAGGCCACCCGCGGCCAGCCCATCTCCTCGGACAGGCGCAACCACTGCGCGGTTCCCCAGGCGCTTTCGTTCGACAGGCCGAAGGCCCGGATGGTGCCGCGGTCAACCTCCTTCTGGAGCGCCTGCAGGCAGTCTTCCATGTTGGCCAGCGTTGCAGCGCGGTCCTGCTGGGACGGATCATAGTCCCAGTTCTTGCGGAACATGTAGCTGCCGCGGTTGGGCCAGTGAAACTGGTAGAGGTCGATGTAGTCGGTCTTCAACCGCTTCAGCGAGGCTTCGATGGTGGGCGCGATGGTCGCGGCCGAGATCGGCGCGCCGCCGCGGACGTGCTGCATGCCTTCGCCGGAATGTTTGGTCGCCAGGATGTACTCAGCGCGCCGCCCGGTCGCGGCATTCCAGTTGCCGATAATGCGCTCGCTGTCGCCGATGGTCTCGGCTCGAATGGGGTTGACCGGATACATCTCAGCCGTATCCAGAAAGTTCACGCCCTGCGCCAGAGCCATGTCGATCTGCGCATGCGCCTCGTCCTCCGGTGTCTGGGTACCAAAGGTCATCGTGCCCAGGCACAGCTCGGACACCATGATGCCGGTGCGGCCCAACGGGTTCATTTTCATAACTCGGTTCCTCTGATGCAGAATTGGCCGCGACCTTATGCGGATGCCGCAAAAGTGCAACCCGCTTGCGTCTGAGCGCCAAAACGGCCAGCCTGCCAGCCGAAAAACAGGAGGAGACCCGATGCCACAGACCATCACCAAGGGCATCAAGGCGCTGCTGGCCGAAGCCAACGACAGGGTCGCCACCCTGTCGGTCGCGCAGGCAAAGCAGGCCCATCAGGACGACGCCTATGTCTTCGTCGACCTGCGCGACATCCGCGAGCTGCAGCGCAGTGGCATGATCCCGGGCGCGTTTTCCTGCCCGCGCGGCATGCTGGAATTCTGGATCGATCCCGACAGCCCCTACCACAAGCCGATCTTCAACCAGGACAAGACATATGTGTTCTACTGCGCCAGCGCCTGGCGCTCGGCGCTCAGCGCCCGCACCGCGATGGAGATGGGGCTGAACCCGGTCCTGCATCTCGAGGGCGGCTTTGGCGAATGGATGAAACAGGACGGCCCGGTGGTGCCGCGCGAAGGCTGAGCCGCGACCGGGCGTGCCTTGCCATGGCGCATGTGGGGCAGGACTTCAGGCATGTTGAGAACAAAAAGCGAACAATGTAAACTGGCGATATGCCGACTCACCTGCTTGTCCCTCGCCGCCACGCACCCCGCCCCGCCTTGCAGCTGATGGAGGGGGTGGCGCTGGCACATGGCCGCCTGCATGAAGTCTGCGGTCCGGCCCGACATCGATTTGCACTGTGGCTGGCAGCCGCGGCGGCACCGGGAGCGGTGCTGTGGCTACCCAGCCCCCGCGGCGACCAACGGTTGAACCCGGACGGGATGGCGCATCTTGCCAGCCCCGCCCGGCTGCTGTTCGTTCAGACCTTGCGGAGCGAACAGCAGCTCTGGGCAATGGAAGAAAGTCTGCGCAGCGGCGCCGTGGCGCTGGTGGTGGCCGAGACAGATGACCTGCCCAGCATGACCGCCGTGCGGCGGCTGCATCTGGCGGCAGAGAACGCTGGCCATGGCAGCACAGACAGCGCGCCCGCGCCGCTGGGCCTGCTGCTGACCCCCGGCGAAGGCGGCGCGCAGGGCATCGAAACCCGTTGGCACCTGGCCCCAGCCCATCACCTGGCAGCCACCGCCTTGCTCTCTGCGGTCTCCGATCCGCCCGCGCCGCATCCGGCCCGACCAGCAGCCCCGCAACGTTCCACCGACGCGCCACCCGGTTTGCAAGACTGCTGGCGGTTGCAGCGCCTGCGCGCCCGCATGCAGCCCCCCCGCGACTGGTTGGTGAGCCAATCCGGCAACAATCCCCCAGTGGCGTTGCATCGCCCCCCAGACCCACCGCCTGCGCCCTGCGCCCCCCGTCACCCGGCACCACAGGCGGAACGCGCCTAGCCCCCGACGGGGCCAGAGCGAAACAGGGACAAATACGACGCGAGATGGCGAATTTCGACTGGCATTCCTGCTGCAGCCTGTCATGGTCAGGCCATTATGCGCCTGATCGTCTCCTTTGCCGCCCTATTCGTTTCCGTCATTCTGTTGCAGCTCTCCACTGGCGGCGTTGGCCCGCTGGATGCGATCTCCGGGCTGACGCTGGGTTTCACCAAGGAACAGATCGGCCTGTTGGGGTCGGCGCATTTCATGGGCTTTTTCGTCGGCTGCTGGTGGGCCCCGCGACTGATGGGCAATGTCGGCCATTCCCGGGCTTTTGCCGCGTTTACCGCACTGGGCGCCATCGGCCTTATCGGACATACGCTGACCCAAAGCCCCTACCTCTGGGCGCTGATGCGCGCCGCCTCCGGTCTCTGCGTGGCAGGCGCCTATACGGTGATCGAGGCCTGGCTGAATGCCAAGGTCACAAATGAAACCCGCGGTCGCGCGATGGGCACTTACCGGATCGTCGACATGGGCGCGTCATTGGCGGCGCAGCTCATCATCGCGGTGCTGCCCCCTGCTGCCTATGTGTCCTACAACCTTCTGGCGGTGCTGTGCTGCGCGGCCCTGATCCCGCTCACCCTCACCAAGGCCAACCAGCCGGAGACGCCAGACGCGCCGCGCCTGCGGCCGGACCTGGCCTGGCGCTGTTCACCCTTGGCGGTGGCCGGGGTCATCGTGGCCGCGCTCAGTTCCGCCTCCTTCCGCATGGTCGGCCCGGTCTATGGCCGCGAGGTCGGGCTGGAAGTCGGCCAGATCGCCTTTTTCCTGGCCGCCTTCGTGCTGGGCGGCGCGCTGGCGCAATATCCGCTGGGCTGGCTGGCCGACAAATACGACCGCCGCTGGGTGTTGATCTGGCTCTCCGCCGCCGCCATTCTCAGCTGCGGCGTGACCATGGCCGCCAGCGGCACTGGCACCACCGGGGTGATGCTGGCCGCGGTGTTCTTCGGCTTCACCACCTTTCCGATCTTCTCGGTCTCGGCGGCCCACGCCCATGATTTTGCGACCTCCTCCGAGCGGGTCGAACTGGCGGCCGCGTTGATGTTCTTCTTTGCCCTCGGCGCAATTGCCAGCCCCTATGTCTCCTCGGCGCTGATCAGCGCCTATGGCCCAGCCGCGCTGTTTGCCTATGTCGCCTGCGGCCATCTGTTGCTGATCGTCTTCGGGCTGAGCCGCATGAAAGTTCGGCCGACGCCGGAAGAACGCACCCCCTATGTCTACGCGCCCCGCACGTCCTTTATCATCGGACGCCTGCTGAAGCGGGCCCGACAGCGGCGCTGAGCGACAGCAGGACAGCCCTTATTTCAAGGGAAACTCACCACCGGGGTTTTCGCCGTGCGCGCCATGCGCTAGACGGGCCACTGACACATTACCTGGATGGACGGCATGGCACGCATTCTGATTACTTCGGCGCTTCCCTACATCAACGGGATCAAGCATCTGGGCAACCTGGTGGGCAGCCAGCTGCCCGCGGATCTTTACGCCCGCTACAACCGCGGCCGCGGCCATGAGGTGCTGTTCCTTTGCGCCACCGACGAACACGGCACCCCGGCCGAGCTGGCTGCCGCCAAGGCAGGCAAGCCGGTCGCCGACTACTGCGCCGAAATGCACGAGGTCCAAAGCCGGATCGCCGACAGCTTTGGCCTGTCTTTTGATCACTACGGGCGGTCGTCCAGCCCGCAGAACCACGCGCTGACCCAGCATTTCGCGGGCAAGCTGGAAGAGGCCGGCCTGATTACCGAAGTGTCGGAAAAGCAGGTCTACTCCAACGCTGACGGCCGCTTCCTGCCGGACCGCTACATCGAGGGCACCTGCCCCAACTGCGGTTTTGAGAAGGCCCGCGGCGACCAATGCGAGGAATGCACCAAGCAGCTGGACCCAACCGACCTGATCAACCCGCGCTCGGCCATTTCGGGCTCCACCGATCTGGAGGTCCGCGAGACCAAGCACCTGTTCCTGCGCCAATCCGCGATGCGCGACCAGTTGGACCAGTGGATCGACAGCAAGACCGACTGGCCGGTGCTGACCACCTCCATCGCCAAGAAATGGCTGCACGACGGCGACGGGCTGCAGGACCGCGGCATCACCCGCGATCTGGACTGGGGCGTGCCGGTCAAGAAGGGCGATGCCGACTGGCCGGGCATGGAAGGCAAGGTCTTCTACGTCTGGTTCGACGCGCCGATCGAATATATCGCCGCCGCCGGAGAATGGGCCGAGGCCAACGGCAAGACCGACGCCGACTGGCAACGCTGGTGGCGCACCGACAAGGGCGCGGACGATGTGAAATACGTCCAGTTCATGGGCAAGGACAACGTGCCCTTCCACACCCTGAGCTTCCCGGCGACCATTCTGGGCTCGGGCGAGCCGTGGAAGATGGTCGACCACCTCAAGTCCTTCAACTACCTGAACTACGACGGCGGCCAGTTCTCAACCTCGCAGGGCCGTGGCGTGTTCATGGACCAGGCGCTGGAGATCCTGCCCGCCGACTACTGGCGTTGGTGGCTGTTGTCCCACGCGCCGGAAAGCTCGGATTCCGAGTTCACTTGGGAGAACTTCCAGCAGTCGGTGAACAAGGATCTGGCGGATGTGCTGGGCAACTTCGTCTCCCGCATCACCAAGTTCTGCCGCTCCAAGTTCGGCGAGGAAGTCCCCGCAGGCGGCGAATACGGTGAACAGGAACAGGCCCTGATCGACGAGCTGACCACCCGCATCCGCGCCTATGAGGGCCATATGGAGGCGATGGAGGTGCGCAAGTCGGCGCAGGAGCTGCGCGCGATCTGGGTAGCAGGCAATGAATACCTGCAATCCGCCGCGCCCTGGTCAGTGTTCAAGACCGAGCCTGAGCGCGCCGCCGCGCAGGTACGCCTGGGCCTGAACCTGATCCGGCTCTATGCGGTGCTGTCGGCGCCCTTCATTCCGCATGCCGCAGACACGCTGATGGCAGCGCTGAACTCGGATGACCGCAGCTGGCCCGACGATGTCGCCGCCGCCCTGTCGGCGCTGCCCGCAGGCCATGGTTTCACCGTACCGGACGTGCTGTTCGCGAAGATCACCGATGAGCAACGCGAAGACTGGCAGGCGCGGTTCGCAGGCACCCGCAGCTGACCTTAGGCTTCGCCGTAGCAGCATGAGACATTAAAAAGGCCGCCCCCGGGGCGGCCTTTTCGTTTGCTTGCACTTGCGTTTGCCTACAGGGAGATCGCCTCCCCCTCCTGCGGCAGCAGCAGCTGCCAGCGGGGCGCCAGTCGACGATGCTCGACCTGCAGGACCTCCGGCCCTTCGCGGTAGAGCTCGTAGGTGGAGTGATGCACCGGCAACACGGATAGGGCCGCGATGCGGTCAGCAAATTCGGCGGCCTGCACACCGGTCATGCTCAGCAGTCCCAGCGCGCCCGCGCCGCCGACCGCACCGATATGCGGAATGAACAGATCCGCAGCCGACTGCCCCGCCAGCGCATCGGCCACCGGATCGGCATGAAAACTGTCGCCCGCCCAGTAGATCCGCTGCAGTCGTCCGTCACTCTCGACCTCGATCACGTAACCATTACCCAGCCCCAAAATGGCTGAGATCTGCGGGTTCTGTGAATGCACCGCCGGTACGGCGGTGATGGTGACACGCCCCTGCGGCGCGTCGAACTGCCGGGCGGCGCCATGGCGCAGAGGTTGCGGCGCAAAACCTTTCTCTGCAAGCCCCGGTGCATCATGCTCTGGCGCGATCATCGGCAGTTGACGATCCAGCCAGGCCTGCGCCTTCTGGTCAAAGTGATCCTCATGCGCGTGGCTGAGCAGGACCAGATCATACGCGTCATGCCCCAGTCCCGGAAAGGGCGTCAGCCGCGCATGCGGCTTGACCTGCGGCCCCTTGGCCAGGTCGAACATCTCGTTCGGATCCCCCATCAGGAAGGCCTCCGGTCCCTCCCCGAGGCACGGATCACAGAGGATGCGCAAACCCGCCGCCTCGATCTCCAGCATGGCACTGCCCAACCAGCGCACACGCAAGGGATCTGCCGCGCTCCGCGCCACAGCAGGCATCAAACCTGCCGCGACCCCGGCCCCGGCAAGTTTCAGAAAATCACGTTTTTTCATCGAGCTCTCCGTTGTCACTTCTTCCGAAGTAAGGCTTGGGGCGAGCACGAAAAATCCGCATAATATCGAACAACTAGAACGGAAAAGTCGCATAATGAGCCAGTTGCAGCATATCGAAACCTTTGTGGAAGTGGCCACGCAGCTGAGTTTCGCGGCAGCCGCCCGCCGATTGGGGATCCCCCCCTCGACCGTGACAACGCGGGTCCGCGCGCTGGAGGACTCCCTCGGCGTGCGCCTGCTGGAGCGCTCCACCCGCAACGTGGCGCTGACCTCGGAAGGGGCGATCTACCTGGACAGCTGCCGAACCGCGCTGGACGCGCTTGCCACGGGGCAGGAGCAGATTTCGGCGACCAGCAGCCTGTCCGGCCCCCTGCGCCTGTCCGTCCCGGTCGCCTTCCCCATGGCGCAGTTGGCCGATCTCTGCCGCAGATTTCTGCAGGAGTATCCGCAGGTCACACTGGATATATCGGTTGAAGACACGCCGGTTGATTTCGTTCGCGACAATGTCGACCTGGCGCTGCGCGGCAACCACCCCGGCGGCGACGGCACCCTCGCCCGTCTGTTGACCCGCACCCCAGTGGTGCTGGCAGCCCTCCCCGGGCGTCTGTCGGACGAGAGCCTGCCGATACTCGGCCCCCTTGCGCGCCACCTGCCAAGCCCCGACCTGCCGGGCACGGCCCGCTGCACCTCCTTCGCACTGGCGCTGGAACTGGTCGCGCTTGGCATGGCCCGGGCCTGTCTGCCGACCTCCCTTTGCGACGGTCGCGGGCTGGAGCTGGGACCAGTTCCCCAAGGGGTGCCGGAAACACTGGCCCTGTATCTTGCCTACCACGACCGCCGCCACCTGCCGCGCCGCGTAAGATTATTCATGGATTTCCTGATCGCGGAATTCGCCTGACCTGTGGCGTCGCCGTTAAACATCCGGACTGCCACAAAACTTATTCCTTATTAAAAAAGTCGGATTGACATACCCGATTAAATAAATCAGGAATACGGCATCCAGCCAGCCTGACTCGTGTCGGGCGAGCCCGAGTGAGCCACAATCAACCGAGATCGCCCGATGCCGAGCAGAGACAGCCGCAACTGCGGACCGACTGTGACTGACCTGGAAGCCGAAGACAGACGCCACATCTGGCCACAGGTCTTTGCCGCCTCCGGTACCCTCTGCGGCTTTTGTCTGGAATGGCTTCTGGACCGGGCGGAATTCAGCAATGGGCGGAAGTCATGAACCAGATCGCATCCAAGCCGGTGCCTACCACCGCGACCACCGAAGTTTTCCCGACCTACCACGCCGAAGACCTGACCCGCGGCGGCGTACAGGCCCGCATCCTGCTGAACGGGCAGATCTATTCGCTGCGCATCACCCGTGCAGGCAAACTGATCCTGACCAAGTGAGCGCGCTCGAATGACCTCCGCACAGCCCCAAGCCAAACCGTCGCGCGGCGGCATCACCGTCGGCACCCTGTCGGAATTGCCGCCACTGGAGGCCGGCGCGGTGATCTATCTGCGACACTGGTTTTCCAGCGCCGAGACGCGGGCCCAGATGCGTCGCGATTTCGAGGTGAATTTCGGCCCCGGCCTGGCCGAAGCCGCCTTTGAGGCCTTTGGCTACCTGTGCAACTTCTGCGTCACCCACGGCCGTCGTCCGCTGGTGCGCCATGGCATGAGCTGCAATTGCCTCGGCGCGGATGAAAACTGCTTTGCCAATCTCCTTGCCGCCGCGGCGGATGGCCATGAAGAGGACACGCAAATCCTGGCCTCGCTGATCGTGCAGCCCCGAAAAGCCCGGGAGCTGGCCCGGCTGGCCGACGATTGCAGCACCTTCCTGCAACAGATCACGGGCGCCCCACCGCTTGCGCGGGCAGCCCACCCGATGACCGCCACACTTCATTGAAATACAATAGACCAAGGACTTAGCTGATGAAAAATCTGTTTCTCGCGGGCACTGCCCTTGCCGGTCTGGCCTTCGGCACGACCGCCGCTTTTGCCGCCGACAAGGCCGCGGTGCTGACCAATTACGCAAACATCGCCGAGGCGAAATACCAGGACAGCCTGATCACCGCCAAGGCGCTGAAAGCCGCGGTAGACGCGCTGGTCGCGGAGCCTTCCGCCGAGAACCTGCAAGCCGCCCGCGCCGCCTGGCTGGCCGCTCGCGTCCCCTATCAGCAGTCCGAGGTGTTTCGCTTTGGCAATGCCATCGTCGATGACTGGGAAGGCAAGGTAAACGCCTGGCCGCTCGATGAAGGACTGATCGACTATGTGGATGCCTCCTATGGCGGTCCGACCGAGGAAAACACCCTCGCAGCACTGAACGTCATCGCGAACCCGCAGTTTGAACTCTCCGGCAAGACCATCGACGCGACGGAGATCACCCCGGAATTGCTGGAAAGCGCCCTGCACGAGGCAGACGGGGTCGAAGCCAATGTGGCAACCGGGTATCACGCCATCGAATTCCTGCTGTGGGGCCAGGATCTGAACGGCACCGAGCACGGCGCAGGCGACCGCCCCTGGACCGATTACGCCGATGGTGATGCCTGCACCAACGGCAACTGTGATCGCCGTGGCGACTATCTTAAGGCAGCCACCGATCTGCTGGTCTCCGATCTGGAATGGATGGCCCAGCAATGGGGCAGCGATGGTGCCGCCCGCACCACCCTGCTGGCAGACGAAGACGCCGGCATCACCGCCATGCTGACCGGCATGGGGTCGCTGTCTTACGGTGAAACCGCCGGTGAACGCATGCGCCTGGGGCTGATGCTGAATGACCCCGAGGAGGAGCACGACTGCTTCTCCGACAACACCCACAACAGCCACTACTACGATGGCCTGGGCGTACAAAACGTCTACCTGGGGGAATATGTGCGGGTGAACGGCGAACTGGTGTCTGGCGCGTCGCTGTCGGACCTGGTGGCCGCCAAGGACGCCGATCTGGACGCCGAGATGCGCAGCAAGCTGGCCAACACCATGCAGGCGCTGGGACGGATCAAGACCGCGGCCGAGGCCGGTCTGTCCTATGACCAGATGCTGGCGCAGGGCAATGCCGCGGGCGAAGCCCTTGTGATGGGGGGCGTCGACGGGCTGATCGAGCAGACCCGCACCATCGAGCGCGTGGTGAGCGCACTGGAACTGGAGGACGTCGCCATCGAAGGTTCCGACAGCCTCGACAACCCCACGGCTGTCTTCAACTGATCTCGGCGGCCGCTCAGCGCGGCCACGAACCACCCTGCAGAGCGGCCAAAACCGGTCGCTCTGCCTCCCGCCCCGAGCGGAAAACTGCCGCCACCAAGCGATAACCGAGTAAATCACTCTGATTAACACTTGTATTCCGACTGTTTTAATCGGAAAAAACGGAGACGGAATCATCCCCCCCGGCCACCCGGAACAAAGGTGAGCAGCATGATCATTTGCCACTGCACCCATATCAGCGATCACGACATTCGCGCTGCGATCAACTGGATGCGCAAGGCCGATCCCCAGACCATTATCACCCCTGGGAAGATCTATCACGCATTGGGAAAAACCGCCGATTGCGGTGGGTGCATGCCGCTTTTCCTCGACACCATGCGTTCCAGCAGTAAGCTGGAAGTACCTGCGCAGTTAGCGAATTTGCGCGAGGCAACACATCGGGAGAAAGATCATGCAGGGCGACCCCAAGGTCATCGATTATCTCAACAAGGCGCTGCGCCATGAGCTGACCGCCGTCAGCCAGTACTGGCTGCATTACCGGATGCAGGACGACTGGGGCCTGGGCAGCATGGCCAAGAAGAGCCGCGAAGAATCCATCGAGGAAATGGAACACGCGGACAAGCTGATCGAGCGGATCCTGTTTCTGGGCGGGCACCCCAACCTGCAAAAACTGGACCCGCTGCGGATCGGCCAGACCCCCAAGGAAACCCTGGAATGCGACCTTGCCGCGGAGATCGAGGCACGCGCGCTCTACAAGGAAGCCCGCGAGGCCTGCCACGACGCGGGCGACTATGTAACCATGAAACTGTTCGAGGAATTGATGGCCGACGAGGAAGGCCATATCGACTTCCTCGAAACGCAGCTTGAGCTGCACGACCGGATCGGTGCGGAAAACTATGCCCAGCTCAACGCAACCAAGATGGAAGAAGTCGAAGACTAACCTCGCACTGGCCGCTGCAATGGCAGCGGCCAGCCCCCTCGCGGCGCTTGATCTGGCCAGCCAGTTCCAGGAGGAGCCGCACCTTACCCCCCTGCCCCGCACACAGGCCGAACGCGCCCGCATCGACGCGGTCCTGTTGCCACCGACGGATTTCACCCAGCCCGAACAGTTCGAGGATCTCCCCGCCGGGGCCGCAACCGTCCGCGCCCGGCGCGATGACGAGGCCTTCTCCCAGCATTCCGCCAATCTCAGCTTCGAGCAGGAACTGGAATTCAAATTGGGCAACGGGTTGTTCAAGAAGATCTGGGTGTTTTCCCCCGCCTCCACGCTGGCCTCCGACGGCCTGGGACCGCTGTACAATGCACGCGCCTGCCAGCGCTGCCACGTGAAGGATGGCCGCGGCCATGTGCCGGAAAGCCCGGACTATGCCTCAAGCACGATGTTCCTGCGGGTCTCGGTCCCCGGCCCAGTGCCCCCACAGATGCAGGCGGTGCATGACTATATCGGCACCGCCCCGGACCCCGTTTACGGCCACCAGTTACAGGATTTCTCTGCGCCCGGGGTGCCGCCCGAGTACCGTCTCAAGGTGGAATACGAGCAATTCGAGGTCTCCTTGAACGGCGGCGAGACCGCCCGGCTGCGGCGCCCGACCTACACGGCCAGCAATCTGGGCTACGGCCCTCTGGCCGAGGGCGCCATGCTGTCGCCCAGGGTGGCGCCGCCGATGATCGGCCTCGGGCTGCTGGAAGCGATCCCCGCTGCCGACATCTTCGCCCATGCGGATGAGGAAGACGCCGATGGGGATGGCATCTCCGGGCGCGCCAATCTGGTCTGGTCGACCGAATTCGATCGCATCATGCTGGGCCGCTTTGGACTGAAGGCCGGGATGGCCACGGTGCACGAACAATCCGCCGCGGCATTCTCTGGCGATATCGGCATCTCGACACCGCTGTTTCCGGCCCATGCCGGCGACTGCACCGCGCAGCAGACCGCTTGCCACGCCGCGCCACATGGGGGTGATGATTCCCGTGAAACCGAGATCGACCAGGCCAACATGGATCTGGTCACCTTCTACAGCCGGAACCTCGGTGTGCCCGCCCGCCGCAACAGCGACGATCCGCATGTGCTGCGCGGCAAGAAAGTGTTCTATGATGTCGGCTGCACCAGTTGCCACGTGCCGAAATTCGTCACCCACCGGTTGGCGAACCGGGAGGAGCACAGCTTCCAGCTGATCTGGCCCTATTCCGACCTTTTGCTGCACGACATGGGCGAGGGTCTGGCCGACAACCGCCCCGAGGGGCGCGCGACGGGGCGCGAGTGGCGCACGGCGCCCCTTTGGGGCATCGGCCTGACCCAACAAGTCTCGCCCCGGGCCACATTCCTGCACGACGGTCGCGCCCGCACCCTGCTGGAGGCCATCCTGTGGCATGGCGGCGAGGCCGAGGCCGCTCGCGACAAGGTGGTCGCCTTGCCGCCTGCCGACCGTGCCGCGCTTATTTCATTTCTGGAGAGTCTTTAATGCGTTCCATTGCATTTGCCCTGACCCTGCTGGCCGCGCCAGCAGCAGCGTCGGAGCTGACCACGCACATCACGGACCAGCACATCCTTCCCGCCTTTCAGGCCCTGGCCCAATCCTCCTCCGCGCTGGCGCAGACCGCGCAAAAGGAGTGCGACGCGCAGTCACCAGACCTGCGCGCGGCATTTGGTGAGGCTTTTGATAGCTGGATTGCAGCCAGCCACTACCGCTTCGGCCCAACCGAAACCGACAATCGTGCGTTCGCTCTGGCGTTCTGGCCGGACAGCCGCGGCAAGACCCCCAAGGCCCTGGCCAAACTGATCCACAAAGAGGACGCAACCGTCAGCGACCCGGATAGCTTCGCCAGCTACACCATCGCCGCACGCGGCTTCTATGCGCTGGAATACCTGCTCTACGACCCGGAAGTTTCCACCGCTGGCCAGCCTGCCTACCGCTGCACCTTGACGCGGGCGATCAGCCACGACATCGCCGCCACCGCAGCAGCAATTCTGACCGACTGGCAGCAAACCTACGCAGCCGAGATGCGCAGCCCCGGCAACCGCTATCAAAGCGACGAGGAAATTGCCCAGGAATTGTTCAAGGCGTTGAACACCGGTCTTCAGGTGATGGATGATCTGCGTCTCGGCCGCCCGCTGGGCACTTTCGACCGCCCCCGCCCCCTGCGGGCCGAGGCCCGGCGCTCCGGCCGCAGCCTGCGTCACCTCTTGGTATCCCTGAACGCGCTGGAACCCCTGGCGCTGGCCCTCGCCGAGGCCGACAACGCGACAGACCCGTCGCTGAAGGCTGAACTCACGCAGAGTTTTGCCAAGATCCGCGATCGCGCCGAGGCAGTGGAGGATCCGACATTTGCCAGCGTCGCCGATCCCGCAGGGCGCATCCGGATCGAAGCTTTGCGCCAGGATGTGCAGGATCTGCGGGCACTGGTGGCGACCCGGCTGGGTCCCGTGCTGGGTGTTGCCGCGGGCTTCAACGCGCTGGACGGCGACTGATGCCGTCGCGTCGTGGGTTCCTCGCCGGACTTCTGGCAACCGGGCTGGCGCCGCAGGCAAGCTGGGCCAGCGTCGGCAACCCGGCATTCCTGTCGGCCGGGCGTGATACGCAGGGCCGTTTTTTCCTGGCTGGCATGACGGCCAGTGGCGAAATCCTGTTCCGCCATCTGCTCCCCGGTCGCGGCCATGCCGCCGCCGCCCACCCGACCCGCCCCGAGGCCGTGGCCTTTGCCCGGCGCCCCGGGCGATTTGCCGATGTCATCGACTGCCGCAGCGGCACAGCCATCGCGCGGCTGGAGCCGCCCGCGGGCTTTCACTTTTATGGCCACGGCACGTTTTCCCCGGATGGCCGCCTCCTGTTCACGAGCGAAAACGAGTATGATGCCGCCCGTGGCATGGTCGGTGTTTGGGATGCGGCCTCCGGCTACAGACGACTGAAGGCCTTCGCCTCTGGCGGCATCGGCCCACATGACATCACGCTGCGCCGCGATGCTCCGGGGCTGGTGGTGGCGAACGGCGGGATCGAGACCCACCCCGATAGCGGCCGCGCCAAGCTGAACCTGCCCGATATGCGCCCCAATCTCAGCTATCTGAACTTTGACGGCGCGCTGCTGGAGCAGCTCGAACTCCCACCCGAGCTGCACCTGAACTCGATCCGGCATTTGGCAACGCGCCGGGACGGTACAGTGGCCTTTGCCATGCAGTGGCAGGGAGACCGGGGTGAGTTGGTGCCGACAGCCGGGCTGCATCGCCCCGGCGCACCGGTCAAGCTGCTGGCCGACGGTGATCCACGGGTCATGAACCTCAACGGATACGGCGGATCGATCGCCTTTTCGGCGGACGGAGCGCAGGTCGCGGTCACCTCGCCCCGCGGAGGGGTGGTGCAGCTGATGTCGAGCGACAGCGGGGCGATTCTGCGGGAAGAACGCATGGCGGACGTCTGCGGCATCGCTCGATTGGGGACCGCGTTTGCTGCCAGCACCGGCAACGGCCAATTTCTTCACATAACCGAACACGGCAGTGAGCCGCTGCAACGCACCGATCTGGCCTGGGACAACCATCTGATCGCGCTCGGCTGACATTTCTCCTATTGCAGCAAGCAAAGGCGCGTCCCGATCGGGCGCGCCTTTTCGTTTCAATTGAGCAGTCCTGCAAAACGAAATCGGCACGTGACTCTTCAGGCGCGATACGCTAAGGAATCACCCCGAAAGGAAAGCAAATGGATGCCTCCAGTCGTCAAAACGAAATCATCGCGCTGCTGAACCAGCAAGATCGCGTCGAGGTCGAGGATCTGGCGCAGCGCTTTGGAGTGTCCTTGCAGACCGTCCGCGCGGACTTGCGAGATCTTTCGGCGCGCGGCGCGCTGTCACGGGTGCATGGTGGTGCCGTGCGCATCAGCTCCGCTGCCAGCCAGGACTACGCCGACCGCCGCCGCCTGAACGCAGGCGGCAAACAGGCGATGGCGACCTTGGCTGCAGAGTTGATCCCGGACAACTGCTCGATCAGCCTCAACATCGGCACGTCTACCGAGCAGGTCGCCCGCGCCCTCTCGGGTCACCGCGGACTAACCATTCTTTCCAACAACATAAACATTATCAATATGATGATGGGCGGTCAGGCCAAGGATCTGATCCTGGCTGGCGGCACGGTACGACAAAGCGACGGCGCCATCGTCGGCGAAGACGCGGTAGCGTTCATCGCCCGCTACAAGGTGGATTTCGCCGTCATAGGCGCCTCGGCCCTGGATGCCGACGGCGCGGTGATGGACCACGACCCGCGCGAGGTGTCCGTGGCCCGTGCCATCCTCAAAAACGCCCGTCAGCGGGTTCTGGTCTGCGACGGCAGCAAGTTCGAGCGCTCCGCACCGGTGCGGATCTGCGACCTGTCAGACCTCGACGTGGTAATCACCGACCGCCCCGTACCCGCGGAATTTGCCGAGGCCGCGCAGGCCGCAGGCACCCGTATCCTGACCGCCGGACAAAACGAAAGCAGCGAAAATGACTGACACCCCTGTTACAGACCTGTTCATCATCGGCGGCGGCATCAATGGCTGCGGCATTGCCCGCGATGCCGCCGGGCGCGGATTGTCGGTGACGCTGGCAGAGATGAAGGATCTCGGCTGGGCCACCTCCTCCGCCTCGACCAAGCTGTTCCACGGGGGGCTGCGCTACCTGGAGTATTTCGAGTTCCGCCTGGTGCGCGAGGCGCTGATCGAGCGCGAGGTGCTGTTGAAGGCAATGCCGCACATCTCCTGGCCGATGCGCTTTGTGCTGCCGTTTCACAAGGACATGCGGTTTGACAGCGAAACACCGACCTCGAAACTGCTGACGACCTTCATGCCCTGGATGAAAGGCCGCCGCCCGGCCTGGCTGATCCGGCTCGGGCTGTTCCTGTACGACTCCTTGGGCAAACGCGGCATCCTGCCCGGCACCGCCAAGCTGGACCTGACCCGGGACGAGGCGGGCAAGGTGCTGAAGGACAAGTTCAAGACCGCCTTCGAGTACTCCGACTGCTGGGTCGAGGACGCCCGGCTGGTGGTGCTGAACGCCCGCGACGCGCAGGCGCGCGGTGCGCAGATCCTGACCCGCACCGAAGTGCTGTCGGCAGAACGCCATTCCGAACACTGGGTGATCCGCACCCGCGATCACGCCAGCGGCAAGGAGCAGGAGCACCGCGCCAAGATGCTGGTCAACGCTGGCGGGCCGTGGGTTGCGGATGTGCTGCATCAGAAACTGGGCCAGAACAGCCGCGAAAACGTCCGCCTGGTGCGCGGCAGCCACATCGTCGTGCCGAAACTGTTCGATCACGGGCGTTGCTATTTCTTCCAAGGCACCGACGGGCGGATCATCTTCGCCATTCCTTACGAGCAGGATTTCACCCTGATCGGCACCACCGACGCCGACCACCCGGATCCCGATACCGCCCCTGAATGCACCCCCGAAGAGCAGCAGTATCTTGCTGATTTCGCATCTGAATACTTTGAGAAGCCGGTGACGCGGGACGACATTGTCTGGACCTACTCCGGGGTGCGCCCGCTGTATGATAACGGCGCCAGCTCCGCCACCGCGGCGACCCGCGAATATGTGCTGACGCTGGATCAGGCACAGGCGCCGCTGCTGAACGTCTTTGGCGGCAAGATCACCACCTACCGCAAGCTGGCAGAGGCGGCGCTGGCCAAGATCGGCGAGGCATTTCCGCAGCTCCCCGATGATTGGACCGCGGGCGTGGCGCTGCCCGGCGGCGATTTTGCAGTGACGGATGTCGAGAAGCTGACTGCGAAATTGGCGGCGGACTACCCCTTCCTGACGCCCTACTGGGCGGGCCGGATGATCCGCGCCTATGGCACCGAGGCTTGGGAAGTGCTGGGCGATGCCAAGACCGCCGGAGATCTGGGCGAGGACTTCGGCGCAACGATCACCGCGCGGGAGCTCGACTGGGCGATTGCCCGCGAATGGGTGCGCGCAGGCGACGATTTCCTGTGGCGGCGCACCAAGCTGGGCCTGAGGCTGGATGAAACCCAGCGCGCGGCGGTGGATACCTATATCCAAGGCAAGGCAGCTCAGCTCGCCGCATAAAAGTGTTTTGCCCGGCGGCACCGCAGGACTGCGCCTGCCTGCCCCTCCGGCAGGCGCAGTCGCGCCCACCAAGGCAGGCTACGCGCTCAGCTTAAAACTCAACGCCCTTCTGCGCCTTCACCCCGGCGCGGAACGGGTGCTTGATCTGGCCCATCTCGGTCACCAGATCGGCGATCTCGATCAGCTCTTCCTTGGCGTTGCGCCCCGTCAGCACCACATGGGTCATCGGCGGCTTCTTCTCCACCAGGAACTCCAGCACCTCTTCCAGGTCCAGATATTCATAGCGCAGTGCGATGTTGATCTCGTCCAGCAGCACCATGGTGTTGCGCTCGTCCAGGATCATCTCCTTGGCCTTCTCCCAGCCCTTTTGCGCGGCGGCAATGTCGCGGGCCTTGTCCTGGGTCTCCCAAGTGAAGCCCTCGCCCATCGCATAGAACTGGCAGAGATCGCTGAAGTTCTCCTCGATCAGCGTGCGCTCGCCGGTCTGCCAGGCGCCCTTGATGAACTGCACCACGGCACAGGGCATCTTGTGGGCGATGCAGCGCATGATCATGCCAAAGCCGGACGAGGACTTGCCCTTGCCCGGCCCGGTGTGGACAATGATCAGCCCCTTCTCGCCGTCCTTGGTTTTCATCATCCGGTCGCGCGCGGCCTTTTTCTTGGCCATCTTGGACGCGTGACGGGCGGCTTCTTCTTCTGAAATGCCGGTTTCAGACTTTTCGCTCATGGGGGCTCTCCAGCTGTTTGGCGCAAGTCTTGACAAAGAAGGGCGCGATAGCGCAAGGGGGTTTCGCTGGTTCCTGCAATTGCAGGCGAAGAGGGAATGTGACAGCGGCCACTGACGGCCCAAGCACAGCCGCCCCCGCGACCGTGACCGGATGAGGCCGCCATGCCACTGGGACAGCCCGGGAAGGCAGGATGGCCGACAGGGCGAACGCCCTGGCATCCGCAAGCCGGGAGACCTGCCAGCGTGTGAGAGATCAACGGGCGGGCGGGGTGTTCCGCGACCGGGTGAGAGGCAGGCAGACCGCCGCCCCTTTTCGGCCATCCCGCATGCCTGCAACGACAGGAGACGTGCCTTTGGCTGACGAACAGGCGCCCACCGCCGCCCCGAAAGACCCGGTCACCCTGACCGTGTGCCTGACCTGCCGCACCGAGGGCGCCGACCCGGAGGCCACCCGTCCCGGCGCCATCCTGCACGCTGCCCTGAAAGAAGCGGGCATGCCCGAGGGCGTCACCCTGCGCGGTGTGAAATGCCTGTCGGCCTGCTCGCGCGGCTGCTCTGTGGCGCTGACCGGCGGCGAGGCGCGCTGGAGCTACATCTACGGCGACATGGACCCGGACCAGCACGTGCCCGAAATCCTTGCAGGCGCCGCCGCCTATGCCGCCACCGCCGACGGGCTGGTGCCCTGGCGCGAGCGCCCCACCGTCTTCCGCAAACAATCCGTCGCCCGCATCCCGCCGGCCGCCTTTCCTTCTGAGGAGTAATTCATGAGCGATCTCAACAAGATCCCCGTCACCGTCATCACCGGCTTTCTGGGTGCGGGCAAGACCACGCTGATCCGCCACCTGATGCAGAACCCGCAGGGCAAGCGTCTTGCCGTGGTGGTGAATGAATTCGGCACCGCCGGTGTGGACGGCGATATCCTGAAATCCTGCGCCGACGACAACTGCCCGGCGGAAAACATCATGGAGCTCGCCAACGGCTGCATCTGCTGCACCGTGGCGGATGACTTCATCCCCACCATCGAACAGCTGATGGCACTGCCGGAAAAACCCGATCACATCGTGATCGAAACCTCCGGTCTGGCGCTGCCCAAGCCGCTCTTGAAGGCCTTCGACTGGCCCGCGATCCGCTCCCGCATCACCGTTGACGGGGTGATCGCGCTGGCCGATGCCGAGGCCGTCGCCAAAGGCCAGTTCGCGCCGGATCTGGACGCCGTGCAGGCCCAGCGCGAGGCGGATGACAGCCTCGACCACGAAACCCCGCTGTCCGAGGTGTTCGAGGACCAGATCTCCTGCGCCGACATTGTGCTTTTGTCCAAGGCCGATCTGGCCGGCGACGCAGGCGTCGAAAAGGCCCGCGCGGTGATCGAGGCCGAGGCGCCGCGCAAGCTGCCGATCCTGCCGATGAGCGAAGGCGTGATCGATCCGCGCATCATCCTGGGTCTCGGTGCGGCGGCCGAGGACGATCTCGATGCCCGCCCGAGCCACCACGACGGCCACCACGACCATGAGCATGACGATTTTGAAAGCATCGTGGTCGAAATGGGCGAAGTCTCCGACCCGGAAGCGCTGCAGAATGCCATCGTGAAACTCGCCCGCGAACGGAACATCCTGCGCGTCAAAGGCTATGTCGCGGTCGAGGGAAAGCCGATGCGGATGTTGGTTCAGGCCGTGGGTGAGCGTTTGCGCGCCCAGTACGACCAACCCTGGGGGGCGCAGCCGCGCAAGACCGCCCTGGTGGTCATTGCCGAGCATGACAACATCGACGAACAGGCGATCCGCGCCGAGCTGGGGGCCTGATAGCAATGGAAGCGAAGTGCCAGATTTCGAGCGTCTCGGCCCGGCGGCACGCCGGGCAGCGCCCGTCCGGCCCCCCACGGGGCGGGCGCTTCGCTTCCCGCCCCGCCGGGCCGGGCGCTGCCCTCAGCGCTTTGAAGCACCACTCGGGAAAGGCCTGACCCATGCACGTCGTCTTCCGCGAAAGCCACGGCCTTGACGAGACCGACACGCCGCAGGATCTCGGCCAGACGCCTGCGGACCTTGTGGTGCTGTCCTTCTCCGACAGCGACCTCGGGGCTTTTGCGGCGGGGTGGCACCGTGCGGACGGCAAGCTGCCGACTTTGCGCCTTGCCAACCTGGTGGCGCTGAAGCACCCGCTGTCGGTCGACGTCTACGCGGAACAGACGCTGGAGGGCGCCAAGGGCATCCTCGTCCGGCTGATCGGCGGCGAAAGCTATTGGTCCTACGGCCTCGCCACGCTGCAGGATCTCGCCCGCCGCAAGGGGATTGCGCTGGCCGTACTGCCCGCCGACGGGCGCGAGGACGCGCGGCTGGATGCCCTGTCCACCCTGCCCGTTTCCACCCTGCGACGGCTGCAAGCCCTGTGTGATACGGGCGGCGCAGTGGCGGCGCAGGCCGCACTCGCCCAGCTGTCGCTGGCGGCAGGGCTGTATGCCGGGCCGGTTCTGGGCCTCAAATCCATGCCGGACCACGGGTTTTATGACCCGGACAAGGGCGTGCTGGCGGACCTTCCGCCGCAGGACAAGCCGCTGGTTCTGGTGAGCTTCTACCGCTCCTACCTCACTGCTGCCGACACCGCCCCGGTGGATGCGCTGATCGCGGAACTGCGCGCCCGCGGCTATGCGGCATTCGGCGCCTTTGCCGCCAGTCTCAAGGCGCCGACGGCAGCCGATTGGCTGCGTGAAAAGCTGCCCGCGCTGACCCCCGCCGCGATCATCAATGCGACGGCTTTCTCGGCCCAAGGCACCGACGGCAGCGCCTCGCCGCTGTCGACAACCGGCTGCCCGGTGTTCCAGGTCGCCCTCTCCACCGCGCGCAAGAAGGACTGGCGCGAGGCCGACCGCGGTCTCTCCCCTGCCGACCTTGCCATGCACGTGGTCCTGCCCGAGGTGGACGGCCGCATCTTTACAGGCGTGGTCAGTTTCAAATCGCCGGGCAAGAAAGACCCGGAGCTGCAATATTCCCGCTTCGCCCACCGCGCCGATGCCGACCGCATCAAATCCGCCGTCGACCGCGTCGAAGGCTGGCTGCGGCTGGCAAAGCTGCCGAACGCCGACAAGCGTCTTGCGCTGATCCTCTCCACCTACCCCGGCCGCGACCACAACCTGGCCCATGCCGTCGGCCTCGACGCGCTGGCCTCCTGCGACGAAATCCTGCACGAGCTCTCCGCCCAAGGCTACGCCGTCGAAGCCCTCGAAAACACTGGCCTGCGGCTGATGGAGGAGACGCTGAGCGTCCCCCTTGCTGACTACAAAGCTGCGCTCGCCACCCTGCCGCAAGACCTGCAGGACACGCTGGCCGAGGCCTGGGGCCGCCCGGAAGAAGATCCCGATTGCCGCGATGACGCCTTTCACTTCAAGGCCCTGCGCGCAGGCAACGCCCTCGTCGCGCTTCAACCCGAGCGGGGCGAGGTGAAAACCCGCGTCGACGATTACCACGACCTGGACCGCACCCCGCGCCACGCCTATGTGGCCTTTTACCTGTGGCTGCGCGGCCAGACGGACGCACTCATCCACATCGGGGCGCATGGCACGCTGGAATGGTTGCCCGGCAAGGCGGTGGCGCTCTCCGGCCTCTGTTGGCCCGAGGTGCTGACCGGGCCGCTACCGGTGATCTACCCCTTCATCGTGAACGACCCGGGCGAGGCCGCGCAGGCCAAGCGCCGCATCGGCGCTGTCACCATCGGGCACCTGCCACCGCCGCTTGCCCAAACGAATCTTCCCGAGGGCATGGCCCGGTTGGAAAGCCTGCTGGATGAATACTCTACCGCCGACGGGCTGGACCCGGCCCGCCGCGACCGGCTGATCGACGACATTCGCGCCGAGGCGCAAGGCACCGGCGTCGAGGCCGATCTGGGCCTGACACCCGACACCTCCCCGGCGGAAGCAATCACCCGCATCGACGCCTTTGTCTGCGACATCAAGGAAAGCCAGTACGGCGAAGGCCTGCATATCTTCGGCACCGGCCAGTGCGGGGCTGAGGAACGCGCCGGGCTGATGGCCGCACTGGACGGCAAGATCGTCACCCCCGGCCCCTCCGGCTCGCCCTTTCGCGGCCGCGAGGATGTGATCCCGACTGGGCGCAACCTCTTTACCACCGACCCGCGGGCGGTGCCGTCGCGGGCGGCGCATGCGCAAGGGGTCAAGCTGGCGGAAGAGCTGCTGCGCCGCCACCTTCAGGACCACGGCGACTGGCCCAAGGGGCTGGTGATCGACCTCTGGGGCTCGGCCACCATGCGCACCGCGGGAGAGGAATTTGCCATGGCCCTGCATCTTGCAGGGCTCGCGCCCAAATGGGATGAAGGCTCCGAGCGGGTGTCGGGCTTCGAGGTTTTGCCGCTGTCGATGCTGAACCGGCCGCGCATCGACGTGACCCTGCGCGTCTCCGGCCTGTTCCGCGATGTCTTTCCGGGCCTTGCGCAGATGTTCGAAACCGCCGCCGCCGCATTGGCCGCGCGCGAGGAAACTGCGGCCGACAACCCCTATCTGACCGAGACACCGCGCGTCTTCGGCCCCAAGCCCGGCCAATACGGCCTGTCGATGACCCCGCATCTGGACGACTACACCGATGAAGCGCGACAGGCCGCGGGTGAGGCCTGGCTCAACGCCTCCTCGCACGCCATCGACGCCAAGGGCGCAATCACCGATGCCCGCGACGCCTTGGAAACCCGCCTGCAAAGCGCCGACAGTTTCGTACATCTGCAGGACCTGCCGGAGACGGACCTGCTCGTCGCGTCTGACTACGCCGCGCATGAGGCAGGATTTGCCGCCGCCATGGCCCGCATCGGCCAGGCCGCGCCCGCGCTCTATCACCTCGACGCGACCCGACCCGACAAGCCGCAGGCGCGTTCCTTGGGCGAGGAAATCGCACGTGTCACCCGCGCCCGCGCCGCCAATCCGGACTGGGCCACCTCGATGATGTCACACGGCTTCCGCGGCGCCGCCGAGATCGCGGCAACGCTCGACCATATGGCGGCCTTCGCGCATCTTGCGCAGGTGGTGCAGCCGCATCTTTTCGACCTCTATTTCGAGGCCACCCTGGGGCGCGAGGACCTGGTCGACTTCATGCAGCGCGAAAACCCGGCCGCCCTCCAGGCCATGCGGGACCGTTTCCGGGCGCTGCACGATGCCGGTCTCTGGACCACCCGGCGCAACTCCATCATGGCAGCCCTGGAGGGCGCGGCATGAGCGGGTCCGCCGCCCCCAAGGTCTATGGTTGGTGCCCCGGCGCCCTTCGGCCGATGATGTCCGGCGACGGGCTGGTGGTGCGTATCCGCGCGCCGCTGGGCAGGCTGTCCACAACGCAGGCGGAGGGCGTAGCAGAACTTGCGCAGACCTTCGGCAATGGTCTTCTGGACATCTCCGCCCGCGCGAACCTGCAGCTGCGTGGCATCCGCGAAGACAGTTTTGAGGACCTGATTGCAGGCCTGCGCCCCCTTGGCCTTGTTGACATCGATGCCGCAGCCGAAGCCCGCCGCAATATCCTGCTTGCCCCGTTCTGGCAGGAAGACGACGATACCCACGCCATCGCCTCGGCCCTCAGCGCCGCGCTGACGGCGGCAACCGGGCTGACCCTGCCCGGCAAATTCGGCTTTGCCATCGACTGCGGCGCGGCCCCGGTGCTGCAGGACTGCGCCGCCGACATCCGCATCGAGCGCGGCCCTGCCGGGCTGATCCTGCGCGCGGATGGGGCCACGACTGGCAAGGCCGTCACACGTGAATCGGCCGCTGCCGAGGCTCTCGCGCTGGCACGCTGGTTCCTCGATCAGGGCGGCGCGCCGGAGGGTCGCGGCAGGATGCACCGCCTCATCGCGCGCCGCGGGCCGCCGCCTTCGCATGGCGCGTTGGCGCTCCAGCGCCCGTTTGCCGCCACACCGGGCCACACGCCCGCGGGGACGCTTGCTGCTTTGGAGTTCGGGCAGATGCCCGCCGCGACGCTCGCCGAACTGGCCACGCACGGCGAGATCCGCGTCACGCCCTGGCGGATGCTGTTGATCGAAGGCGCGCGCGACCTGCCGCCCCTGCCCGGCCTGATCCTGGACGCCACGGATCCGCGCCTGCAGGTGACCGCCTGCACCGGAGCGCCCGGTTGCCTGCAGGCGCTCTCCGCAACCCGCGATCTGGCGCGTGATCTTGCGCCACAACTCCCCGAAGGCACGCGCCTGCATGTCTCCGGCTGCGCCAAAGGCTGCGCTTGCCCTGGCCCCTCGCCTGTTACCCTTACAGCAACCGGCGCGGACGAATTCTCTCTGATCCGCAATGGCACCGCCGCGGATCAGCCGCTAATAACCAACCTGAGCGCCGACCGCTTGCGCGCCGCTCCCGAACTTCTGACAGAGGGCAGCTGACATGCTCCACACCTATGAAACCGACGGCGCCAAGATCTACGCCGAAAGCTTTGCCACCATTCGCCGCGAGGCCAATCTGGCCCGGTTCACCAAGGACGAGGAAGTCGTCGTCGTGCGCATGATCCACGCGGCGGGGATGGTCGGGCTGGTAGAGCACGTGCGCTTTTCCGACGGCATGGCCGAGACCGCCCGCGCAGCACTTGCCAAGGGTGCGCCGATCCTCTGCGATGCCTATATGGTCAGCGAAGGCATCACCCGCCCGCGCCTGCCTGCGGACAACGAGGTAATCTGCACCCTGCGCGATCCCAAGGTACCGGAGCTGGCCAAGGAAATGTCCAACACCCGCTCGGCCGCGGCGCTGGAGCTGTGGCGCCCGAAACTGGAAGGCGCCGTGGTGGCCATCGGAAACGCCCCGACGGCGCTGTTCCACCTGCTAAACATGCTGAAAGATCCCGCCTGCCCGCGCCCCGCCGCCATCATCGGCTGTCCGGTGGGCTTTGTCGGCGCTATGGAATCGAAAGAGGCGCTGATGGAAGACCTGCCGGTCCCCTCGATGATCGTGAAAGGCCGTCTTGGCGGCTCTGCCATCACCGTTGCTGCCGTCAACGCCTTGGCGAGCTGGAAAGAGTAAGCGATGGGCAAGGTTATCTGCACAGGGCTTGGCCCCGGAGACCCCGACCTGATGAGCGTGCGCGCGCACCGGCTGATCGGCTCGGCGCGCCACGTTGCCTATTTCCGCAAGGCGGGGCGTCAGGGGCAGGCCCGTGCAATCGTCGAAGGGCTGCTTGCCGAGGGCGCAACGGAACACGCGATGGAATACCCGGTTACGACCGAGATCCATTTTTCCGACCCCGAATACAACCGGGTGCTGGCGGAGTTCTATGACCGCTGGGCCGACACGCTGGCCGAAATCGCGCAGGACGAAGACGTGGTGGTGCTCTGCGAGGGCGATCCGTTTCTCTACGGCTCCTACATGCACCTCTACACCCGCCTGCAGGGCCGCACCGAGCAGGAGATCGTGCCCGGCATCACCGGCATGTCCGGCTGCTGGACCGCCTCCGGCCAGCCGATCACCTGGGGGGATGACGTGCTGACGGTGGCGATGGCCACGCTCAGCGAGGACGAACTGACCAAGCGCGCGTCGGAGACCGATGCGCTGGTGGTCATGAAGATCGGTCGCAACCTTCCCAAACTGCGCCGCGCACTGGAACGCGCGGGCCGTGCCGAGGACGCCTGGCTGGTCGAGCGTGGCACCATGCCGGGCCAGACCGTGCAGAAACTCTCCGAGGTCACCGGCGAGGTGCCCTATTTCTCTATCGTGCTGGTTCATGGACAGGGGCGGCGGCCATGACTGTTTCGCAAGATGGCTGGGTGGTGATCGCGGGGCTTGGGCCCGGCAACGAGGCGCTGGTGACGCAGGAAGTGCGCGACGCCATCGCGGAGGCGACCGATATCGTCGGCTACATTCCCTACGTCAAACGTATCGAGCCGCGTGCAGGCCTGACCCTGCACGCCAGCGACAACCGGGTTGAAGTGGACCGCGCCACCCACGCGCTGGAAATGGCCGCCGAGGGCAAGCGGGTCGTCGTTGTTTCCTCCGGTGATCCGGGGGTGTTTGCCATGGCCTCCGCCGTGTTCGAGGCGCTGGAGAGCAACGCCGAACGCCACCCGAACTGGCTGGAGCTGGACATCAGGGTGCTGCCGGGCATCACCGCGATGCTGGCCGCCGCTGCTGCCATCGGCGCACCTCTGGGACATGACTTTGCCGCCATCAACCTCAGCGACAACCTGAAGCCCTGGAGCCTGATCGAAAAGCGCTTGCAGCTGGTCGGCGAGGCCGGTCTGGCGATGGCGTTTTACAACCCGCGCTCCAAGTCACGGCCGCATCAGTTTGCCCGCGCGCTGGAAATCCTGCGCGAGGCCTGCGGTGAGGACACCCTCATCACCTTCGCCCGCGACGTGACCAAACCCGGGCAGGAGCTGCTGACGGTACCGCTGAAGGAGGCCACGCCGGAAATGGCAGACATGCGCACCGTGGTGATCGTCGGCAATCGTGACACCCGCCGGGTGGGCAAGTATGTCTACACCCCACGCTACGCGGCTGAGGGATGAGCGAGCCACTCCATAACTTCTGCCACGCTGCCCTTGATGGGGCGGTCAGGCACCTGCGGCCTGCCGATCATGATGACCGGCAGCCCCAGCCTGCGCGCGGCGGCAAGCTTGGCTGCGGCCCCCGCGCCGCCCGCGTTCTTGGCAACCACATGGGTGATGCCATGGCGCTGCATCAGTGCAGTGTCCCCCGCAACATCAAACGGTCCGCGCGCAATCTCGACCGCAGTGTGCGGCAACGGCAACGGGGCCTCCGGCGCATCCACGAGCCGCAGCAGGTAGTGATGCTGGGGCTTGGCGGCAAACAGGGGAAGGTTCTGCTTTCCGATCGCCAGGAACACCCGCGCAGCGGCCTCCGGCAGCACGTTGACGGCCTCGGCGATGGTGCCCACATGCACCCATTGATCGCCGTCCCCCTCCTGCCAGGTCGGGCGTTCGAAGGCACAGAGCGGCACATCCGCTGCGTCGCAGGCATAAACCGCATTGATGCTCATCTGGGCCGCGAACGGATGGGTCGCGTCCACCACATGCGTGATGCCTTCGGCCCTCAGGAATTCCGCGAGCCCCTCCGCGCCGCCAAAGCCGCCCACGCGGGTCGGCAGGGGCTGGTTGACAGGCCGCGCCGTGCGGCCCGCGTAGGAAAACACCGCATCCATCCCTGCCTCGGCCAGGGTTTTGGCCAACGCCGACGCTTCGGTGGTGCCGCCGAGAAGAAGGATGCGTGTCATGTCTGATCCATGGCTTACGATTATCGGTCTGGGCGAAAATGGACTGGAAGGCTTGGGCGATGCAAGCCGGAAGGCGCTGGCGCAGGCCGAGGTCGTATTCGGCGGCCCGCGGCATCTGGATCTGGCAGGCGCAGGCGCCAAGGGCCAGCCCTGGCCCGTGCCGTTCTCCATAGACCCGGTGCTGGAGATGCGCGGCCGCAAGGTGGCCGTTCTGGCGTCTGGTGATCCGTTCTGGCACGGCGCAGGCGGTTCGCTCGCGCGGCACCTGGAGGGTGGCGAGTGGGTGTCGCACCCGGTTCCCTCCACCTTTGCCCTGGCCGCGAACCATCTTGCGTGGAAATTGGAAGAGACGCTGTGCCTCGGCCTGCACGCGGCCCCTCACGCGCGGTTGCGCCCCCTCTTGGGGCGCGGCACGCGCGTGATCTGCACCATGCGGGACGGGGCTGCCCCGGCGGAACTGGCGGAATGGCTGACCGCTGAAGGCTTTGGCGCTTCCAAGCTGACCGTGATGGAGGCCTTGGGCGGGCCGCGCCAGCGGGTGCGGTCGGCCACTGCGGAAGGTTTTGAGCTTCAGGACATTCAGGCGCCTGTTGCGGTGGCGATCGAAGCCGCCGGGAGCAATGGCCTGCCGCAGGCTGCCGGTCTGGCGGACGACCTCTTTGCCAGTGACGGACAAATCACCAAACGTCCCATCCGGGCGCTGACCCTGTCGGCCCTCGCCCCGCGAGCGGGGGAGCTGCTGTGGGATATCGGCGGCGGCTCCGGCTCGGTCTCGGTTGAGTGGTGCCTCGCGGCTTCAGGCGCGCGGGCGATCACCTTCGAGCCGCGCGAGAGCCGACTGGACAACATCCGGGCGAACGCCGCTGCCTTTGGGCTGGACCACCGGATGACCCCGGTTCTGGGCAAGGCACCGCAGGTGCTGGAAGGCCAGCCGCTGCCCGATTGCGTATTTATCGGCGGCGGCGGATCGCAGGCGCTGCTGGACCATCTGTGGGAGATCCTGCCCAAGGGCACCCGGCTGGTCGCCAATGGCGTCACTCTGGAAACTGAAACCCTCTTGATGCAGGCCCACGCCCAGCGCGGCGGCCATCTGCTGAAGGCAGAGATCGCCGAGGCCGGCCCCCTGGGGTCGATGCGCGGCTGGCAGCGGGCCCGGCCCGTCATCCAGTGGAGTGTTACGCGATGAAGGTGGCAGGCATCGGATTTCGTAGCGCTGCCACGGCAGCCGATTTGCAAGCAGCGCTGGCGCTGGCAGGCGAAGATGTGGATGCGCTGGCTTCCATTGCTGAGAAAGCCGCGGCCCCGGCCATGCAGGACCTTGCGCGCAGCACCGGCTTGCCGGTGATTGCGCTAAAAGATCAGGATATTGTCGGCGAGCAGACCCTCACCTGCTCGCCCCGGATCAAGGCGCGGTTCGGCACCGGGTCGCTGGCGGAAGCCGCGGCGCTTGCGGGCGCGCGCCACGGGGTGCCGGGTGCGCGTGCGCGCCTGATCGCCCCCAGAGTTGTCACCGCGGATGGCCTTGCCACCGCGGCCATAGCAGAAAGACTTGAGCCATGACCGTTCACTTCATTGGCGCCGGACCGGGCGCTGCCGACCTTCTGACCCTGCGCGGACGCGACATCATCGCCGCCTGCCCGGTGTGCCTCTATGCAGGCTCGCTGGTGCCGGAGGAAATCCTGAGCCACTGCCCGGCGGACGCGAAAATCGTGAACACCGCGTCAATGGACCTGGATGCCATCGTGGCCGAGATCAAGGCCGCGCATGAGGCGGGACAGGACGTGGCGCGGCTACATTCCGGCGATCTGTCGGTGTGGTCGGCGATGGGCGAACAGATCCGTCGCCTGAAAGCCGAAGGCATTCCCGTCAGCGTCACTCCCGGCGTGCCGTCCTTTGCCGCTGCCGCGGCCGCGCTGGGAACCGAGCTGACCCTGCCCGGCCTCAGCCAGTCGGTGGTGCTGACCCGCACCCCGGGCCGCGCGTCCTCGATGCCCCAAGGTGAGACGCTGGAAAATTTTGCACGCACCGGCACCACGCTGGCGATTCACCTGTCGATCGGCAATCTCGACCATGTGGTCGAGAGCCTGACGCCGCATTACGGAGGCGATTGCCCGGTGGCCGTGGTCTACCGCGCCAGCTGGCCGGACCAGCAGATCATCCGCGCCACTCTGGCGACCCTGAAAGAATCGCTGGACGAGAAGATCTCCCGCACCGCGCTGATCCTCGTCGGGCCGGTGCTGAAGGGCGAGGGTTTCGACGAAAGCTGCCTGTATTCCACCGACTACGACCGCCGCTACCGGCCGCAGAGCGCCGACAGCCCGTGGTCGAGCTGGAGCCATGGGGATGATTGAGAAGTACACTAGGGCCGCGCCTGCCCGAGGGGGGTGCGAACGCACCCGCCTGGGGGGCGGGCGGGTGCGGCCCGAGCCGCAAGCGGCCCGGGCGGAATATGAGGAGAACGCGCAATGACCCCTCCCGGACTAATGATCTCGGCACCCTCTTCGGGCACCGGCAAGACCACCGTGATGCTGGGCCTGCTGCGGGCGCTGGCCGAGGACGGCCTAACCGTGCAGCCCTACAAGAGCGGGCCGGATTATATCGACCCCGCCTTTCATCTGGCAGCCGCCAAGCGCCCCAGCTTCAACCTGGACACCTGGGCGATGGACGGCGGGCTGCTGGATGCGGTGGCGGGCCAGTCGGCAGGCGCGGAAATCTGCATCGGCGAAGGCTCCATGGGGCTTTACGACGGCGTTGCAACCCGCGGCCAGTCGGGCTTTGGCTCCTCTGCCGAGACCGCCAAGCGCATGGGCTGGCCGGTGGTGCTGGTCGTCGATGTAGGCGGTCAGGCGCAGTCGGCCGCGGCTACCGCGCTGGGGTTCAAGAACTACGACCCTGAGCTGCCCTTTGCCGGCGTTATCCTGAACCGCGTCGCCAGCCCGCGGCATGAGCGGCTGACCCGGCTGGGGATGGAAAAGGCAGGCATCAAGGTGCTGGGCTCCCTGCCCCGCCGCGGTGACCTGACCCTGCCGGAGCGGCATCTCGGCCTCATCCAGGCAGTCGAACACCCCGATCTGGAAGCCGCCATCGCAGGCTACGCCGCCTTCCTGCGCGAGCATGTGGATCTGGAAGCGATCAAATCCGCGGCGCTGTCCGGTCAGGCCCCGGCACCCGCCAGCCTGCCCACACCGCCCGCGCAGCGCATTGCGCTGGCGCGCGATGCGGCGTTTTCCTTCACCTACCCGCACCTGCTGGAAGGCTGGCGTGCCGCTGGCGCCGAGATTCTGCCCTTCTCGCCCTTGGCGGATGAGCCCCCGGCCCTGGACGCTGACCTGGTCTGGCTGCCCGGAGGCTATCCCGAACTGCATGGCGGGGCGCTGGCCGCGGCAGAGACCTTCCGCGCGGGCGTTCGGAAACACGCGCAGACCAAGCCGGTGCACGGCGAATGCGGCGGCTACATGGCGCTCGGCGAGGCGCTGATCGACAAGCAGGGCAACCGCCACCAGATGCTGGGCCTGCTGGGGCTGGTGACGTCTTATGAGAAGCGCAAATTCCACCTCGGCTACCGCCGCGCGGTGCTGCAGGCGGAGATACCCGGCTTTGCTGCCGGCACCGCCTTGCGCGGTCACGAATTCCACTATTCCACCATTCTGGAAGAACCCGACGCGCCGCTGGCCAATGTCATGGACGCCGACGGAAACCCGGTGCCCGAGACCGGATCGGTCAAGTGCAATGTGACCGGCACCTTCTTCCACCTGATCACCGGAGAACGCGCATGAGCGGCTTTGTCAGCTTTGTCTCCTCCGGGCCCGGCGATCCGGAGCTGTTGACCGTGAAAGCCGTCAAACGGCTGGAGACGGCGGATGCGATCCTGTTCGATGATCTGTCCTCTGGCCCGATCCTGAGCCATGCCCGTGCCGATGCCGACCTGGTGGGCGTGGGCAAACGCGCCGGGCGACCTTCGCCCAAGCAGGACCATGTCAGCCAGCTGCTGGTCGATTATGCCTCCTCCGGGCTGCGGGTGGTGCGACTGAAATCCGGCGACTCGGGCGTCTTCGGCCGTCTCGAGGAAGAAATCACCGCCCTGCGCGAAGCCGGAATCGGGTTTGAGATCGTGCCAGGCGTCACCGCGGCCTCGGCGGCGGCGGCGGCGGCCAATATCCCGCTCACCCGTCGGCTGACCGCGCGGCGGCTGCAGTTCATCACCGGCCATGACGTGACCGGCGGGCTGCCGGACGATCTGAACATGGCGGCGCTGGCCGACCCGCAGGCCACCACCGTGGTCTATATGGGCAAGCGTACCTTCGTCGCGCTGGCGGAAAAGCTGATGGAGGCCGGGCTGCCTGCGGAGACCCACGCGCTGGTGGCGCAGGGCGTCTCCACCCCGGAGCAGAAGCTGTTCTGCCACACAGTCGGTGAACTGCCGCAGGTGCTGCGCGCCATGGAAACCACCGCCCCGGTGCTGATCCTCTACGGGCCGCTGGCAGATCAGGACCTGCCCGGCGCATGAGCGTGCCGACCCTCACCCTGTGCCGCACCTGCCGCGATGCGGACCCTGCCCTGCCCGGGCAGGTCGCCGCGGCACTGGAGCGCGCAGGGATCGCGGCCCATCTGACGCAGGTGGACTGCATGTCCGGCTGCCAGCGGCCGCAAACACTGGCGGTGCGCCAATCCGGCAAGACCGCCTATCTGTTCGGTGAAATTTCCGCTGGCGATCTGCCGGACGTGCTGACCTTTCTGCGCCTGTACGCCCGCAGCGCTGACGGCAATTTCGCCGATGCCCGCCCGCTGGGCAAGCTGCGCTTCAAGGCGATTGCCCGCATCCCGGGCTGACCTCGCACCGCCAATCTGCCCCCGCGGCCCGCAGATATGCCGCAGACAACCGGTCAAGGGGCGGTTTCTTCCTTGACCGGAATCGCCCCCGCGAGGCATTACCATTGAATACGGTGTCCAAAGGTGCCCAAGCACCAGGACTGAAACGGGAATGAGGACGGTGGACCAAATCGCGGCACCGCAGCCTCAACCGCCCCCGCGACTGTGAGCGGCGAGCGGCTCTCCGGCATCCACTGGCGCGCAAGACGCCGGGAAGGAGGAGAGCAGCAGCGACCCGCGAGTCAGGAGACCGGCCGTGTGCGAATGAAAACTTACGCCGTCGGGTGTGACGGCAAGGAGACCATCAATGACGACCAAGACGCTCAACGCTTCTGCCGCAGGCACTTCCGTAATCCCGGCCCTGTTTGCCGTGGTTCTCGGGCTGGGGATCCTCACGCTGACCGGCCATGTGCAGGCATCCGCGCTGCATGACGCGGCGCACGATGTACGCCACGCAACCGGCTTCCCCTGCCACTAAGGCCATGTTCAGTCGTATTTTGACCAGCGGCCTGTTCGCTGGCGCTGCAGCAGGGCTGATCACCGCCCTGCTGCAGCTTTATTTCGTGCAGCCTGTTCTGCTCCACGCCGAACTCTACGAGGGCGGTGAACTGGTGCATTTCGGCGCCGAGGCCGTGTCGGCCCATCCCGACCTGCCCGGCCTGTTCGCCGATCCGGTGCGCGACGGGCTGAGCGTCATCTTCACCATGCTCACCTACACCGGCTATGCGCTGGTCATGGTTGCATTGATGTCGGTTGCCGAGCGTCAGGGCCATGCGATCAACGCGCGCAGCGGTTTGCTCTGGGGTGTGGCAGGCTTCGTGACCTTCCACTTCGCGCCCGGCCTGTCGCTGGCCCCCGAGGTGCCCGGCGTCGCGGCCGCGGATGTCGGCCTGCGCCAGATCTGGTGGACCGCCACCGTAGCCACCGCGGGCGTGGCCATGTGGCTGATCGCCTTTGGCGGCAACATGGTCAGCTACCTGATCGCCGCGTTACTGCTGCTGGCGCCGCATGTTATCGGCGCCCCCGAACCCGAGAGTTTCTCGGGACCGGTGCCGACCGAGATCGGCGCGCTGTTTGCCGCCCGTGCCTTCGGGGTCGGAATGGCGGCCTGGGTGCTGCTGGGGGCCTTTGCCGGCCACTTCTGGCAGACCGAAGGCAAGCGCTCGCTCGCAGCGGCCTGACCCGGCTGCCCTCTTGCGCCCCGCCGGAGAAGTCCGGCGGGGACAGTTCTTGTCCGAGGAAGACTTGATGTCCCGTTCTCTCGCTCTCTTTGCCATCGGACTGCTGTTCGGAGGCGGCATCGGCTTTGTCACCGCGGCTGGCAATGGCATCACTTTTGACGGCCACGACCACGGCGACCCGGCACATCACGGCGGTGGCCACGCGGGCGCGATGGCCCATGACCACGCGACGGCGGTCGATCTGCCGTCGGGCCCGGATGCACCCCGAATTGCCATACGTCTGCACAAGGATCCCATGTCCGGCTGGAACCTGCAGGTGCTGCCGCAGAACTTCCGCTTTGCCCCGCAGAATGCTTCGGCGGAGAATGTTCCCGGTGAAGGCCACGCCCATGTCTACGTGAATGGTGAAAAACTTGCGCGGCTCTATGCAGAGTGGATTCACCTCCCGTCGCTGCCTGCCGGGGCAGTCGTCAAGGTCTCGCTGAACACCAACAACCACAGCGCGCTGACGGTGGAGGGACAGCCCGTCGAGGCCACGACAACCGTGCCGTCCGACGCTGAGGGCACCTGACCGTCACCCCGCGCTTGCAAGACCAGCGGCACGGCTCCATAGGGGGCGTGTCCACGCATGAAAGGCCCCGCCATGATCGAACTCAGCCTGATCGGTATCGGCACCGGAAACCCGCAGCACATGACCCTGCAGGCAATCGACGCGCTGAACGCGCAGGACCTGATCCTGATCCCCAACAAAGGGGGCGGCAAGGATGATCTGGCCGGGCTGCGGCGCGAAATCTGCCACCAGGCAATCAAGGGCAACGGCCCACGGATCGTCGAGTTCTCCCTGCCGGTGCGGGACGAAACCATCCGCGACTACCGCAAACGGGTCGACGATTGGCACGATGCCATTGCCGAGATCTGGTGGCAGAACATCAGCACGCATCTGCCCGACGGCGGCAAGGCGGGTTTCCTCGTCTGGGGCGATCCTTCGCTCTATGACAGCACCATGCGCATTGCCGACCGGCTGCAACAGCGCGCTGACCTCAAGCTGACGGTGATCCCGGGCATTACCTCGATCCAGGCCCTGACCGCGGCCCATGCGATCCCTCTCAACGAGATCGGTGCCCCTTTCACCATCACCACGGGGCGCCAGCTGCGCGAAAAGGGCTGGCCGGACAGCGCCGATACGCTGGTGATCATGCTGGACGGCCAATGTTCCTTCCAATCCATCGCGCCGCAGGGGGTAGAGATCTACTGGACTGCCTATGCGGGAATGGAAAACCAGATTTCCCTGTCCGGACCCCTGAGTGAAATGCGCGATGAAATCATCCGCACCCGCGCGACGGCCCGGGCCGAGCACGGCTGGATCATGGACATCTACCTGCTGCGCCGCCGCATGGTCTGAAGACCTGCAAGAGCGGGCCACGGCGGCGATCGCGCCTCAGCCAAGGCTCCCCTCGCGCGCTACGCGTGTGAGCCTTCCACGGTACTAGCCGCCACTAGATTGCTGAAGCGGCAGATGCGCAGCCTCCCGTTCCGGCAGCCCCGGCGCCTGCTCGTTCAGTTTCTCCACATCCACCGTGATCCGATACGCCTGACAGGTTTCCCCCGCCACCTCGAACCGCGGCCCGGCGGGGGTCATCACCAGCCCTGCCCGGCGCGTCAGCAAGGCCGCCGACACCGAGGTCAGGCACAGGAAGCTGTCGATGTTACGCTCCTGCGATAGCCGGGCAAAATTCACTCCCAGCGCCTGCCTGACACGCATCCGGTCGCGACTGCTCAGCTTATCATCCACGAACACCCTGCTGACCTCCCAAATGTTCGGATCCTGCGGGGCGGGATGGTCAAGCACGGTTGTGGGCAATCCCGGAAGCAAGCCCCGCTGCGCATCCCGGAGCATGTAGCTCGCGTTCACGCATTGCGCCGTAGTCGGCGTGACCCGGAAACCGCCACGGATGATGCCGCCGTCATGAATGGCGCAATAGATGCTTTCCGGCGTGTCGTACTGGTCAAATTCCAGCCCGCGGGTGTTCGGCAAATCCCAGCCGCGCGCTTCTATGAAATGATGATATCTTGCGCGCAAAAGCGACGTCAGCAGACCGCCGCTTTTGCCCAGATTGTCGAAGGTGATTTCAGTCGACTGCATGGGCTCTGGCCACTCATAGCGCCTATTTGGATAAAAGAATCGAGGTATTTGTCTAAATTTTTAAAAATCATTGTTGAGAAAGGTAAATTTTGGATTAACGCCAGCGCCCAAATTGCGACGGATGTGCCGCGCCGCGGCGCGCGACACGGCGAAGCCCAATCCCCCTAGAGTGGCCGATCAGGCCGCCTGGGTGTCCCGCCCCGTGGCAACCTTGCGGATTTCCGACAGCAGCACGGATTTCTTGACCGGCTTGGCAATGTATCCCGCAGCCCCCAGCGCCAGGTATTGCGCGCGGTCTTCGGGCGCGGCATTGGCCGTGAGCATGATCACGGGAGTGGCGCCGATCCGTCCGCCCCGCCGCGCCATCTCGGTCAGGGTTTCACGTCCATTCATCACCGGCATCTTCATGTCGAGCAGCACAAGATCCACCTGCCTGCTCTCCAGACAGCTCAGCGCCTCGGCACCATTGGTGGCTTCGATGATCTCGAAATCCCCCTTCTTCAGAAAGGCGCTGACCACCATTCTGTTGGAGCGGGTGTCATCCACCAAGAGGATCGACTTTACACCAAGGTCCAAGGCACTTTCGTCCTGATCCGGCGTTTCTGACTGGCTCTGGTCAATGGCAATCTCGGAGGCTTCCAGCACCCGGACCCGGCAGGTGAAGGTAAAGCAGCTGCCTTCAGCCGGGCAGGACTGAACCGTGATATCGCCGCCCATCATCTGTGCCAGCCGACGCGCGATCGCCAGGCCGAGACCGGTGCCGGGCACGCTCGGGGCGTTCTTGTCCTCGACCCGGTAGAAGTCGGTGAAGAGGTGCGAGAGCTGCTCCGCCGTCATGCCACGGCCAGTGTCGGACACCTCGATCTTGAGCGTCGACTGCCCACCGTCCTGCTCGCTACTCACAGCGACAGACACATGGCCCGCTTCGGTGTATTTGATTGCGTTGGACAGAAGATTGCCAACCACCTGACGCAACCGCAGCGCATCAAACTCGGCATAAGCCGGCAGCCCCGGCCCAATGCTGACATCCAGGCGAAGCCCCTTTTCGTCGGCGGAGGTGCGAAACATTTCCACCACGCTCATGATTTCAAGCCGTGGCGCGGCGGCGGCGAGGCTCAACTCGAAATGCCCGGCCTCAACCTTGGCGTGGTCCAGCACATCATCGAGGATGCTGGTCAGCGCCTGCGCCGATTTGCGCAGCAGTGCCGTGCGCTCCCGGCGGGTCTCAGGGTCGACGTCCTCTTCTTCGATCAGCTCAGCCATCCCGCAAATCGCATTCAGGGGGGTGCGAATCTCATGGCTCATGGCCGCCAGGAAGCGGCTCTTTGCGCGGCTCCCGGCCTTCGCATCCCGCAAAGCCCTGCGCAATCGCCCGGTGAGCCGATTGAGCGCCCACATGCTATGCGCCACATAGGCTGCCCCAAGGATCAGGATCACCGCGGCGATCAGGTTTTCCATCGGGCTGGCGAAGGCATTGAGAAAGCTGAAGATCATATAGCCCACCGCGCAAATGATGGGCACGGCCGTCAGAACGCCAAAAAACATCCAGGCCGATCGGGCGACGACACAATGGTTGAGCGCGATGATCAGCAGCATCACCCCGATCAACTTGGGAAACGGCTCGGGCTGTATGAACAACAGCAAGGGGATGGCATTGAACACCCACACCCCGATGAACGCAGAGGAGCACAGCAGCAGGATCCCGCCCCAGGTCACCCGATGCTCCAACCATCGGTAGACCATCAGGCCGATGGCTTCGACCAGCACATAGGCAAGATACACCATCCCGACCATCTGCACCGGCAGGTAATGGAGCGACAGAACCGAGACCAGCGAGATCGACGCAAACCGGGACGGAAGATCCGCGCGCACCAGCTCATTCTGGGCAGCCACCGAACTTTCGAGGTTTGATCGTAGAGTCAGCATGCGCGTCCTCACTGCGTTGCTGGCCGCGCCGCTTCATACCAAGACAACGGGCGCCAAAGAAAAAACACTCTCCACCCGTTCAAAAGGGCGGCCTTTCTTTTTTCATTTGGGATTGAGGCCAAAACAAGGCCCGCAAACAGCTGCCGACGCTCCGACGCCCGTAAAAAAAGGCGCAATCTTAAACAATTGTTATCGAAGTTAAGGTCTGCGACAGCCAGGTCTATCGACAGGACGCTCCGGATTGCGCTACAAACAGGGCGGTGTCCGTGCCCGCCGCGTCACGGGTGCGAGCCGCTGGCGACGACGCGAAACGCGCGCCCTTCAATTCCGCTCGATGCTCAGCCGCGCGCGGATGCCGGTCGCCCCGGCCTCAAAGTTCAGGGTCCCGCCGTGCATGCTGGCAATGCTGGCGACGATCGTCAGGCCAAGGCCAAACCCCTGAACCGCGTCCGTGTTCGTGCCACGCCGATAGGGCGCAACCAGTTTTTCAAGGTCTTCGGGCCGATAATCCGCACCCTCGTCCTCGACAATGAGCGTGGCCGTATCGGCATCGGCCTCCAGTTCAACCGTGGCCCGACGGCCATATTTCAGCGCGTTGTCGATCAGGTTGGAGAGCGCCCGCTGAAGCGCCACAGGCCGCGCCGTTACGACGACACGGCGTTCCTCAGGCAGCGTCCCTTGCCCCCGCCGCAGCATGAAGACCGAACGCCCGCCCTGCACCTTCTGGGCACCAGACGGGCGGAACGTCACCGGCTGGCCCGTATCGCTGTAATCGGCAACAAGTGCTTCGACGAGCGAGGTCAACGAGATCTGGCGCGGCTCCTCTGAGTCCAGCTCTGTGCGGGTATAGGTCAGCACGCTATCGATGATCCCGGTCATCTGGTCGATATCACGCTCCAACCGCTGCCGCAGATCGGGGTCGTCGATCAGGGCCGCCCGCAGCCGCAGACGGGTCGCCGGGGTGCCCAGATCGTGGCTAACGCCGGACAACACCATCGCGCGCTTCTCAAGTTGCTCGCGCCCGGTTTCCAGATAGTTGTTCACCGCCGCCACGATCGCACGCAGCTCACGCGGTCCCGAGGTTTCGTAACTGTCCGGCCCCCCAAGCCGACGTCGACTGCGCAACAGCGCGGCAAAGCGGTCGAAATGGCTGGTCATGTCTAGGAACACGGTAACCATCACACCTAGGCTGACAACGGCCAGAAGAACCGCAATCAGGCGATAGTCACTCGGCGCCGCGGCACAGCCCCAGACGGCGGTGCCATCAATGCGTTGCCACGGCTGAGTGTCCACGGAGGCAAACATGACCGGATCACTGCAATGGCTTGCCATGATACGCGTCAAGGCACCAAGGGTGTCCGCCGCACCGGTGTCGTCCCGGAACGAAATCTTTGCCAGCGGATAGCGCAGCTCCGCCGCGACGACCGCCAGCGACAGCGTGTGGGCAGGCTGTTGCGCCGATGCCGCCTGCTGGATGGTGACATTTGTGACCAGCGCAGGTCGCGGCGTGCCACTGATCCGGCTGAAGGCAGCTTCCGCCGCCAACGCCTGATCGGCCGGTGAGAGCGGCGTGATCTCCACCCCCGCGGGCGGGTTGCCCCCCGCGGTCAGCGTCGCAAACAGCGCCTTGCCAGTGTAGTAAGAGCGGGTCAGATGCCGCTCCCAGGCAGCGGCGGACTGCATCCACAGCACCGCGCTGGCCAGACCGCAGACAAAGGCCGTCAGAGCGAGGGCAATTCCGAAGAACCGCAGCGAATGCAACGCTTGCTTCATGTCTCCTCGGCGATAACATCGGCAGCAAAAACGTAGCCGACGCCGCGCTCCGTGCGCAGCAGCTGCGGTGATTTCGGCTGTTTCTCGATCTTTGAACGCAGCCGTCCCACCAGCACATCGATGGCCCTGCCACTGGCGCCCATGGCGCTGTCGGACTCCGCCGTAACATCCAGCGCCGTGGCGATCTCCTCGCGCGTCAGGGGGATGCGTGGATTGGCCAGCAACACCTGCAACAGCGCCGTTTCACGGCGCGACAACGCCACCTGAAATCCTTCCGGCGAGCGCACCTCGTCATGCTTGGCGTCATAGGTCCACCCCGCAAAACGGAATGTCTTGTTCTGGCGCCGATGGGCCAGCGACGACGACCGATGCGCGCGCGCCAGAACGGCCTTGATGCGGGCCAGCAGCAGCTGCGGGTTGAACGGTTTCGCGATGTAGTCGTCAGCGCCAACCTGGTAGCCTGACATGCGTTGGTGGTCGGCCGACAAGGCAGAGATCATGATGATCGGCACATCCTGTTCGGCGCGCAGGCGAGCGCAGATCTCCAGCCCGTTTTCATCCCCCAGCATCACGTCAAGAAGGATGAGATCAATGCGCCCGGTTGCCAGATGCCTGCGCACATCGGCCTCTGACGCGGCCGGCAGTGCGATCGACCCGTTCTGTTGCAGAAACTGGGTCAGCATCTGCCGCGTGTCCTGATCGTCATCGACCACAAGAAGCCGAGGAATCGTCATTGAATGTATCCCCTCCCTAGTCCCGGAACACGAGGTCCGGGACTGGAACTTATGTAACAGACGGCAACAGAATCAACGCCCTCGTAACAGCCTGTAACAGAACGCGGCATTTTCTCCATGCGCCCAGCAGATTCCGGCGTTGCACGGATTGCATGGCTGGGGCCGCATGCCTCAAGACAGGAGCACTTGATCGACCGGGGCCAAAGATACCCCACCGGATCAACCATTGGGAGGAGACAACTATGAAAACCAAAGTACTCAGCGCCGTGTCCGCTGTGGCCATTCTGTCCGCAACCTTTGCCAGCGCAGAGCCCAGCGCCGAAGTGCTGCACTACTGGACTTCGGGCGGTGAGGCCAAGTCCGTGGCGGTGCTGCAAAAGGAATTCGCCGACAACGGCGGCACCTGGACGGATATGCCGGTGGCCGGCGGTGGCGGTGACGCCGCGATGACCGCGCTGCGCGCCCGCGTGCTGTCCGGCAATGCGCCGACCGCCGTTCAGCTGAAAGGCCCGGCCATCCAGGAATGGTACGAAGAAGGTGTCCTGGCGGATATCTCGGACGTGGCCGAAGCTGAAAATTGGGCCAATGTTCTGCCTGCCTCCATTGCCGACCACATGAAATGCGAAGGCAATTGGTGCGCGGCCCCGGTCAACGTTCACCGGGTCGACTGGATCTGGGCCAACGCCGATGTTCTGAAAGCCAACGACATCGAAATGCCCACCACCTGGGACGAATTCAACGCCGCTGCCGAAAAATTGCAGGCCGCTGGGGTAATCCCGCTGGCGCACGGTGGGCAGGCCTGGCAGGACGCGACCGTGTTCGAGGCGGTGGCACTTGGCATCCTGGGGCCCGATGGGTTCCGCAAGGCGTTCGTCGAACTGGATGAAGCCACGTTGACCTCGGATGAAATGAAGGCGGTGTTCGACCAGATGCGCAAGATGCGTGGCTATGTCGACGAAAACTTCCCCGGTCGTGACTGGAACCTGGCCACGGCAATGGTGATGAACGGCGAAGCGGCCTTCCAGATCATGGGCGACTGGGCCAAGGGTGAGTTCCTGGCCGCAGGCAAGGCACCGGGCGAAGATTTCCTCTGCGCCTCGACGCCGGGCGACGGCTTTCTCTACAATGTGGACAGCTTCGCGATGTTCGACGTCGATGGCGACGACAAGAAGGCCGGTCAGCAGCTTCTGGCCAAGCTGATCGTCGGCAAGAACTTCCAGAAGGTGTTCAACCTGAACAAGGGCTCGATCCCGGCCCGTACCGACGTTGCCCTGGACGAGTTCGACCAGTGCGCCGACCTGTCGGCCAAGGATATGCAAGCCAGCTCGGACAGCGGCGCGCTGCTGCCCTCCTATGCCCATGGCATGGCCCTGCGCGGCGCACAGGCCGGCGCGATCACCGATGTGGTGACCTCCCACTTCAACTCCGACATGTCGTCGGAGGATGCGGTCCAGCAACTGCTGACAGCAGTTCAGAACAGCATGTAACCTGAAGACGTCCTGACCTGCCCTTCCGGGGCAGGTCATCCCTATGGAGGAAATCCCATGTCCAAGTGGCTCGAAGAGCACTTGCCAAAAGTCGTGCTCGCTCCCTCGTTCATCGCCGTTCTGGTCTTTGTTTACGGGTTCATCATCTGGACAGCCTGGGTATCGTTGACACGATCGAAACTGCTGCCGAAATACGACATCGAAGGCTTCATCCAGTACGACCGCCTGTTTGCCGCGCCTCGTTGGGACGTGGCGATGAACAACCTCTTCATCTTCGGCACGCTGTTCATTGCCATTTCGATGGTGCTGGGCCTGATGCTGGCTATCCTGCTGGACCAGAACATCCGCACCGAAGGCGCGATCCGCACGATCTACCTGTATCCGATGGCCCTGTCGATGATCGTCACCGGCACGGCCTGGAAATGGATCCTCAATCCCGGCCTTGGCCTGGAGGCGACGGTACAGGGCTGGGGGTTCGAGACCTTCACCTTCAACTGGCTCGTCGACCCCGACAAGGCGATCTACACCATTGTCCTCGCCGCCATCTGGCAAAGCTCGGGCTTCGTGATGGCGCTGTTCCTCGCCGGGCTGCGGTCGGTCGACACGGAAATCATCCGCGCCGCCCAGGTCGACGGCATCCCCACCTGGCGCGTCTATACCGCGATCATCATCCCCTCGATGGCGCCGATCTTCCTGTCCGCCTTCATCGTGCTGGCGCATCTCGCAATCAAGAGCTTCGACCTTGTGATCGCGCTGACCGGCGGCGGCCCCGGCTTCGCCACCGACCTGCCCGCCACCTACATGTACGCGATGGCCTTCTCGCGCGGCGACATCGGCCAGGCGGCCAGCTCGGCGATGATCATGATGGGCGTCGTGTTCACCATCGTCGTCCCGTACCTCTACTCCGAACTGAGGGCCAAAAATGACTGATTTCGCAATCGACACCCCCCGCAGCCAAAGCCGCACCCTTCGCATTGGCCTGCGCTGGCTTCTCTATGTCATCCTCGGCCTCTTCGCGCTCTACTACCTGCTGCCGCTGTTCGTGATGATCACGACCTCGCTCAAAAGCCTCGAGGAAATCCGCACCGGCGACCTGATGGCGCTGCCGCGCGAAGTGACCTTTGACGCCTGGCGCACCGCCTGGTCGAAGGCCTGCACCGGCATCCAGTGCAACGGGGTCAAACCCTACTTCTGGAATTCGGTGCTGATCGCGGTGCCTGCCGTTCTGATCTCGACTCTGCTGGGCGCGATGAACGGCTATGTGGTGGCCCACTGGAAATTCAAAGGTGCCAATATCTTCTTTGCGCTGATGCTGTTCGGCTGCTTCATCCCGTTCCAGGTCGTGCTGCTGCCAATGGCCCGCGTGCTGGGGTTCATGGGCATTGCCGGCACCATTCCGGGGCTGATCTTCGTGCACGTGATCTACGGTCTGGGCTTCACCACGCTGTTCTTCCGCAACTACTACGTGACGATCCCGGCCGAGCTGAGCAAGGCCGCCAAGGTCGACGGAGCCGGGTTCTTCCGCATCTTCTGGTCGATCTTCCTGCCGCTGTCGCTGCCGATCATCGTGGTCTCCGTCATCTGGCAGTTCACCCAGATCTGGAACGATTTCCTGTTTGGCGTCTCGTTCAGCCAGTCTGGCACCCAGCCAATCACAGTCGCGCTCAACAACATCGTCAACTCCACCACCGGCGTGAAGGAATACAACGTCGACATGGCCGCCGCCATCATCGCCGCGCTGCCAACGCTTCTCGTCTACGTCGTTGCTGGCAAATACTTCATCCGCGGTCTGACCGCCGGCTCCGTGAAAGGATAAAACCCATGGCACCGATCCTGGATATCAAGAACCTCTACAAGAACTACGGCTCTGTCGAGATCCTCAAGGACATCAACGTCTCGATCGAACA
Organism: Leisingera sp. XS_AS12; assembly: GCF_041224635.1. Taxonomy (NCBI): domain Bacteria; kingdom Pseudomonadati; phylum Pseudomonadota; class Alphaproteobacteria; order Rhodobacterales; family Roseobacteraceae; genus Leisingera; species Leisingera sp. XS_AS12. The sequence goes on from NZ_JBGFGM010000087.1 coordinate 88,034, forward strand.
GGGCGACTTCCTGGTCCTTGTCGGACCGTCGGGATGCGGCAAGTCCACGCTGCTGAACTGTATTGCGGGGCTGGAGCCGATCTCGGGCGGCGAGCTGCACATCGCCGGGCGCAACATGACCGATGTCAGCCCCAAGGACCGCGACATCGCAATGGTGTTCCAATCCTATGCGCTCTACCCGACGATGACCGTCGCCAAGAACATCACCTTTGGCATGAAGGTGCGCGGTGTCGATGCGGCGACCCAGCAGGAGAAGCTGCAGAAGGTTGCCCGGCAGCTGCAGATCGAACCGCTGCTGAACCGCCGCCCCGGCCAACTGTCCGGCGGGCAGCGGCAGCGGGTGGCGATGGGGCGCGCGCTGGTGCGCGATCCCAAACTGTTCCTGTTCGACGAGCCGCTCAGCAACCTCGACGCGAAACTCCGGGTCGAGATGCGCACCGAGATCAAGGAGCTGCACCAGCGGCTCGGCGCCTCGATGGTTTATGTCACCCATGACCAGATCGAAGCGATGACCCTGGCCACCAAGATCGTGGTGATGAAAGGCGGCGTGATCCAGCAGATCGGCACCCCGGCCGAGATCTACAACCGTCCCGCCAACCTGTTCGTGGCCGACTTCATGGGCAACCCGGCGATGAACCTGATCCCGGCCAAGGTCAAGTCCGACAGCGAGGCCTCGCGCATCGAGATCGCCCGCCGCGATGGGGCACCGATCGTGCTGACCGATAGGCAGAACCGCAACCTGCCGGAAGACGTCATCATCGGCGTGCGCCCCGAGGATATCGCCGAGCCGGGCCATCGCAACGGGTCGGTGACACAAGAAGCCGAGTGCATGGTCGATATCGTCGAACCGGCAGGCGCCGACACCTATGTGGTGATGCAGATGGGGGGTAAACATGTCACCGCCCGTTTGCACGCCGAGACCTCGGCCGAACCCGGCAAGGCGCAAAGACTGGCGTTTGACCTGGGCAAGGTCTCGTATTTTGCACCGGAAACCGGCCAGCGGTTGAACTGACAGAATGCGGTTAGTGGCAGATATCGGCGGAACAAACAGCCGCCTCGCTATCGCGGATGCGGGCCAATTGCGGCCCGGATCCACCCGAAGCTTCCGAAACGAGGATTTCGCGTCGTTTGACGCCGTGGTGGATGCCTATCTCACGGCGGACGATGGCCCGGCACCGGAGGAGTTCGTCGTTGCCGTGGCAGGTCCGGTTGACGGCGACACTGCCCGGCTGACCAACCGGAATTGGGAGATATCAGCCCCCCGCCTGGCCGCCCGGCTGGGCGAGGGCCGGGGCAAGATCATCAATGACCTTGTCGCGCTCGGATACTCGGTGCCGCAGCTGCGGCCCGAGGATATGCTCACCGTTGCCAATGGCACCCCGGAAAACGCCAGCCCCCGCCAATCCCTCGTTGTGGGGATCGGCACCGGCTTCAACGTCAGCCCGGTCGTAGAGCAGGGTGACACCCTCCTGTGCCTGCGGGCAGAGTTCGGACACACGGCCCTGCCTGCATCCATTGCCAAGGCGATGGATGCGAGACAAGCGGGACTGTCGGAATCCTTTCCGACGGTCGAACATTGTTTTTCGGGCCGTGGGTTTTCCGAAGTCTGCCGACAGGTCACAGGCCGCACCGCATCCGCCCCGGAAGCGTTCATGCGCCTGTGCGACGAGGGAGACCCCGCGATCTCCGACGCGGTAGGCTTCTATGCCGAGTTGATGGGCCGGCTAAACCGAGAGTTGATGCTGACCTATCTGCCGACAAATGGCGTCTATTTTGCCGGCAGCGTCGCCCGTTCGATCCTGACGCGGGCCTTTTGCACCCGGTTCCGGGATATCACCGCACGGGCCTACCCGGTCGCGACCCATGCGACCACACCGGCCTTTGTCATCACGGCCGACACGGCGGCCTTGCACGGTTGCGCCCAGGTGCCGCTCGGCCGGGATTAGCAAGAGCGCGGAAGGCGGGATTTCAACCGCTTACGGCTGCCCGCCTGTCAATCCTGCTCGTGCTTCACGGTGTCGGCCAAAGCGTGGCTCTCGGCCATCGCAGCAGCCCCGTCGTCAGTCGTTGTCCTGTCCGGCGCCCGCCCCTGCCCGACTTTCTTCGGTCGCTGGTGCGTAGGTACGCTGCGCAAAGCTCTCGAGAACTTCCATGGTGTCGCACGTGACGTGGCGACCCGCGCCGGTCCAGACCTGTCCGAGCGCCTGCGCGCCAGCCAAGGACAACGCGACAGAACTCACCCTAGCCACGCCCAGCGCCGCCTCCTCGCCACGAACTTTCGGAGCGCCGCCGTCAAGACCGAAGCACATGCCACGCCACTCCAAGATCACGGTCGAGCCAACGGTGCGCGCAGCCTCGGAGGCGAATGGAAGCAGCAGCAATGGCACGGCGACCTCGCCCAGCCGCAACGCCGCCTCCGTCTCCAGGTCCTCGGCGCGATCGCAGATCAAAGTTCCGGCCACGATCGGGCAAAGCGGACCACTGCGGGCGTGCCAGATCCCCTCCGATTGCTGCGGCGCGAGATCGCAATAGGGTTTGCCGTCATTCTGGCAGAGCAACTCGGCCAGCAGCTGCGGTCCGGGAAACCCGTTGGCGCTGAGCCAGCGCACCGCCTTGCCGGTCTCTTCGGCCAGCCCCCAGCTCATGCCGCCGCCCCGCGCCGCCTTGCGGGCGAGCGCCTCGATTTCATTCAGCGAGCAGATCACGCGGGTACCTCCGAAAGGGCAGGATACGTCCACCCGGCGAACTCCATCTCGGCCAGCTCGTGCGGGAAAGGCGCATTGCGGAACATGTTGATACGCACCCACCGGTCGGAGCGCGGATCGAAATGGCAGGCGCCGAAGAACGACAGCTTCGCCCGCAAAAGGTCGATGGGCAGCACGTCGGCGGCGACGGTGTTGTCGCGGATCTCGGCATAGGGATGGCGGGCCGCGATCTGCACCCGCCGCAGGATATGGCGGTGCTCCGGGTGGCGCAGCAGGAAGTCCGCGACACGGGTTGCGTCGGCTTCGCTCTTCAGCGCCTCGTACAGCAGCGTCGCGTCGCGGCCCGGGGCCAAGGGTTGTTCATAGGCCGCAACCGGCTCGGAATACCGGTCGCCCAGACGCGGCTCGAGTTTCTCCGCCGAGATGTACCAGGTGCGCGCCTGCGCTTCGGGGCTCTGCCAGTCGATCCCCAGCGCCCAAGCGTAGTCCTCCTCGAGAATGCTGCGCAAGCGTGCCACGGTCATACCGCCTTCGATGCGAAAACCGGCGTTCTCATCCGCACTCATCTGCATTGGCAGATCGTCGATCAGCGCACCATAGGGTTCCATCATCAGCGACACGAGGAGCTCCTGCCCTTCAATGCTCAGCGCGGTCTCGGCCCACTGGTACAGGCGATCCCACGGATATGCCTCCACCAGCGCGCCTCCTTCGACATGGCCGTTCAGCCGGGCCAGATCGGTCTTCAGCTCGGCGATCCTGCCGCTTTGGATCGGGTGTTCGGACTGCCACTCGTCAATGGTGCGGCGTCCCCGGCGCAGCAAGGTGCGGAAGGCCTCGATCTCGTCGGAGGTGGCAGCCGCCACCCCGCGGACCCGCGCCAGCCCGGTTTCCCGCGCCGCGATCCAGTTGTTGAGCAGGATCGGGTGGTTGAGCAGAAACGGCGCCATGCCAAGCCCGGTGGAGTTGCCGATGCCGAAACGGCGGCGCAGCTTTGGCTCCAGCGTGACCGCACGCCCGCCACCTTTGACGGCGGCGAGATGTTCCACGAGGTCCAGCACGAACCCCCGGATCAGAAATACGGTCAGCATCTCGGCCTGAAACGGGGCCGCGAACTCGGGACGGTCGCAGATGCTTTCCCGGTCTGCCGCGCCGAGCTTGCCCGAGCCGTAAACCGCGGTGGTGCGCATCAAGTAGCCGACGGCATCAACCAGCGCGGTGTCGGGCTGTTCGCCGCGGCTCAGGCAGTCCACCACATGGTCAAACATCCGCACCGATCTGTTGGCCCGCGACACGGTCAGTTCGCTGGAGGTGACACGCCCGGCTTCCTGCAGGGGTACATTGCGCGACAGCCGCTCGATATCCGCCGCGGTGGGCAGCCCGTCGAACAGGGTGAACGTCGTATCCCACGCGGTGGCGATGACCCGGTCCGAGCGCAGCTCGGGAGCGAGATCATGGGCAAAGGCCACGAGGCTGTAGCTGCGCTCGGGTCCATGCATGGTGTAGACCGCATACCCCACGCCCTTGGCGTCGATCTCAAAGGCGCGCCGCTCGAAGCGCCAGTTCTCGGATTTCAAACGCCGCAGCAGCACCCGCATGAAGGACAGCCGCGACTGGTGGAACGACCCCATCCGTGCCAGGCGCATCACCGTCTCCGGGCGGCGCAGCGCGACGCGATCTGGGCTCAGCTGGTCAAGTTTCATCACACGCCTCCTCTTTGCATGTTACCACGTATCGGTGCGGGCGACCCGTCCTGGGTCGCCCGGCGACCGGATCAGCCGCGTTCGCGACCCTTGGCAAGGGTGATCCTGACCGCGTCCCACAGCGAGGGCAGCAGCACCAGCGACACCGGCACGGCGGTCACCACGATGAAGCTCTGCAGCTTGCCAACGCCGCCCGAGCCGAGCGAGATCAGGATGATGGCCATCAAGCCCATGCCGATGCCCCAGAACACCCGCACCGGCAGCGAGGAGCGGTCCTGGTCGGACATGGCAACCGAGATCACGTAGGTCATCGAGTCGCCCGTGGTGGCCACGAAGATCGTCGTCAGCACCAGGAACAGCAGCGAGACGACAAACCCCATCGGCAGCTGCTGGGTGATCGCCAGCAATGCGGCGGGCAGGTTGAAGCCCTCGAAGGCCGTCGAGACGGAGCCGGTTTCGGCCAGCTCGAAGGCGATGCCAGAGCCACCGATGATGGTGAACCAGAAGGTGGTGATCACCGGCGCCACCAGCGACAGCATGATCACGATGGAGCGGATCGAGCGACCGCGCGAGATCCGGGCGATGAACATCGCCATCAGCGGCCCGTAGCCCATGAACCAGCCCCAGAAGAACACCGTCCACCAGCCCAGCCAGCCCGGCTCGCCGAACAGCCCGGCATCGCCGCGGTAGAGCGCCATGCCGAAGAAGCTGCCGATATAGTCGGCAAAGCCGGCAAAGTAGCTTTTGAAGATGAAGGCGGTCGGCCCGAAGACCAGCATGAACAGCAGCAGCCCGCCTGCAAGGATCACGTTGATCTTGCTCAGAAGCTGGATGCCGCGGGTCAGGCCGGAGACTGCCGACAGGGTGTAGAGCACGACCAGCCCGGCGATCACGGTCGCCTGTGTCGCAAAGCTGTCGGTGATGCCGAACAGCGCGTTCAGCCCGTAGCTGACCTGAAGACCAAGGAAGCCGATCGGGCCGACGGTCCCCGCGACCACCGCGATGATGCAGGAGGCGTCGGCGGCAAGCCCGATCGGGCCGCGGATCGCCCGGTCACCGAACAGCGGGTAGAGCAGCGTGCGCGGTGCCAGCGGCAGCCCCTTTTCATAGTGGTAATGCATCAGCATCACGGTCGAGAGCGCGCCGAGGATTGCCCAGGCCAGAAAACCCCAATGCATGAAGCTCTGCGCCAGTGCCGGGGCCACGGTCTCGGCCGTGCCTGCCTCGGTGCCGAAGAACGGCGGCGGGGACAGGAAATGCGCCATCGGCTCGCCCGCGGCCCAGAACACGCCGCCGCCGGCCAGCAGCGTGCACATGATCATCGAGCCCCACTGGAACACCGAGAATTCGGGCCGCGCGAGACCGCCCATGAGCGCCCGCCCGCCGGGCAGCACGATCAGGATAAGACCGATCAGGAAAGTCGCCAGCAGCAGCTGCTGCCAGTAGAGGCCGAAATACTTGGCCGAGAAGGCAAAGCTCGCGTCCACGATCGACGACAGAAGCGCGAGGTCGAAAAGCGCGATCAGGCAGAAGATGGCGATAAAGCCGCCGGTGATCGCGAAAAGCGGCCTGTTGATATGGCCGGAGCCGGGCGTTGCCGCCGCAGCCGGGGTCTGGGTTTGGTCCGTCATTCCATCCTCCCTGAAGGAATTTCGCAGGTCTGTTGTGTTCGGGTGGCGCTACTCGGCCACCGCCCTCAGCCCCGCCTCCCCAGCGGCGCCGAAGCTTTCGTCAAAGAAGCGCAGCCAGTTCTCGCCCATGATCGCGGCCACCTCCGCCGCGTCGAAGCCCACGGCCCGCAGCCCCGCCTCGATGTTGGAGAAGTGCCGGTTGTCCTCGAACCAGCTTGGCATGTCGGGGAAACCGGGCGCGGCGGCCGAGCCCTCGCCGTAATCGACCCGCTTGGTCCAGCGGCCCATGCGCATCCAGTCGACCACGCTGTCGGGGTGGTCCTGGCACAGGTCGGAGCCGATCCCGAGGCTCTGGGTGCCCGCCACTTCCGCGGTGCGCGCGATCATCTCGCAAAAGCTTTCCAGCGTGCAGGCCGACTTGTCCTTGAGGTGATGCGGATACAGCGAGAATCCGAGCATGCCGCCGGTCTCTGCCAACGCCCGGATGACGGTGTCGCTCTTGTTGCGCAGCGCCGGGGCCCAGGAGGTCGGATTGGCGTGGGTGATGGCGATGGGGCGCGCCGAAAGTTCGACAGCCTCCAGCGTCGAACGCTCGGCGGAATGGCTCATGTCGACCACCAGCCCGACGCGGTTCATCTCCTCGATCACCTCGCGCCCCATCCGGGTGAGTCCCGGATCCTCGGCCTCGTAGCAGCCGGTCGCCAGCAGCGACTGGTTGTTGTAGCTCAGCTGCATGAAGCGCGCGCCGAGCGTGTGGACGATCTCGACCAGGCCGATGTCGTCCTCGATCGGGCTGGGGTTCTGGAAGCCGAAGAAGATCGCGGTGCGCCCCTCGGCCTTGGCGCGGCGCACGTCGTCGCCGGTGCGGCCCTGAAAGATCAGCTCGGGGAATTCCTCGAAGCGGCGGTTCCAGGCCTCGATATTGAGCACGGTTTCCCGGAAGTTTTCATGATAGGCGATGGTGACGTGGACCGCGTCCACGCCGCCTTCGCGCATCTGGCGGAAGATCTTTTCCGACCAGTTGGCATATTGCAGGCAATCGATCCGGTGGCTCACTTCAGATCCTCCGGCGTTCCGGCCGCGATATAGGCGGTCTTGACCGTGGTGTAGAATTCGGCCGCATAGGCGCCCTGCTCACGCGGTCCGTAAGAGGAATTCCCCCGCCCGCCAAAGGGAACGTGATAGTCGGTTCCGGCGGTCGGCAGATTGACCATGACGCAGCCGGTGCGGGCGTTGCGGCGGAAATGGGTGGCCCGCGCAATCGACCGGGTGACGATGCCCGAGGTCAGCCCGAACTCGGTGTCGTTCACCACCTCCAGCGCCTCGGCGTAGGAGCCGACCTTGATGACGCAGGCAATCGGGGCGAACATTTCCTCGCGGTTGATCCGCATGTCATTGGTGGTGCCGGTGAAGACGGCGGGCGACATGTAGTAGCCCTCGGTCGCAAGCTTGAGGCGTTCACCACCGCAGGCCAGCGTTGCGCCTTCGGATTTGCCCAGCTCGATATAGTCGAGGTTGGCCGCCAGCTGCGCCTCGCTCACCACCGGGCCGATCTGCGTGCCCTCCTCCAGCGCGTGGCCGACCTTCAGCGCCTTCGCGCCCGCGATCAGCTTTTCGACGAATTCGTCGTGCACGGCCTCGTGCACCACCAGCCGCGACGAGGCGGTGCATTTCTGCCCCGAACCGCCAAAAGCGCCGCCAAGCGCGAGGCTGACCGCGAGGTCGAGATCAGCGTCATCCATCACCGCCAGCGCGTTTTTCGAGCCCATCTCCATCTGGATCTTGGTAAAGTTCCCAACCGCCGCGCGGGCGATGCCGCGTCCGACCGGCACCGAGCCGGTGAAGGAAATCGCGTCCAGTTCGGGGCTTTCGACCAGTTTCTGACCGATCTCGCTGCCCGCGCCCATGACCAGGTTGAACAGCCCTTCGGGAATGTCCTGGCGGGCGATGATCTCGGTCAGCGCCACGGCCGAGGCCGGGGTGACATTGGCGGGCTTCCAGATCACCGCGTTGCCAAAGGCCAGCGCCGGGGCGATTTTCCAGCTGGCGGTCGCGGTGGGGAAGTTCCACGGGCTGATCACGGCGACAACGCCCACCGGCTCGCGCCGCACGTCGATTTCAACACCCGCGCGCACGCTGTCGGCGGTATCGCCGATCTGGCGCAGGCACTCGGCGGCGTAATAGGTAAAGAACTGCCCGGCGCGGTAGACCTCGCCCTTGCCTTCGGCCAGCGGCTTGCCCTCTTCGCGCGACAGCAGCTCGCCGAGCTCGGCGGCGCGCTCCATCATCTCGGTGCCGATGGCCATCAGGACGTCGTGGCGCCGCTCCGGCCCATAGCCCGCCCAGATCGCCTGCGCCCGCTTCGCCGCCGCCAGGGCGTCGTCGAGCTGGGTGGCGCTGGCCTGCGCATAGCGGCCCACCAGGTCGGACAGGTCCGACGGGTTGCGGTTCTCGATCTCGCCGATCCCGGCAACCCAGGCCCCTGCGATGTAGTTGCGGTTGAGGTCAGTCTTCGCGTTCATGCTGTGTCTCCTGTCTGGACCGGGCGCCCCGGACGTGATCGCCGCCAGTAGGCCAAGATCAGGAGATTCAGTCAAATTCGATTAGATTGAACTTTCTTCAGGAAATCTGAATTTATATATCCCCCCGCAAATCTGATGTCTCGGCTTCCAGAACGCGCAGGAAGGCCCGCGCCGATGGCGGCAGCAGACGGCGCGGCTGCGACACGAGGTAAAGATCCCGCCGCGCCTCGCTTTCGGCGAGCGGAAGGAAAGCAAGACCAGCGTCCTCCTGCGGCACGGCCCGGCGGGGCAGCAGCGTCAGACCAACCCCGCCGCGCACCAATGCCAACAGCGAGGCCGTGTTGGGCACCGACATCAGCGCAGCGTCCCGGATCGCGGCAAAGCCCGGATCCTCGATCAGCCGACACAGCCCGTTGGCAATGAAATCGCGCCCTGCGAGATCACCCCACCCCACAGGTTCCCCCCGCGACGCAAGCGAATCGTCGCGCGCGCAAACAACCCCGAAGGCGTCCGAGAACAGCAACTTGCGTTCGAACCCCGAGGCCACCGTAATGGTGGCGATGCCGATATCGGCCCGCTCGGCCTCCAGTTCGCGCTGCACCGAGCCACTGTCCATGTCGCGCATGTCGATGCGCACCTTCGGATGGTCCCGACGAAAGTGGCGGATCACCGCGGGCAGAATGGCCGTTGCGACAGACGGCGTCACCGCCAGCCTCACCTGGCCTTCTTCCGCACGCGACAGCCCCTCGATCGCAGCGACCGTGCGGCCGAAATGTTCGATCTCACGCCGGGCCTCGCTGTAGATCATCTCGCCCAGCGGCGTGAGACGCGACTTTCGCGCCGTCTCGAACAGCGGCGCGCCGATATGCTCCTCGAATTGCTTGAGCATCATCGAGACCGCCGACGGGGTGCGGCCCAACTCACTGGCGGCCTCGTTCAGGCTGCCCTGCTGCACCACGGCGCAGAAACAGCGCAGCATTTCTATCTTGATGGCCAATTTCAGATCCCCTGAAGTAGAATTAAGGTAATGAACTTTGCCTGAATCATGGGGAGCTGTCTACAAGACCAGCGGACAGCAGAAACAAGGAGCGCCCCGCATGACTGGCACTTTAAGGAAAATCGGCGGCTCGTCCCGCTTTTCGGCAATCGCGATCCACAACGGCCAGGTGCACCTCGCCGGGCAGGTGTCGCAGCTCAAGGACGGCGACATCGAAGTCCAGTCGCGCGACGTCTTCGCCAAGGTCGATGCGCTGCTCGCCGAGGCCGGTACCAGCCGCCAGAACCTGATCTCGGTACAGATCTGGCTCGCCGACATGGACGATTACGCAGGCATGAACGCCGTCTGGGACGAATGGGTCGCCGACACGACACCGCCGACCCGCGTGTGCGTCGAGGCCCGCATGGCGCAGCCGCACTACCGCATCGAGGTTCTGGCCATCGCCGCGGAAGGCTGACGCCCCTCTGGCGGCGGGCGGTGATACAGCTAGAAGCGGCTGCCCGCAGCGATAAAATTCCGAATGCCGACCACCACAGGCCCGGCATTCGGTGCACTGGGTTCAACCCACGACGTATCATTCGCCGCCCACGCCGCGAATGTGGGTTTTCGCGAATACGCGGTCTTCGTAGCGCGCCGACAGGAACCGTCACCGTTGAAGCAATCAGGATCTGGGAATTTCGTCTCTCAGAGACCGCCTTCAGCCACTCTCCCCCCTGCGAAAGCTCAGCCAATACCCTGTAAAAAGAACAGGAAACCGACAGCCAAGGTTCGGGATCAAATCTTCGCGGGGGGCAAGTGGCGGGGAGACAGGGATTCGAACCCTGGGAACGCTCTCACGTTCAACGGTTTTCAAGACCGCCGCATTCGACCACTCTGCCACCTCCCCGGTCCGGTTGCGGTTTAGGCTGCAAAACCGCACGAAGCAAGCGTAAATTGGACCGCCCCTTCGCCACCGCCGCCCTGCGGGCCCTGCACCCCGGCCAATGCCCCCTTGGCCCGTCAAGCCCGCGTTGCGCAGGGCTCCATTCGGGCGGAAACATGCCGGCCTCCGAGCTTTCCCGCATGCGGTGATGCGGTAGGGTTTTCATGGCCGGACACGCAGGCTATCATGCCGCCAAATCAACAAGAAGACCGGACATTCCGGCAGGGGCGCGCTGGCGCTGCGGGCACAGGCAAGGAAGAGAGCATGCAAAACACCATGTCCAATGCAAGGACCGCGCCGCGGATTGCTGCGGTGGCCATTGGCCTGCTGGTTCTGACCGGCTGCGAAGACGGTCCCAAACTGGGCTTTTTGCAAAAGAAACCGGACGGCGCCGCCGCCGTGACCCCGTCCAGCAGCACCCGGCTGGTGGAACGCGACGTCGAAGCGCCCGAAGCCTTTCAGGTCACCGAAGCCGGTCTCTGGGACGGCCGGCCGTCGATCGGAGGGGTCTGGGTGGCACACCCCGACACCAAGGAACCCGAACGCGTGATCATCCGCAACAACGCCAACGGCCAGTTCGTGATCGGCGCGTTGTTCAGGCGGGAGCGCGAGATCCCCGGCCCGCGCCTGCAGGTCTCCTCCGACGCGGCGGCAGCCCTCGGCATGCTGGCCGGAGCTCCGGTCGAGCTGAACGTCACCGCCCTGCGCCGCGAGGAAGTCAGCCCCGGCGACGCGGAGACCGATGCCGACACCGCCACGGACGATACCGATGCCGAGACTGCGAATGCGGCGCAGGCCCTGGCCGCTAGCGCGAGCTCGGACATTGCACAAACGTCGCTGGACCCGATTGCAGGGGCTGCTGAGGCGATCGACGCGGCCGCCCCGGTCGCCAGCGCCGCGCCTGCCGCGCCGCGCCCTGCCCCGCAGCCGTCCGCGCTGGACAAGCCCTACATCCAGATCGGGATCTTCAGCGTCGAAGCCAACGCCAATCGTACCGCGGACATGATGCGCAACGCAGGCATGGTGCCGTCGGTGCGGGAACATTCCACCAATGGCAAAGCCTTCTGGCGGGTTCTGGTCGGTCCGGCCAAAACCAAGGCAGAACGCACCCAGCTGTTGAAAAGCGTAAAGGAAACCGGATTTGCGGATGCCTATGCTGTCTCGAACTAACCTGAACATGGCCCGGACCGGGCGCGGACTGCTGGCGGCCCTGCGGCTTGGACTGGCAACCGGCCTTGCGGTCAGCTTCTCTGCGCTTTCGGCTGCGGCCTTTGATACCAAGGCACGCGCGGCCTATGTGCTGGACGCGGGCACCGATACGGTCTTGCTGGAAAAGAATGCCGATGTGCCACTGCCGCCGGCCTCGATGTCCAAGCTGATGACACTCTACGTCGCCTTCGAGGCGCTGCGCGACGGGCGGTTGTCGCTGGACGAAACCCTGCCGGTCAGCGAACACGCCATGAGCTATGGCGGCTCCACCATGTTCCTCGACACCACCGACCGGGTGCGGGTCGAGGATCTGTTGCGCGGCATCATCGTGCTGTCAGGCAATGACGCCTGCGCGGTGATCGCCGAGGCGCTGAGCCCCGATGGCACCGAGGCCGGTTTTGCCCGCTACATGACCAAACGCGGTCAGGACCTCGGCATGACGGCCTCCACCTTCGCCAATTCCAACGGCTGGCCCGCCGCGGGCCACCGCATGTCGGTGCATGACCTGGCGATCCTGGCCGAACGGCTGATCGAGGACTTCCCGGAATACTACCCGCTGTTTGCCGAAACCTCCTTCGAGTTCGACGGCCGCGCGCCCTCCAACACCCGCAACCGCAACCCGCTGCTGCGGCTCGGCATCGGTGCCGACGGGCTCAAGACCGGCCACACCGAGGAGGCCGGCTATGGCCTCGTCGGCTCGGCCAAACAGGGGGACCGCCGGGTGATTTTCGTCATCACCGGGATGGAGAGCGAACGCGCCCGCGCAGAGGAGGCCGAAGCCCTCGTTAACTGGTCGTTTCGCCAATTCACCAAGAAAACCGTCGCCAAACAGGGCGATCCAATCGCCGAGGCCGAGGTCTGGCGCGGCGCTACAGGATCGGTAGGGCTGGTACCCGCAAACGATCTCGAGATCCTGCTGCCCTCGCTGACAGCGGACACCATCGAAGGCGAAGTGGTCTACAGCGGCCCGATCGAAGCGCCCGTGAAGCAGGGGCAGCGGCTTGCCGAGCTGGTGCTGCAACCCGAGGAGCTGCCGGAGGTGCACCTGCCGCTGGTTGCGGCCAATGACGTCCCGCGCGGCGGCTTCGTGGTGCAGGTCCGCACCGCGGCGCAGGTCTTGATCAAGCGCTTCCTGAACGGCCCCGAGGGGGCGCTGTGACACCCGCCAGAGGCGCGTGTGGCCTGTTCATCACCTTTGAGGGCATCGACGGCTCCGGCAAGTCGACCCAGTGCCGCCTGTTGGCCGACGCGTTGCGCGATGCGGGCCGCGAGGTGGTGCTGACCCGCGAACCCGGCGGCTCGCCGGGGGCCGAGCAAATCCGCCGTCTGGTGCTGGAGGGCGACCCCGACCGCTGGTCGGCAGAGACCGAGCTGCTGCTGTTCATGGCGGCACGGCGCGATCACCTCGAGCGGACAATCGAACCCGCGCTGGCTGCGGGCAAGGTGGTGATCTGCGACCGCTTCGCGGACAGCACCAGGATGTATCAGGGGCTGTCGCGCGGCGATCTGCGCGCCGCGGTGGACCAGATGCACAAGTTGATGATCGGCCGCGAGCCGGACCTCACGCTGCTGATCGACATGGACCCCTCCGTCGGCCTCGCCCGTGCCAAGGGGCGTCAGGGCAAGGAAGAACGCTTCGAGGATTTCGGCGTCGAGCTGCAGGAGAAGATGCGGGCGGGTTTCCTGGCGCTGGCGCAGGAGTTCAGCAACCGTTTCCGGATCATCGACGGCGCCCGTCCGGTCGATGCGGTAGCCGCCGAGGTGCGCAAACATGTCGACGAGGTTCTGGCATGAGCGATGAAGACGCGCTGCCACGCGCCGACCAGGCCGAAGGCGCACCGCACCCACGCGAAACCCTGCGGCTGATCGGACAGCAGTCGGCCGAGCAGGATTTCCTCACCGCCTATACCTCCGATCGCCTGCACCACGGCTGGCTGCTCACCGGGCCGCAGGGCGTCGGCAAGGCGACCCTCGCCTGGCGCATCGCGCGCTTCCTGCTGGCCACGCCACCCGCCGAAGACGGGCTGTTCGGCGCGCCGCCCCCACCGCAAAGCCTCGATATTGATCCCGACCACCCGGTCGCCCATCGCATTCAGGCTCTGGCAGAGCCGGGCCTTGCGTCGATCACCCGCTCCTACGACGACAAGGGCAAACTGCGCAGCCAGATCGTGGTGGACGACATCCGCAAGCTGAACCGCTTCTTCGGCCTGTCCGCCACCGACGGCGGACGGCGCGTGGTGATCGTCGACGCCGCCGACGACATGAACGTAAGCGCCGCCAACGCGCTGCTGAAAATGCTCGAGGAGCCGCCCGCCCGCACCACGCTGCTGCTGATCTCGCATCAGCCCTCCCGGCTGTTGCCGACCATCCGCTCCCGCTGCCGCACGCTGCGGCTCGGGCCGCTGTCAGCCAGTGACATGCAGGACGCGCTCGCCCAGTCCGAGGTGGCGCTGCCGGAGAACATGGACCATCTCGCGGCCCTGGCCGGTGGTTCTGTCGGCGCGGCACTGAGGCTGATCAATCTGGGCGGGCTCAAGATCTATGCCGAGCTGGTGCAGATCCTTGCCTCCCTGCCCCGGCTCGACCGCCAGCGCGCCATGGCCCTGGCCGAGGCCGCCGCCCAGCGCGGTGCCGCGGAACGGTTCGAGCTGCTGTTGTCGCTGACCGAAATGGCGCTGGCGCGGCTGGCGCGCACCGGCGCCACCGGCACGCCGCCCGCCCCCGAAGCCGCCCCGCAGGAAGCCGAGATGCTGGCCCGGCTGGCTCCCGATCCGCGCAAGGGCCGCGCCTGGGCGGATCTGGCGGCCGAGGTCACCGCCCGCGCCCGCCACGGCCAGGCGGTGAACCTTGACCCCGCCGCGCTAGTCCTAGATACGGTTTTCAAGATGCAGGAAACCGCGTCGCGCTGAGCGCAGCTGCCCGGCGCGGTCCAAGTTGCGCCAGAGGATTCATGACCGAGACCACCCCCCAGATTACCGACAGCCACTGCCACCTGGACTTCCCCGACTTCGAAGGACGGCTGGACGAGGTGCTGGCCAGCGCTGCCGCGGCCGGTGTGACCCGGATGGTCACGATCTGCACCAAGCTGAAGAACGAACCCACCGTGCGCGCCATCGCCGAGGCCCATGATCCTGTGTTCTATGCCGCGGGCACCCACCCGATGAGCGCCGCCGAAGAACCGCTGGTCACGGTGGAGGAGCTGGTGGCGCTGGCAAAGCACCCGAAATTCGTCGGCATCGGCGAAACCGGGCTGGACTACCATTATACCGCCGACAGCGCCGAGGTGCAGCAACAGTCGCTGCGCACCCATATCGCCGCAGCCCGCGAAACCGGCCTGCCGCTGATCATCCACGCCCGCGCCGCCGATGACGACATGGCCCGTATCCTGACCGAGGAAATGGCCAACGGCGCCTACTCCTGCGTGATGCACTGCTTCTCCTCTTCGGCGGAGCTGGCCCGCGCAGCCCTCGACCTGGGCTTCTACCTGTCGATGTCCGGCATCGCCGCCTTCCCCAAGAGCCAGGAACTGCGCGACATCTTTGCCGCCGCCCCGGTCGAGCGCATCCTGGTGGAAACCGACGCCCCCTACCTGGCCCCGCCGCCGCACCGCGGCAAGCGCAACGAACCGGCCTATACCGCCTTCACCGCCAAGGTCGGCGCCGAGGTCTTTGGCATGGACTATGCGGATTTCGCGGCCCAGACCCAGGCCAACTTCGACCGGTTGTTCTGGAAGGCCGCCCGCTACGAGGCCGCAGCCTGATGGCGGAAATGCGCTTCACCATCCTCGGCTCCGGCTCATCCGGCGGGGTGCCACGCATCGGCGGCCACTGGGGCGATTGCGACCCGGAGAACCCGAAGAACCGCCGCAGCCGCTGCTCGCTGCTGGTGGAGCGCGACGGCCCCGACGGGACCACCTCGGTGCTGATCGACACGTCGCCGGACATGCGCAACCAGCTTCTGGACGCCGGTGTCAGCCGCCTTGACGCGGTGGTCTACACCCATTCCCATGCCGATCACATGAACGGCATCGACGACCTGCGCATGGTCTATTTCAACATGCGCCAGCGCATCCCCGTCTATGCCGACGGCCCCACCCAGAACGACCTGCTGAGCCGCTTTGGCTACGTCTTCGTCCAGCCGGATGGTTCGCCCTACCCGCCGATCCTGGAACTGAAATCCATTGACGGCCCCTTCCAGATCGACGGCCCCGGTGGCGCGATTTCGCTGCGCCCCTTCGAGGTCGAGCACGGCTCCATTGACGCGCTCGGATTCCGCATCGGCGACCTGGCCTATCTTCCGGATGTCTCCGCGATCCCCGATGCCGCGCTGCCCGCGCTGGAAGGGCTGGACGTCTGGATCCTCGACGGTCTGCGCCGCAGTCCGCACCCGACGCATTTCTGCTACGCCGACGCGCTGTCCTGGTTCGAGCGGATGGCCCCGAAGCGCGGCATCATCACCAACATGCATAACGACATGGATTACGCCACGGTCGAAGCCGAAACACCGGACCACATCACCCCGGCCTATGACGGCATGGTGATCCGGCTCCCGCTCTGAAGGGAGACGGATTGGCGGGGGGCTGCCCCCGCGAACATTTTAGCCAAGCCATTGCAGCAAAACATTTCTGCGGAGTACCCTGCCCGTGTTTCAAACCCTGATTGATGTCATCCTGCCGGTTTTTCTGGTCATCGGCGCGGGCTACGTTTCAACACGCAAGGGCTTCTTCACGCAGGGACATATCGACGGCCTGGCCAAGTTCACCCAGAGCTTTGCGATCCCCTGCCTGCTGTTTCGCGCCATCGCCACACTGGATCTGTCCGCAAGCTTTGATCCCCGTCTGCTCGCCAGTTTCTACACCGGTGCCTTCACCTGTTTCATGATCGGCCTCTTCGGCGCCCGCATCCTGTTCAAACGCGACTGGGAAGACTGCGCCGTGATCGGTTTCTGCTGCCTGTTCTCCAACTCGGTTCTGCTGGGGCTGCCGATCACCGAACGCGCCTTCGGAGCCGACAACCTGACCGGCAACTACGCGATCATCGCCTTTCATTCGCCCTTCTGCTACGGCGTCGGCATCACCGTGATGGAGATCCTGCGCAACCGCGGCGCGGGCGGGGTCAAGACCGTTTCCGCGGTGCTCAATGCCATGTTCCGCAACGTGCTGATCCTCGGGATCGCACTGGGGTTCCTGGTGAATTTCTCGGGCTACGCCATTCCGGTGGTGGTGGATGAGGCCCTGTCCCTGGTGATCCGCGCCGCCCTGCCCGGCGCGCTGTTCGCCTTGGGCGGCGTGCTGGTCCAATACCGCCCCGAGGGCGATCTGCGCGCTATCCTTTTTGTCTGCCTCACCTCTCTGATGATCCACCCGGCGATTGTCTGGGCCATGGGGTCTGCGCTGGCGCTGCCGCAGGATCTGTTCCGCTCGGGGGTGCTGAATGCCTCCATGGCCACCGGGTTCAACGGCTATATCTTTGCCAGCATGTACGGACGCGCCAAACGGGTGGCGGCCTCCTCAGTCCTGATCGCAACCGGGGTCAGCATCTTCACCATCTGGTTCTGGTTGTTGCTGCTGACATGACCCGAGCGCGCGCCCTCGGCGCGGGCGGGGACCGCTGTCTCGCTCGCCTCTGCGCTCCGCCCGCCGGGCCCATGCCTGGCTGCGCCGGATGATGGGCCTGCTGCAGCTTGCGGCCCGCCACGGTCGCGCCGCCCTGGTCATGGGGCTGCTCACGGGGCTGCTGCTGCCGGACCTGGCGGCCAGGTTGCAGCCCTGGCTGCCACACATGGTGGCGGCGCTCCTGTTCCTCAACGCCTACAGGATCGGCTACAGCCGGGCCGTCGGCGGCCTGCGGGACGGTCTTGATACCCTCTGCGCCGTGGCGCTGCTGCAACTGGCGCTGCCCTTGCTGGCCCTGGCAGGGGCTGCGCTGCTAGGCCTTGCGGAAACCCCGGCCGCCCTGGCGCTGGTGCTGATGCTCAGCGCGCCGTCGGTGACCGGCAGCCCGAACATCACCGCCCTGCTGGGCCACCCACCCGAGACCGCCTTTCGCCTGCTGATCCTCGGCACCGCCCTGATGCCGCTGACGGTGATCCCGATCATTCTGCTGATGCCGGGTCTCGGCGAGCTTGACCACCTCGCGGACGTGCTGCGCGCGGCGGGGCGGCTGGTGGCGACGATTGGCCTGGTGGTCCTTGCCGGTTTCCTGCTGCGGCGCCTCACGCTGCCGAACCTGCGGCCAGATCAGGCCACCGCGATCGACGGGCTGACGATGATTGCACTGGCCGTGATCGTGATCGCACTGATGTCGGCCCTGGGCCCGGCCCTGGAGCAGCAACCCTGGCTGGTGCTGCAATGGATGGGATTTGCACTGGCGGCCAACCTCGGCCTGCAAATGCTGACCTATGCGGTGGTGCGCCGCCGCGCGGGCAGTGGCGCGGTGGCCGTCTCCGTCGTGGCCGGCAACCGGAACTTCGCCCTGTTCCTGATCGCCCTGCCCGCAGCCACCACCGAGCCTTTGCTGATCTTTCTAGGCTGCTACCAGGTGCCGATGTACCTGACCGCCATCCTGATGCGCCGGTTCTACAGCCGCGCCGCCGTCAGCTCAGAAAGGTGACGCCGGGCATTCGCCGGATCAGGTCGGCATCGGCCTGGTAGGTCTCGCTCATATGGTCCACCAGCGTCTGCGACCATCCGGGCAGATCGATTTCTTCCTCGACCGCGTCCTCGCTGTAGTAGTAGGTCAGGAACAACTCCCGCACCCGCTCGCGCTGCGCCTCGCTGAGGCCGGGGCGGCTGGCCAGATAGGCTTCCAGCCGCTCGTACCCCGCCTCCGAAATGATGCCTCGGGTGATGTCCAGCTCCCCGGAGAAGCGGAAGCTGTCGCCCAGCCCGGTCACATGGCCCAGGATGTTCGGCCAGATCACCGGCGTTTCCTCGTTGCACCAGACGGTGATCGGGCACTCCGGGTTGCGCATCCGGATATCGGCAACCACCTCCGACCAGCGCAGGTTCAAGAAGTCCGCCTTGCCCGCGAACTCCTGCCAGGTACGGCTCGATTGCGAGCGAAACACCGGCCCGATCAGGGTGGCGGGATTGCGCAGCCCCAGGAAGAAGGCGCAGGGGTTGTCGGGGAACAAGCCCCGCAGCGCCGCCGCATTGCGCCCCGCATTGCGAAACAGCCGCCCCCCGCTCAGCATCCAGGCCGGCACCCCCAGGAAGCTGGAGCTGGTCAGGATCAGCCGGTCAACGTCATTGTCCTTGACCAGATGCGCCAGCAGCGCATCCCGCTCCTGGTCGGTGACAAACTCCTGGTCCTGCTTGCGCAGCATGTCGGTGACCGCCTTCATATAGGTCCCGGGTCGCCGGATCATCACCCCCTGCTCCAGCAGCCGCGCCGCATCCTTGCGCAACGACCAGGTCAGCTGGCCATTGTCGGTGTTCGGCGCTCCGATGTGAAAGGCGATGGTGATGTCGCGCATAGTGCCGTTTACCTCAGTCCCTGTCTGGCCGGGCGGGTGGCGGCCGATCTTCCGCGGCGGCCCGGCCTTTTGCATCGCATAAGCCTTGGATGATCACAACCGCTGGCGCAGGCGGCGGAAATACCGATCGTCCCGTTGACGCAGCACGTAATCGCAGACCTTGCGCGCCAGCTGCGGATGGCCGCGCTCCAGCGCCAGATTGGCCAGTTCCCGCTGATAGCGGGCAAAGCCGTGCCGCCGCCGCAGCAACTGGCGGAAGCGCTGCGGCGTCAGTGTGCCATTGATCGCCCCCGTGGCGATGTCCTGCAGGATCCCCATCTGCTGCAGCGAGGACCCCAGCCGGTGCCCCAGCAGGGGGCAACGCCAGAACGTGACATTGCTCCCGGTAAAGCGCGCCGCATGGGCGGCGTCGGGGGCCACATAGGGGTCATACATGACATGCACCTCGCCCGCCGCCTGGCTGGCCAGCGCCGCATCGCCGAAAGGCCCCGAGAAATCCCGCTCCCACACCTTCTTGTAGCGCATCTCCCAGGGCACCAGCCGCTTGTCCAGGGTCGACTGCGGGCTGATCGCAAACACCGTCGATCCGGGCGCCGCCGCGGCATAGGCCGCCGCCGCATAGCCACCCATGGAGGCGCCATAGAACACCACCCGCTCGAAGCGGTCGAAAAAGCCGCTGTCCCGCAGCGCCTCGAACTTGGCGGTGACCTCCGCGTGGCGAAACCAGGTCCAGCCATTGGCCATCACCCCCAGCATCGACCAGCCCTGCGCCTCGATGAAGCTGAAGCCCCAGGGCCGCCGGTCATCGCGCTTGGTCATCGCGATATCGAGATTGTCGAAGGTCACGACCAGCGTGCGCCCGCGCGGCATGAACAGGAACGAGTGCTCCTCCAGCTCGTCAAAGAATCCCTCGCCCCCTGCCAGCCTCCGCGCCAGCGCCGACCATTCGCCGGAGGGCGGCTGCAGCTCCTGCGGCTCGGCCGACAGCACCGCCAGCCCGGTCCGCTCGGCCTCCGGCGCCAGCAGCGTGTTGCAGCTGCCATAGGCCTTGAGAAACGGATAGCTGCCCGAGCCCTTGCGGATCTCGATCACCAACCGGCTGAGCGGATGCAGCGCCTGGTCAAGCAGCGGTTTGATGTTCTGGATCTTGTGGCGCACCCCGAAGCTGTTCAAGGCGAGGATCACGTCATAGGGGTGCGAAGGCACCGTGCTGCCCTGCACATGGATCGCGTCCTCGTCCACGCCCGCGGCAACCAGCCGGTCCCGCCACGCCTGCAGATCCTCGGGTTGCGGCGACACCGGCCGCCCCTTGCGGTCCAGGCTCACATACTCGACCCGACAGCCATAGCGACGATGCAGCAGCGCGGACAGTTCTGCCGCCTGACCGTTGATATCGGCAACGCGGCGCACCTCGTCGACGTCCAGCTCCGGCAGCACCGATCTGAAATCCAAATGCTCCGCGATCATTGCGGCCTCATATCCTTTCTGCCTGCCCGGCAGGGGCAAGCCACTTTCACTACGCGCTCGGCACAGCGAGGGTTGCGCGCGACCTTAACCGCAAAAGGTTAACAGCCTGCCCCGATCAGCTGTCGGTGGCGCCGACCCGTGTCAGCACCGTGGAGTATTTGCCGTGTTTCTCCAGCACCTCCACCGCGCCAAAAGCCTTCATCGCGCCGATGCCTCCCGACCCCTTGCGGATATCCAGCACGATCCCGCCACCGGCGTTGACCTGATTGGCGAACATCGCCTCGTAGGTGCTGACCGGATAGTGAAATCCGCACGACGCGAGGCTGACGACCAGGTCGACAGGCGCCAGCCCGGCAGTGTCCTGCTTCTTGGGGTTGATGGTGGTGATCTTGTCAGTCGGCACGCCGTTCTTCTCCAGGAAGGCGCGTGCGGTCGCCAGGCTGGTATAGCCGGCGCCCTCGCCCTGAAAGCCGAAGTGACGGCCATTGCCCTCCTCGATATCGATCAGCACCAGCTCGCAATCATAGCGCCGGTGCAGCAGCAGGCTGGCAAAGGCATAGCCGCAACCGATGTCGGCGGCGCGCCTGGGGGCGATGTCATCGGTGGCCTTCAGGAAGAAACCGCATTCCCGCTCGGCGATGCGAATGGACTCCGCCAGAATATGGTCGCGCTGCGAGCGCGCCTCCTCAAGCAGCAGCTGCTCGTCCCCGGCCATCCAGTCCCGGATGGTCTGGCCTGAGGTGGCCAGTTCGGAGCGCTGCAACAGGATATTGGCCACGTCCTGATCGCTGAACATCGAGAAATCCAGCGTCGCCGGATCGATTGCGGGCATGGGCACCTCTTTCGCTTCAGGGCTGGCTTGCAGCAGGTGACGGGTCGTCTCGGCAGTGATGCCGTGTTTCTTCAGGAGGTCATCCACGTAACAGCCCGGCGCCGGGACACCGCCGTATTTGGCGGTAATGTTGCGAAACCGGCGGCCCCAGAAATGGATCGAGAGGGTATCGTCCCGGATGAAGCCGCGGGCCTTGTTGGCACGATTGGGGTTCAACACCACCCCCGCCAGCTTGAACGGCACCGGGTAGATCACATGTCCGGGGCGCGACTGCGCCACCTCGCCGGTGTCCTGCAAGAACCACGTCAGCGCGTCCGGCCCCCAGACACCCCAGGGCAACAGCGACACATGCACCCCCTGCCCGGCATCCTTCAGCGCCTGCAACTCGGCTTGCTTCTCGGCGCTGTACCAGGGCGGGACCGGGTATTCATCGCTGGTGAACTGCAACATCGCCTTCAGCGTCTTCGACGTCTTCGGCAGCCGCAGAACACCGTTGTTCACCATCGGCTTGTCGTCGGAGATCCAGCCGTGGAAGTGCTTGCCCCTGATGTCCCAGGGCTGGCAGCAATAGGCGTCGGTGTCGGCCCAGATATAATCGGTCTGCCGCAGCAGGTGCAGCCGGAAGACATCGGCGTGATAGGCCGGGCTGCCGGTGCGGGCATGGCGGATGATGCGATCGGCGGGCAGGATCTCGTTGGCATCGGCGATCTCGACCCCGTCCGGCACACCCTGAACGCTGTCATAGGTGTAAAGGATCACCGGGTGGCCGTTGTCGACAAAGGACTTCAGGCACAACTGCTCCAGCCAGCTCAGCTCCGGCCCGACCCAGAGCGACGCGATGGTGGGAAGTCCCATGTTTTCTGCCCTTTAAACAATCCACGAATACGCCCCTAGACGTGCTGAAACTTTATGGCGAATTTTAGACCCCGGCAGAAAAACCTGTCAAATCGGCGCGCCCGGCCCCTAGTGGGTGGTCTCGCCGCGCTTCACGGTGAACCAGAAATCGCTGCCCGGTGCCTTCTCGGCGATCTCCTCCGGGATCACGCCCGGCCCGCTGAGGAACACGTTCGCGCCGAAATGCGCATGCAGCCGTGACAGTTTCTGCAACCGCTCACTAGTCAGCTCCTGAAACAGCGTCAGCATGTCGTCACGCTGCTTCAGCTCGGCGATCTTCTCGCGGTGCCTGGCGCAGGAGTACGCATGCGTGGCGGCAATCTCGGGGTCGGCCATCAGCCGGGCCAGCTCCGCCTCCAGCGCCGGGATCATCCGCTGGATCGAGCGTTCCTCCTCGGCGTTGTTGTTCATGCGGAACCAGTAGGACAGCCCCTGGTCGCGGTCGACATGGTTGACCCGGCCGCGATCCCGCTTGACCAGGAAGCTTTCGGCACTGCGCACGGCATAGTGGTTCAGCTGCACCAGATCATAGCCGTAGGTCGACAGCGAGGAGCGCCAGCCGTTGCGGTACATCTCCCGCGGCATCGGCTTGCCAGAGCCGTTGACCCAGCGGATGTCCTGCCACAGCTGCGGCTTCAGCCCCTTGGGGCGGTGCACGCCCAGCTTCTTGAAGATGCCATTGTTGCGAAACAGCGTCTTGAACCCCCAGGCCTGATGCGGCTTGCGGGTCACTTCATGGGCGCAGCGGGTGAACTCGCGCAGGATCAGATCGCCGGTAAAGTCACGCACATCATTGTTGCCGAACAGCCGCCAGGTCATCGAGATCATGTTGGCGTCGCCCACCGCCGCGAACAGATCCTCAAGGCGCCCCGCGCCGCATTTGATATTGATGAACTCGTCCACATCCATGCAGACCACCCAGTCGGCATCGCGGATGACAGGCTCTTCCTCGGCGGCCTGCAAGGCAGCGTGCTGCGGTTTCAGATCGGTGCTGCGGAACGGGTTTTCGCGGTGCTGCACCAGCCCCTTGTCCTGCAACAGCTGCAGCATCGTATCGGTGCCGTCGGTGCAATCGTTGGTGTAGATCAGGAAGTCGTCCACCCCGATCACCCGGTGATAGGCCAGCCATTCCAGAATGAACGGGCCTTCGTTCTTCATGGTGGTGACGATGACAGTGCGCCCGCGGCCGCCTGCCGGTCGCTGCAAACGCTCCTCGGGGATGCGCACGGGCTTGGCGCCGAAATGGTCGTGTGCCAGTTCCAGCAGCTGCGGTGTTTCCACCAGGCTGGTCTTGGGCACGATCTCCGAGATGCTCTCGGTCGGGTGGCGCAGGGCCATGCAGCGGTAGAACAGCGCCACGTCCTGCGCGGCAGGCGCAACGCCGACCACCCGCACCAGGCGCCAGATACAGTCGCGCGGCACCTTGCCCGGCGCAAGGCACCAGCGCGGCCGCAAGGCATCCGAGTCGAACTGGGTGCAGATGTGGTCGCCAAACCCCGCGGCACTGTCCAGCCGCAGCCGCCACGGGTAGGCCTGCACCCCGCCCAGTTGCACACAGCCCGAGGCCGATTGCACGGCCCGGTCAAAGATATTCGGACCCTCGTCCGGTGCCAGCAGGTCGAAGAGGTCGATATTCGCCACCGCCCGGGCCTGCTCCAGAAAGCGGGCACGCAGGATCTCGTAGATCAGAAACTCCCCCAGCGGCGCCCGCCACGGGTCGGCGGGCGGGATCTCCATGCGATCCTTGCCCGGCGCACCGGGCACGTTGAACGGATGTGCCTCGGCGGGCAGGTCAGGCTTGCCCAGCGGCAGCCTGCAGCGCACCACGATCACCCGCTCCAGCCCGGCGATGTCCTCGACCAGCGCCCGCAGCGCGGTGGCGAAGTCGCGGCTGGCCGACGGCTCGGCGCGATCAAGGATCACCGCTGCCTGCATGCCATGCCGCGCAGCGTGATACGTCAGCCAGTCCGCCGCGATTTCCGGCGTCTCGCCATTGCGCACCGCCACCAGCACGTTCATCCCGGCCAGCAGGTCCGTCTCGGCAGGCTGCAAGGGCACGCTCCAGGCGCCGTCATCGACCCGCACCGTCACCGGCTGGTCGCAGTCATCGACCGCGGCCTCGAACACCGGCGCGCCGCCAAAATTGTGCTGGGTGACCGCCGCTTCCCGCGCGCCCTGCCCGACCTCCAGCCCCAGCCCTTCGGCGCTGTCCGCCGAGCTGAAGAACACCCGCGCCACGGCCGCGTCACGGCCGCCGGTTTGTACCACCGCATCCAGCACCCGTGCCCGACCAAGGGTCAGCGCGCTCAGATCGCGTTCAAGAATCCTGCCTTCGCGGGCGGTGGGGGCCGGTCTGGTCATTCTGCAGCTGTCCCTCTGGGCGGGTTGGCCGGACCGCGGGTGCGGTGGGCAGCCCGTTCATAACGCGCTCCGCTCCGGGTCGGAACCGCGAAGCCATCGCGGCCGACCCAGAGCCCGACCGCGATTGATAAAATGGCAACATCCCCTGCCCCGCCCGACGGCGGGGCGCGTCAGCCCGCCGCCTGCATCAGCGAATGCAGCGAGTGGTTGAGACCGGTGGCAATCGACACCCGCTTGCCCCCCATCCGCGCCTTGGCGGAAATCACCGAGACCAGCCGCGGCGGCCGCCCCGGCAGCAGTTGCAGCACCGGCGACCCTGACGCCCCGAAATCCACCCGGCAGGATGTCACCATCATGCTCTGCCGGGAGGACAGCACCCGGCAGGCATTCTGTCGGCTGGGGGTCGTCGCCTGATGATAGGTGTAGGACAGCACATCCACCGTGTCACCGCGCGAGGGCGCCGCTGCCAGCGACAGGGGCTGGATCCTCTGCGGGCTGATCGGCCGGTCAAGGCGGAGCACCGCCAGGTCCACGCCGCTCTGTGCCTCGCCGCCGCTGCGGTGATCGTAACCGGGGTGCAGCACCGCCTTTACCACCTGCCGCGCGGCCTTTGACTGGCGGCCCACCAGCCCCGCCTCGAACTTGATACGCCGCGGATTCACAGCCCGCCCGTTAGTGGGGCTGTACAGGCAATGCGCCGCGGTCAACACAAGGTCGGGCGCAATCAGACTGCCTGTGCACATGCTGCGACCAGAGATATTCAGCCGGCCGACGGCCTCCCACCCGGGGACGGATTGCACCGGGGCCGGACGGCCCTCGGCCTGGGCCGCGCTACTGGCGGCCAACATGGCGACAGCAGCCGCCATTCCCATAAAACGTCTCATCACCCACTCCATTTTCCATGCTCTCATCGTGGGTGACGGCTTGGGCCGGAATGCGGCCTGCTGCGGTGCCGCGCTGGCAGAAACATGGGCAGAATGAGGCAGGGTTAACAAAGTCTTAAACCGCCACCCGCCGCGCAGGCCGAGAGCGCCAAAGCCCCTTGTTTTCTTAATGAACCAGTAAGATTTTATGAAAAACCATTGAAAAGGCGCGGAAAATGCCAGCGTTTTCGTTAGGAGATCGATTGCGGTTTTTCCCAGTTTTCCCGGTGTTTTCAGCGCTCACCGGTAACTTCGCGGCGCAAATGCGGCAGAATCGGGTCGATGTGCCCCTCGGCGAATTCCCCCTGAAGTTGCGGCCCGTGCCCAATTGTTTAACGCCCCGAAGCAGGCTGTTACCCGGCGTCAGACCCACGGACGGACCCGGTGTGCCGACACCGCCGGCGCAGACGCAAAAAGCCCCGGCACGATGGCCAGGGCGAAACACAGCTCAAATTGTCCGATCGCAGCGCCGCGCGACGGCTACGCGCGGCCTGGGGCCTCAGGCGCTCTCTTCTTCGAGATGCAGTTTCATGTCCAGCAGCACCTGCTGCAACAGCACCGTCTCGCGCAACAGACGCTTGGCCTCGTTCACGGTGATGATGCCATCTTCGATCGCGGCCTGGTATTCGCTCATCAATTGGGCAAAGCGCTGGCTCAGCGCGATCACATCCGCATTCACCCCGCCGCTGCGACCAGTCTCCTGGGCGGAACCATTGCCGTTGTAGGACAGGGTGATGTTCTTGAGGTCAGCCAGCGCCGAGGTCACATGCGGGTAGGACGCCGCCCCTTCCAGCCTGGCGACCGCATCCACCGGCATGAAGCGATCGGCGTGTTCCGCATTGTCCGAGTAATACCGCCCCAAGGTCGCCTTCGACTTGCCGGTAATCTGGCAGGCGGCTTCGATGCCGACATCCTTCACCAGCGCCTCGGTGTGCTTTTTCAAATACGTCCCAATCTCAGCCATAAAAATCCTACCTGGCACGGTCGCTGCTCCCGATAGGGGAACTCAGCGGTTAATTTCCCATTTCTGAGTTGTAGAGGAATTGCGATACCTTATCCATCCCTCAGGTTTTTGAGGGATTTAGCGAGTGACATCGTGCAACAGCTTTCTGTTGTTCAGTGTGAGGCAGGATGGGTGAGTGACATTCTGCGCCAAGGGCAATTGGTCTGCCCGGAACCAGTGCCTTCCGGGGCGATTGATGCGGCATCACAGGGGAATTTGTTCCACCCCGCCGCGTCAGCCCCGGCGGGCCTTCTCCGCCCCGCCTCCATGGTCCCATCCCACCCCGCGCGGGTCGCCGATTCCCGCAAAGCGGCAAGTTTGGGTTTTCCCCATCCGCCAGCGCAGCTAAACCCTCCTCATGGCCAAGCTCTATTTCCACTACTCCACCATGAACGCGGGCAAATCGACGGTGCTGCTGCAGGCATCGCACAACTACCGCGAAAACCACATGGAAACCTACCTGCTGACCGCGCGCCTCGACGATCGTGCCGGCACCGGTCGAATCGCCTCGCGCATCGGCATCGGCCAGGACGCCGATACCTTCGCCGAGGGCGATGACCTGTTCCAGCGCATCAAGCAGCGCCTGGATCGGGGACCGGTGGCCGCGGTGTTCGTGGACGAGGCGCAGTTCCTGTCCCCTGACCAGGTCTGGCAACTGGCCTGCGTGGTCGACGATCTGCGGGTTCCGGTGCTGGCCTATGGCCTGCGGGTGGATTTCCAGGGCAAGCTGTTTCCCGGCTCAGCCACGCTGCTGGCGCTGGCCGACGAGATGCGCGAGGTACGCACCATCTGCCATTGCGGCAAGAAGGCAACCATGGTGGTGCGCCAGGACGATCAAGGGCGTGTCGTCACCGACGGCAACCAGGTCCAGATCGGCGGCAACGAAACCTACGTCTCGCTCTGCCGCCGCCATTGGCGCGAGGCCGTGGGGCAAGCCGCCGAGAGCTGACCCCAGCCCCGGCGGCACCTCGTGTCCGACGGGCGTCAGACCCGGTTCGGCGGCACGGTACCGGCCTTAAAGGCCGCCACATTGTCGAGCGCCATATGCCCCATGTTGCTGCGCACCTCCTCGGTGGCGGTGCCCAGGTGCGGCAGCAGGGTGACATTGTCCAGCTCCCGCAACGCCTGCGGCACCGCAGGCTCGAACTCGTAGACATCCAGACCCGCGCCGCCGATCCGACGCGCCTGCAGCGCGGCGATCAGCGCCGCCTCGTCCACCACCTCGCCACGGGCGATGTTGATCAGATGCGCGTGGGGACGCATCGCCGCCAGCACCTCGGCGTCGATCAGATGCCGGGTCTCGGCGCCGCCGGGCACCGCGATCACCACAACATCCACCGCTTTCGCCAGGGCGATCAGGCTGTCCGCGCGCTGCGCCGGAAAGTCCAGATCCTTGTCCGAGCGCGCCATATAGGACACCTGCATGCCAAACCCGAAATGGCAGCGCCGGGCGATGGCCTGACCGATGCGGCCCATGCCGACGATGCCCACGTGCTTGCCCGTCACATGCAGCCCCAGCAGCTGGGTCGGATGCCAGCCCTGCCAGTCGCCACTGCGCACCAGCCGCTCCCCTTCCGAGGCCCGGCGGGCCGACATCAGCATCAGCGTCAGCGCCACATCGGCGGTGGCATCGGTCACGGCACCGGGGGTGTTGGTCACCTCGACGCCCGCCGCGCGCGCGGCCTCGGCGTCGATATGGTTGTAGCCAACACCGAAATTGGCCAGCAACTTGCAACGCGGCTGTTCCGCCCTGGCAAAGATCTCGGCCGAGAACAGGTCACCCAGCGTCGGCACCACCGCGTCGAACTCTGCCAACGCGCGCAGCATTTCCGCCTCGCTCATCACCTCGGTGTTGCCGCGGATTTCCACCTCGGGGAACTCCTCGCGCGCGCGCGCCTCGACGGCGGCGGTCATCGGTCGTGCGATCAACAGTTTCATCTCAATGCATCCTTCCGCCCAGCGGCACCTTTCCATCGGGGCCGATCAGATGGATCTCGCCCTCGGCATCCGGCAGCCCGAGGACCAGCACCTCGGACATGAACCGGCCGATCTGCCGCGGCGGAAAATTCACCACGGCCAGCACCTGCTTGCCCGGCAGGGTTTCCGGCGTGTAATGCGCGGTGATCTGGGCCGAGCTCTTCTTGACTCCGATCTCGTCGCCGAAATCGATCCACAGCTTGATCGCGGGCTTGCGCGCCTCCGGGTAGGGTTCCGCGCGCACGATCTCGCCCACGCGGACATCGACCTTCATGAAGTCGTCAAAGGAAATCTCAGCCACGCGCCAGCTCCCGCGAGCGATCCGCAGCCGCAGCAACCGCACGCTTCAGCAGCGCCGGGAAGCCTTCGCTCTCGTCCATCAGCACCTCAAGCGCCGCCTGGGTGGTGCCATTGGGGCTGGTCACGTTGACGCGCAACTGGCCCGGATCTTCCTCGGCCGCCTCCGCCAGCGCGCCGGCACCTGCAACGGTGGCCTTGGCCAGCTTCATCGCCATCTCGGCAGGCAGGCCCTGCGCCTCGCCCGCGGCGGCCAGGGTTTCGATCAGGTGGAACACATAGGCGGGACCGGAGCCGCTGACGCCGGTCACCGCGTCCATCTGCGCCTCGCTGTCCAGCTGCACGGTCTGCCCGACCGCCTGTAGCAGACCTTCGGCGCGCTCAAGGTCCTTCGGGCTCGCATAGCTGTTGCCGATCAGCGCGGTGATGCCACGACCGATCGCCGCCGGCGTGTTGGGCATTGCCCGCACGATCGGCGTCTCGGCGCCAAGGATGTTCTGGAAGGTCTCGATCGAGGTGCCCGCCGCCACCGAGATGAACAGCGTCTGGCCGTTGCCGTAGCTCTGCAAGGTCGGCAGGGCCTCGCCCATCATCTGCGGCTTCACCGCGATCAGCACGATACCGGGCGCCGCCGGCATCTTGGCATTCACGTTGACGCCGGTGGCCTTCAGCCAATCCGATGGGCGGGGATCGATCACCCAGACCGAGGTGGCCGGCAATCCGTTCTCCAGCCAGCCCGCTAGCATCGCCGAGCCCATTTTCCCGCAGCCCAGAAGCACCAGCCCGCGCGCGGCGATCTCCGTCATGTCCATAACAGCCCCTCCCCTTGATTTGTCAGGTCCGGGGCTAGGTTTACGCGCGGCCGTAGGCCTCTGCAATGGCGACCTGCAGGGCATCCGCGGGCTTGCGCTTCCCCCAGACCGCCAGCTGGATCGCCGGGTAGTAGCGCTCCGCATTGGCCACCGCGGCCTTCAGCATCGCGTCGATCTGCTGCGGGCTCGGCAATTGGCCGCCCGCCAGCATCAGCCCATAGCGGAACAGCATCAGCTTGTGATCGGCCCAATAGGTGAAATTGCCTTCCCAGCACTGGTCGTTCATGCAGTTGATCAGCTCATAGAGCCGCGGCAGCTCCGCCTCCGGCGGCTCCATCTCGAAACTGCAGACCAGCCGCAGGCACTCCTCGTAGCCCGACCAGGCCAGGGTCAGCGAATAGGTCCGCCACTGCCCCTCCACCGACATGGCAATCTGGTCATCGCCAACCCGGTCGAAATCCCAGTCGTGGTGCGAAGCCAGATGTTCGACGATGTCGATGGGATGGACGTCCTCTTCCAGCTGAAGCTCGGATAGTGCCATGTTTCCACCTCTCTAGATCCCTGACCCTGACGGGCGTGGCAGCGCCCCGCGGCCAGTTTTTATGTTGAGGCTCGGGGAGGCATCCCCGCTCCCTACTAGATATGGTGGTGCGGAATTGGGGTTCTGGCAACCCTTTATTTAGGGGATAACTGCAATAACTTGTGGACGAACTATCCACAGCCCCCTAGATGCCGGCTGGAATTGCCGGTGACGACAGAGGGCTCAAGAGCCGCGCACCGTCGGTCGGCACCCATATCTTGCACCATGGAACCGCCCCTGTCAGTTACGGAAAACCCCGCCACAGGCCCGGGGCCGTGACGGGGTCATTCTCTGCCGATCAGGACCTGCGCCGCACCAGCGGCGCGGCCGCGCCGCCCGGGGGCATCAAGGGGCCGGGACGGGTGAAGGCTCAGCCCTTGTTCGCGGTTTCCAGCGCGTCCAGCCGCGCCTTCAGCGCCTCGTTCTCCTCGCGCGCCTTCTGGGCCATGGCGCGCACGGCGTCGAATTCCTCGCGGGTGACGAAATCGCGGTCGGCCAGCCAGCGGTCCAGCATACCTTTCAATGCGGTCTCCGCCTCGTCCTTGGCGCCCTGGGCCACGCCCATTGCATTGGTCATCAGCTGGGAAATGTCATCCAGGATCTTGTTGCGGCTCTGCATCGTCTTCTCCGTGACAGGGTTGCACCTTATATGGGCAAGCATTGGCGCGGCTGCAAGCCGTTGACTTCCCTTACCACACAAAGGCATTCATCCCGCATGCAGGCCATGATCCCCTTCCCCGACCTCTCGCCCGAGATCTTCTCGATCTCCATCGGCTCCTTCGAGTTTGCCCTGCGCTGGTACGCGCTGGCCTATATCGTCGGGATCGTCATCGCCTGGCGGCTGGCCGTCGCGGCGCTGCGCCGTCCGGCCCTGTGGCCCGCGCAGCAGCCGCCGATGAAGCCCGAGCAGGTCGAGGACCTGCTGACCTGGATCATCCTCGGCGTCATCCTCGGCGGGCGGCTTGGCTCGGTGCTGTTCTACAACCCCGGCTATTACATGCAGAACCCGGTCGAGATCCTGCAGATCTGGAAGGGCGGCATGGCCTTTCACGGCGGGCTGATCGGCGTGGTGCTGGCGGCCTGGATCTATGCCGCGCGCCACAACATCCCCCGCCTGCAGATGGCCGATCTGGTGGCCCATGTGGTGGCCCCCGGCCTGCTGCTGGGGCGGCTGGCGAATTTCGTCAACGCCGAGCTCTGGGGCCGTCCCACCGAGCTGCCCTGGGGCGTCGCCTTCCCCGGCCAGATGGCGCAGGACTGCGGCCAGGCCCTGGGCGAGATCTGCGCCCGCCACCCCTCGCAACTCTATGAGGCCGCGCTGGAGGGGCTGCTGCTGGGCGCGCTGCTGCTCTACCTCGTGTGGCGCCGCAACGCCCTGCACGCGCCGGGCCGCGTCCTTGGCGTGTTTCTCGCAGGCTACGGGCTGGCCCGTTTCGCGGTGGAATTCGTGCGCCAGCCCGATGCCCAGTTCGTCACCCCCGGCAACCCGCTGGGACTGGCCTGGCACATTGATGGCGTCGGCCTCACCCAGGGGCAGGCGCTGTCGCTGCCGATGATTGCGCTTGGCCTCTTCTTCCTGATCCGCGCACGCCAGCCGCAGCAGAGCCCCGCATGAGCCTGACAGACCACCTCACCACCCGCATCCGGGCAGAGGGGCCGATCTCGGTCGCGGACTACATGTCCGACTGCCTGCTGCATCCGCGGTTCGGCTATTACACCACCCGCGACCCGCTGGGGGCGGCGGGGGATTTCACCACCGCGCCGGAAATCAGCCAGATGTTCGGCGAGCTCCTGGGCCTGGCGCTGGCGCAAAGCTGGCTGGACCAGGGCGCGCCCGCGCCCTTCACCCTGGCCGAGCTGGGACCGGGCCGCGGCACCCTGATGGCGGATCTCTTGCGCGCCACCCGCGGTGTGCCCGGCTTTCACGCAGCCATGCAGCCGCACCTGGTCGAGGCCTCCCCCGCCCTGCGCAAGGTGCAGGCAGAGACGCTGGCGGGCTTTGCGCCCCGGTGGCACGACCATGTCGAGACCCTGCCGGACCAGCCGCTGTTCCTGGTGGCCAATGAATTCTTCGATGCGCTGCCGATCCGCCAGTTCATCCGCAGCGGCGCGGGCTGGAGCGAACGGCGCATTGGCCTCAGCAACGGCACGCTGTCCTTCGGCCTTGCCCCCGCGACGCCGCAGCCTGCCCTGGCGCACCGGCTGGAAGACACCCGGGACGGCGACCTGGTGGAGATCTGCGAACCCGCCGCCCCGATTGCCGAGTCCCTCGCGACCCGAATCGCGACCCACGGCGGCGCGGCGCTGATCGTCGACTACGGCGACTGGCGCGCGCTCGGCGATACGTTGCAGGCGCTGCGCGCCCATGCTCCCGCCGACGTACTGACCACCCCGGGCGAGGCGGACCTGACCGCCCATGTGGATTTCGAAGCACTGGCATTGGCAGCAAAAACCGCAGGTTGCGCCCACAGCCGCCTCACCCCGCAGGGGGTGTTCCTCGAACGGCTCGGCATCACCGACCGCGCCCGCGCGCTGGCGGCGCCGCTGCAGGGCGCGGCGCTCGACAACCTGGTCGCCGCACATCGGCGGTTGACGCACCCGGCGGAAATGGGAAACCTGTTCAAAATTCTCGGCCTCTATCCGCCGCAGGCCGCCCCGCCGCCAGGATTGAACCCATGACGCTGGAAATTCTCACATCCGACCTGCTAGGCCCGACCCGCCACGGGTTCTTCACCCGTCGTGGCGGCGCCTCCTCCGGGGTGTTTCAGGGTTTGAACTGCGGTCTCGGCTCCTCTGACCAGCGCGAGGCGGTGCAGATCAACCGCGCCCGGGTCGCCGCCGCGATGGAGGTGCCGCCGGAAAACCTCTGCGCCGTGAACCAGGTCCACAGCGCCGACGTGCATGTGGTGACCGAGGCGTCAGACACCCGCCCGCGCGCCGATGCGATGGTCACCAACGTCCCCGGTCTTGCGCTGTCGATCCTGACCGCCGACTGCCAGCCAGTGCTGTTTGCCGACCCGGAAGCAGGCGTCATCGGCGCCGCCCACGCGGGCTGGCGCGGCACCCTCGACGGGGTGCTGGAGGCAACGCTGGACGCGATGGAAACCCTCGGTGCCCAGCGCGAGAAGACCGCCGCCGTGATCGGCCCCAGCATCTCGCAGCGCGCTTACGAGGTCGGCCCGGAATTCTTCGACGACTTCATGATGCAGGATGCGCGCTTTGCCCGCTTCTTCGCCAATGGCCGCGAGGGTCGCTACCAGTTCGATCTGCCGGGCCTTGGCCTGTACAAGCTGCGCGAGGCCGGCGTCGGCGCGGCCGAGTGGACCCGTCACTGCACCTACGCCGATCCGGCGCGGTTCTATTCCTTCCGCCGCGCCACCCACGCCAAGGAAGCCGACTACGGACGCCTGATCGCCTGCATCCGCCTGTGACGCGCATTTCCTAACGCCCGTTAACCATTGCAATTGTGGCAGAAGCCGCGCGCTTGCGCCGCAATTGCCGCGCCCGCGCCAGGCCGCGCCGTGGCGGAGCGCCGTTTTTCGCCAGCGACACAAACACTTGCAGCCCCGCGTCCCGTCGGCAGCACAAAGCGTCGCAAGCCCGGCAGCGCCGCTGAAAATGCCCCCGCCCGGTCATAATCACGGCGCAAAGATTACTCATAAAGAGATCAGAACACATGCAACCGCAGCCCTGTCGCTGCCGGGCCAAGGACAGAGCCGACATGAAGATGAACAGACGTTTCATTGCAGCGATCCTGCGCGCTGCCAAGGTCGAGGCCGCGACACCCCTGCCCTGGACCACCGCCGCGGTGGTACGGGCGCGACGGGCGGCCAGGCTGAAGACGGGTTAACGCCGGGGACGGGTGCCCCGGTGGCGACGCCTGTCGGTGCTTCTGGCACCCGCAGGGCCTGCCGCCACCGGGGCATCTGACCGGCGCTGAAACCCGAACGCGCTGTCGCGCGTATGGAAAGACACGTGGAAAGACACGGCGCCAGACCGTTCCCAGATCGGTCTGGTGGCACAAAGATTTGACAGAGTTGTTTTTACCCGTTCCGCGCATTCGGTGGGGGCCGATGCCGCGGATCAACCGCCAAGGAGAGTCCTGCGCGCCATGACCATTCCGCATTCCTTGCAAAAAGCCGCTGCCAACGCCACCGAGGCCACTGCCTTCCTGCAGGATCCGACCGCGCTGCGCGCCGCCGGCAAACCGCAGCTGCGTCGCTTCGAGGTCGCCTGCCTGCTGCCCGACGGTGGCATTGCCGAAACCCGCCACATCGCCCCGGCGATGCCGCTGTTCGAAGAGGCCTTTACCGCCTTTTCCCGCGGCTCGCAGGTGGAAACCACCGACGGGCCGATCGCGGTCGAGGACCTGCTGCCCGGCGACCGGCTGCTGACCCGCGACGGCGAGGCGCAGACGCTGCTGTGGATCGGGCACACCAGCCTGGTGCCCGGCCGTCCCGGCAGCCGGAAACGCAGCCACCCGCTGACCAGCTTCATGGCCGACAGCATGGGCTTGCAGCGCCCCAATTGCAGTCTGGTCGTCGGCCCCTCGGCGCGACTGCTGCGCGGCACCGCCGATGGCGGCACGCTGCTGACCCGCGCCACCGAATTCTGCGACGGCATGACGATCTTTGAAACCGCGCCACCGACGCCGGTCGACATGTACCATCTCTGCCTGGCGCGCCACGCAGTGATCACCGTGGGCGGGCTGGAGTTCGAGACCTACCACCCCGGCCCGGATGCGCTGAAACTGGCGAGCCACCCGATCAAGACACTGTTCCTGAACATGTTTGCCCATGCCGACAGCATCCGCGACTTCGGCCCTCTCGCCCATCGCCGCGCCGATCAGGGCAACCGCAGCGGCAGCCCGATCCTGTAACGCCCGCGCCCGACGTCACGCCCGGCCTTCGCGCCGGGCGGTCACGCGCCGCGCATCGCTCAGGCTTCGCGCGCCAGCCGCTCTTCCAGCACCTCGAAGGGCACCCCCGGCTCATCCTTGGCCCCCCGGATCACCAGCGATGTCTTGACGCTGGCCACATTCGGGGTGGTCAACAGCTCGCCGGTCAGGAAGCTCTGGAAGGTGGACAGGTCGGGCGAGACGCATTTCAGGATGAAATCCACCTCGCCGTTCAGCATGTGGCACTCGCGCACCAGCGGCCAGCCCCGGCATTTCTCCTCGAAGGCGCTCAGCTCCGCCTCGGCCTGGCTCTCGAGGCCAACCATGGCAAAGACCTGCACCTCGAACCCCAGCTCACGCGCGTTCACATCCGCGTGGTAGCCGTGGATCAGCCCGGCCTCCTCCAGCGCGCGCACCCGGCGCAGACAGGGCGGCGCGGAAATGCCGACACGCTTGGCCAGCTCCACGTTGGTCATTCGCCCATCTGCCTGAAGCTCCGACAGAATCTTGCGATCAATCGGATCAAGACGGGTTGTGACCATGGCTGAGGCTCCTATCAGGTTTTTCGTTTCTTATAGCACCGCCGCAGGGCTGCGCAATAATATTTCATTTGCGCGCAATAATCTTTGCCTTGCGAAGGTGCAAGCGGCAATCCCCCGCAGCGCGCCGTTTTTCCATCCCGCCACGGGACCGGCAGCAGAGGGGGGTTTAAGCCTGCGGAGGCGGGCGCTATATGCTTTTTCTGACGGCGGCAAGCCCGCCATGCTGCATTACGTGGGGAACACACATGAGCGAGACGCGCCACACCAAGGTCCTGATCATCGGCTCCGGGCCTGCGGGCTATACTGCGGGGGTCTATGCCGCCCGCGCCATGCTGGAACCGATCCTGGTTCAGGGGATCGAGCCCGGCGGCCAGCTGACCACCACCACCGAGGTCGAGAACTGGCCCGGCGACACCGAGGTGCAGGGTCCCGACCTGATGGTGCGGATGCAGGAACACGCCAAGGCAATGGGCACCGAGATCATCGGCGACATCATCACCTCGCTCGACACTTCTTCGCGCCCCTTCGTCGCCAAGGGCGACAGCGGCACCACCTACACCGCCGATGCTGTGATCCTCGCCACGGGCGCACGCGCCAAGTGGCTGGGGCTGCCGTCGGAAGAGAAGTTCAAGGGCTTCGGCGTCTCCGCCTGTGCCACCTGTGACGGTTTCTTCTACCGCGGCCAGGAGATCGTGGTGATCGGCGGCGGCAACACCGCCGTGGAAGAGGCGCTGTTCCTCACCAACTTCGCCTCCAAGGTGACCCTGATCCACCGTCGCGACGAGCTGCGCGCCGAGAAGATCCTGCAGGACCGCCTGCTGAAGAACCCCAAGATCGAGACCCTGTGGTTCCACACCCTCGAAGAGGTCGTCGGCACCGACAACCCGCTGGGGGTTGAGGGCGTGGTGGTCAAGAATGTGCAGACCGGCGAGCTGAAAGAGATCCCCTGCAAGGGCGTCTTTGTCGCCATCGGCCACGCGCCCGCGACCGAGCTGGTGAAGGACGTGCTGGAACTGCACAACGGCGGCTACGTCAAGGTGAAGCCCGGCACCACCGAGACCTCGATCCCCGGCATCTTTGCCGCGGGCGACCTGACCGACCACAAATACCGCCAGGCGGTGACCTCGGCCGGCATGGGCTGCATGGCCGCGCTGGACGCCGAACGCTTCCTCGCCGAACAGGAAGACTGACAGACCGGCTCCCCCCTGCCCTATTGCGGCCAAGGGGGGAGCCTGGATGCCCGGCCCGGCGCCGGTCGTTAAAATCCGAGGCACTTGTCGGGCATATTTCCGCCCGCCCCCCTCTGCCCGCCCCCTTGATTTAACCCCACCTTAGCAGCAGCTGCGGCACAAAGCTGGTCACCGATCACGTCTTGCCGGGGGCCCTATGGCCATTCGCACGCTCCGCGCCTATCCGGTCAGCGCCCTGACCGTCGACGCCAGCTCATCCCGGCTGGCGGCGCAAAGCCCCGTGCGCGGCAACGCGGACGTCCCCGATGGTACTGTTTTCGAATTCGACGCCAGCCAGCCCGCGCAGCAGATCCGCCTGTTCGACAGCGCCGGGCGCGCCAGCAGTTTCGAGGACGGGCTGACCGGCGGCCATCAGGTGATCGAGGGCGGCACGCTGGTGCCCGCTGGCAGCCGGGTGTCGGCACAGTCGCTGCTGCATCTGCAACAGGTGACCACCGAGGGCGCAGCCGCTGGCCCGGTCGTCACCGTCAGTCTCTACAGCCGTGACGGTGCCGGTGCCGACGCCCCTTGGGGCTTTGCGACCTCGGCGCCGCTATTGCACGGGGGCCGCTATGACAAGCTGACCGGCAGCAATTACGCCAACGGCGAACGGCCACGCTTCGTCCCCTGTTTCGTGACCGGCACCCGTATCGCCACGCACTCCGGCCTGCGCCCGGTCGAGCGGCTGCGGCCCGGCGACCTGGTGCTGACCCGCGACAACGGCTATCAGCCGCTCCTGTGGGTGGGGCTGCGGCAGGTCGGCGCCGACTGGATGCGCCAGTGCCCGCACCTGCAACCGGTGCGCATCGCCGCCGGTGCCTTTGGCCCCGGCTGCCCCGCACGGGACCTCTGGGTCTCGCCCCAGCACCGGCTGCTGCAAGATGGCGCCACGTGCCAGCTGCTGTTCGGCGAACCGGAGGCGCTGGCCGCCGCCAGCCACCTGTTGGCGCAGGACGGCATCGAGCGTCAGCCGGTGGCGGCAACCACCTATGTGCACCTGCTGTTTGCCCAGCACCAGCTGGTGCTGTCCGAAGGCCTGTGGAGCGAGAGCTTCCGGCCGGGCGCGCGGCTGCTGGCCGACGGTGGCGCCGCCACCCGACGGGAAATCCTCGAGCTATTCCCCGACCTCGCCCACAGCGCAGACCACGGCTACCCGCCCGCGCGCCTGTTGCTGAAGCCGCAGGAAAGCCAGCTTTTGCACGGGTCCTCCGGCTGACCCGCCATGCCAGCGCCGCATCCGCTCTGCCTTGACCACACCCGCCCCGCCCGGCACCCTGTGCGGTAACGACGGCGCGAAGGGGAACCGGCTTGGCAAGCGCACTCTGGCAGGGCAACTGGATCAGCCGCACCCGCATCGCTACCGGGTTGGTGCTGTTCACCTATGCCTTCTTTCACTTCATCAACATCGGCCTTGGGTTGCTGTCGCCGGTCTGGATGGCGCAGTTCCAGGACATCCGCCAACTGATCACCCACAGCCTGCTGGGCAGCGTGATCCTCTACGCCTCGCTGATCCTGCACGCGGGCCTGGCACTGTGGAGCCTCGCCCGGCGGCGCAATCTGCGGATGCCCCGCGGCACCGCGGTGCAGACCATCCTCGGGCTGCTGATCCCCCTCCAGCTGCTCAGCCATATTGTCTACACCCGCTATTCCCACGAGATCCACGACACCATCGACGCGATGCCCTATGTTATCGTGCTGATGTGGAACTCGCCCGAGGTCTGGCAGCAGACGGCACTGCTGCTGGCGGTCTGGATCCACGGCTGCATCGGCCTGCACTACTGGCTGCGCCTGACCCGCTGGTGGCGCCCCATGATCCCCTGGATGGCCGGACTGGCGGTGTTCATCCCCGGCTTTGCGCTGGCCGGGCTGCTGACCGAGGGACGCCGGATCTATGACCTCTTTGTCGAGGGCAGCCAGCGCGCCGAGCTGATGGCGGCGTTCAACTGGCCCAGCCGCGACGCCTTTGCGCAGCTGCTGCGCACCGAGACGCTCTGGCTCACCACCTTCTGGCTGCTGCTTGCCCTGACCGCCACCAGCTACCTGCTGCGCAAGATGATGCGGCGGCGGCAGGCGGTGCGGATCCGCTATGCCGACGGCCCCGAGATCCGCGCCGAACGCGGCTTGACCCTGCTGGAGATGTCGCGTGCCAACGGCATTGCCCATACCGCGCTATGCGGCGGCAAGGGCCGCTGCACCACCTGCCGGGTGGTCATCGACGACGGTGCCGAAGACCTGCCGCCCCCCGAGCCCACCGAGGCCCGCAGCCTCGCGCGGGTGAACGCCCCGGCCAACATGCGGCTGGCCTGCC
Organism: Leisingera sp. XS_AS12; assembly: GCF_041224635.1. NCBI lineage: Bacteria > Pseudomonadati > Pseudomonadota > Alphaproteobacteria > Rhodobacterales > Roseobacteraceae > Leisingera > Leisingera sp. XS_AS12. The sequence goes on from NZ_JBGFGM010000087.1 coordinate 127,318, forward strand.
AGATCCGCCCCGCGGCACCGCTCACGGTCAGCCGCGTGTTCCGCCCCGACGGCCGCCCCGGCCGCGCCCACGCCAGCCAGGGCAGCGAACAGCAGCTGGCCATCCTGTTCCTCGACATGCGCGGCTTCACCGCCCGCACCGAAGGCCAGCTGCCCTATGACGTGGTCTTCCTGCTGAACCGGTTCTTCGACGCCATCGTGCCCGCCATCACCGAGGCCGGTGGCACCGTCGACAAGTATCTCGGCGACGGCCTGCTGGCGGTGTTCAAGGCCCCCGGTGCCCAACCCTCGGCCGAGGCGGCGCTGGAGGCCGCCACCGCCATCGGCCTCGCCCTGCAACAGTTCAATGCGCAGCTCGCCGACGAGGGAGAGCCCGAAGTGCGCATCGGCATCGGTCTGCACCTGGGCGAGGTGGTGCTGGGCGAGATCGGCAGCGTCGGCCATGCGCCGAAAACCATCATCGGTGACAGCGTCAACACCGCCAGCCGTCTCGAAGCCCAGACCAAGCCACTGGCGGTGGAACTTCTGATCTCGGCGCAGCTGCTGAAGGCGGCCGGGTATACGCCCGAGCGCTTCGATCTGCGCCAGGTCGATCTGCGCGGCGTCAGTGATTCGCTTGCCGCCCTGCCGGTGCAGCAGGCCGCCGCCCTGCCCCGGATTCTGGCCGCCGCCCGATAAATTCGCGAAACTCTTTATCCAAAAACACGGCCCGCCCGGGCCGCCCACCCCACGCCCGTTCCGGCGAACCGTCGGAGCGTGGAACAATTTCCCAAAAAATCCGAAGCGCTGCGTTGCAGCGATGCAACGCGGCAGGAAATCGCCCAATGCGGGCAATTTCGACTTTGCAACAGCGGCATTCCATGCAAAGCGTTCAGCCGTGAACACACTTTGACAGAGCTGCCCACCCGTGCCGACCCTTGCCCCCCCACCGTCTCCGGAAGAGGAAGACCTGCTCTTTCGGCTGCTGCGCCAGCTGGACGCGGCGCCGGACGCCTCGCAGCGGGCCACCGCCGCCGCGCTGGGGATTTCGCTTGGTCGGCTCAACACGCAGCTGCGCGCCGCCGCCGAGGCCGGGCTGATCACCATCAGCAACCGCCCCGGCCCGGACAAGCGGCAGCGGTTTGCCTACACGCTGACCACCCGGGGCGCGACTGAAAAACTGCGGCTCACAGATCGTTTCCTCTCCCGCAAGCTCGCCGAATACAACGCGCTGCACGCGGAACTTACCGGCACCGCCAGCGGCCTGCCACCCATCAAGCACAGGACCCATCCAATGCAAAGCAACCTGGCTCCCATCCCTGAGCTCTATGTCTCCTACGAAAGCGCGCAGAAGCTGAAAGTCGAAGCGGCCGATCTGGTCAGCTGGGACCTGACCCCGCGCCAGATCTGCGACCTGGAACTGCTGATGAACGGCGGCTTCAACCCGCTGAAGGGCTTCCTGACCGAGGAAGACTATGACGGCGTGGTCGAAAACATGCGCCTGGCCGACGGCACCCTGTGGCCGATCCCGATCACCCTGGACGTGTCCGAAGACTTCGCCTCCAAGCTGGAAGCGGGCCAGGACATCGCCCTGCGCGACCAGGAAGGCGTGATCCTCGCAACCATGACCGTCACCGACAACTGGGTGCCGAACAAATCCCGCGAGGCTGAGAAGGTCTTTGGCGCCGATGACGACGCGCACCCGGCGGTGAACTACCTGCACAACACCGCAGGCAAGGTCTACCTGGGTGGCCCGGTGACCGGTATCCAGCAGCCGATCCACTATGACTTCCGCGGCCGCCGCGACACCCCGAACGAGCTGCGCGCGCATTTCCGCAAGCTGGGCTGGCGCAAGGTCGTGGCCTTCCAGACCCGCAACCCGCTGCACCGCGCCCACCAGGAGCTGACCTTCCGCGCCGCGCGCGAAGCCGAGGCCAACCTGCTGATCCACCCGGTTGTCGGCATGACCAAGCCGGGCGACGTCGACCACTTCACCCGTGTGCGCTGCTACGAAGCGGTGCTGGACAAATACCCGGCCGCCACCACCACCATGTCGCTGCTGAACCTGGCGATGCGCATGGCCGGCCCGCGCGAGGCGGTCTGGCACGGCCTGATCCGCGCCAACCACGGCTGCACCCACTTCATCGTCGGTCGCGACCACGCCGGCCCGGGCAAGAACTCCCAGGGCGAAGACTTCTACGGCCCCTATGACGCGCAGGAGCTGTTCCGCGCCCATGAAGAAGAAATCGGCCTCAAGATGGTCGACTTCAAGCACATGGTCTACGTGCAGGAACGAGCCCAGTACGAACCCGCCGACGAGATCGAGGACCGCGACAACGTCACCATCCTCAACATCTCCGGCACCGAACTGCGCCGCCGCCTGGCCGAAGGTCTGGAAATCCCGGAATGGTTCTCCTTCCCCGAGGTGGTGAAGGAACTGCGCCGCACCAAGCCGCCGCGCTCCAAGCAGGGCTTCACCGTGTTCTTCACCGGCTTCTCCGGCTCGGGCAAATCCACCATCGCCAACGCGCTGATGGTCAAGCTGATGGAAATGGGCGGCCGCCCGGTGACGCTGCTGGACGGCGACATCGTGCGCAAGAACCTGTCGAGCGAGCTGGGCTTCTCGAAAGAGCACCGTGACCTCAACATCCGCCGCATCGGTTACGTGGCCTCCGAGATCACCAAGAACGGCGGTATCGCCATCTGTGCGCCGATCGCGCCCTATGCCGCCACCCGCCGTGCCGTGCGCGAGGAGATCGAACAGTTCGGCGCCTTCGTCGAAGTGCATGTCGCCACCTCGATCGAGGAATGCGAACGCCGCGACCGCAAGGGCCTCTACAAGCTGGCCCGCGAAGGCAAGATCAAGGAGTTCACCGGCATCTCCGACCCCTACGACGTGCCGGAGAACCCGGAACTGCGCGTCGAGACCGAAGGCACCGACGTGGACAACTGCGCCCACCAGGTTCTGCTGAAGCTGGAAAGCATGGGCCTGATCTCGGGCTGAGCCTGACGGTACGACCCTGACACCACACCGCCCCGCCCCTTTGGGCGGGGCGGATTGCGACATGCCCCGACTTTCCTGTAAGGCTGCGCCGGACTGGCGGGCTATCGGGGAGACCAGGCGTGAAACTGGCGACGCTATGGATATCGGGACGGATCCACAACCTGGGCGCACTTTGCCTGTCGTCCTGGCTCGACCACGGTTTTGACGTCGACCTGTACCATCTCGGCCCGGTGGAAAACGTTCCCGCCGGCGTCCGGTTACGCCCGGCCGCGGAGGTCCTGCCCGCGGATCTGATCCCCCGCCTCAAACCGCTGCGCTACACCGAACGCGCCAACATCCAGAGCACCCTGTCCTATTCGGACCTGTTCCGGATGAAACTGATGGAGCTTGGCCGCGGCCTGTGGCTGGACTGCGACGTGCTGCTGTTCCGCCCGTTTGACATCGACCCAGGCAAACCGTTTTTCGCCTGGGAAGACCGGCACCGCATCGGCGCATCGGTGTTCTACCTGCCAGAAGATTGCGAGATGATCCGCGACTACAACCGGGTCTATGACCACCCCGACCTGATGCCGCACTGGCTGGGTTTTCGCAGGCGGGTGCTGAAGCCCGCGCTGTGGCGCCTGCAGGGCAAACCCTTCTCGCCGCGCGACCTGGGGATCACCATCTACGGCAACGACGCCTTCTCTCGCCTGATCAAGAAGCACAAGCTGACGCAATACGCCCTTGGCACCAAACCCTTTTATTGCTGGAACGGCAAGCAGACCACTCGCTTCTTCGACCCCACCGACAAGTGGCGCCTCGAGGACGACCCGGACATCACCGGGCTGCACGTGCACTGCAAGACGCGGCCCAACCATCGCCCCACCCCGGACAGCCTGTTCGGGCGCATGCTGAAGCGCCATGCCGACCGACTTCCCGCGGACATGACCTGGCAGAGCTGACGCTCCTTGCAGGTCGTCCGGCGGCTCACCCGTCGCGGCCGGGCTCTTCCGGGTTGCTGGAAAACAGCGCGATCTTGTTGCCCTGCGGGTCGCGCAGGTAGCCGACGTAGAAATCCGCGCTGTAGGCGTCACGGAACCCCGGCGCGCCATCACAGGTGCCGCCCGCCGCCAGCGCCGCCGCATGCAAGCTGCGCACCGCCTTTTGGCTGCCGGCTTCGAAGGCCACCATACAGCCGTTGCCCGCCGTCGCCGCGGCGCCGTCAAACGGTGGCTTCACGTAGAAATCGGGCGACACGGGTCGCTGTCCCGGTGCCACTGGCAGGCAGAAGCTCAGCCCCTCGGGCCCTTCCGTCAGACTGTAACCAAGCGCCGGCAGGAAGGCGGAGTAGAACCGCTTCGCCCGCGCCAGATCATCGGCGCCAACCGTGACATAGGCAATCATCGCCCCTGCGGCCCCGGGTCGGACGGCAGATCCACCGTGCCGCGCATCAGCACGAAGCCCTCTCCGGCCACCCGCACCCCTTCGATTGCATCCGGCGTGCCAACCCGCGCCACCCGGGCCTGGCCGGGACGGCCCAGCCCGTGCCCCTGCTCGGCGGTGAACGCGGCCTTGTCGATCAGCCCGTGTCGCCACAGGTAGGACGCCATCGCGCCGGTGGCCGAGCCAGTGAAGGGATCCTCCGGCGGGCTCGGCGGTGCCATCAGCAGGCGCGAGAAGGTGTCTCCCGCCGGTGTCGCACCCTCCAGCGTCACCAGGAACGGCTCCATCATGTCGATACCATCCGCGCCCAGCGCGCGGCCCAGCTCGGCCAGCGCCCCGAGGTCCAGCAGGGCCGCCTCCAGCGCCGCGCGATCGCGCAGCACCGTGATGCAGAACGGCAACCCGGTGGAGACCTTCTGCGGGCGTCCCACGATGGCCTCCACCGGCAGCGACACTGCCGCCGCCACCAGCGCGGGATCGGCAAAGGGGCCGAACTCGGGCGCTACCTGGGTCATCTCGATCAGGTCGCCGTCCAGCGTGACCGGCACCAGCCCGGCCCCAGTTTCCAGGGTGATCCGGTCGCCCTCGAACAGCCCACGATCGCGCAGCGCCGCCACCGTGGCGATGGTGGGATGGCCGGCAAAGGGAATTTCGCGGCTGGCGAGGAAATACCGCACCCGGACATCGGCGACCTGCGACGGGCCGGTAAACGTGCATTCCACCAGCGAGGTCTCGCGCACGTAGGCGGTGCAGACCGCCTCCGGCAGCTCCGCCCCGCCATGCACCACGGCGCAGCCATTGCCGCCAAAGGCCCGCGCCGAAAACGCATCCACCCAGTCGAAATCATACAGCGCCATTGCAAGCTCCCCCACGGCGGACATCAAAAAAGGCGGGCCTGCGCCCGCCTTTGGCATCATCTGTATCGCCCGCGGTCTGTCAACGGCCGAGGCCGCCGCGCCGCACGGGACGCTGTCAGTGGACCGCGACAGGTGTCAGGTCGTTCTGCCGCGCCAGCACATAGGCCATGCGCCGGTCGGTCACCAACGCCAGCTGGCCACCCTGCGAGTCATGGACCGCGTAGAGCCGCTGGCGTCCGGCCACGCTCTGCTGCACATCCTTGGGCAGATCCGTCACCGGCACTGCCTTGACGTAAACGGTCCGGCCGGAGCCCTGGCTGAAATCAAACGGTGTGTTCATTGCCTTACCCCTTTCTGATGTTGATCGTCTGAACCACGGTTTCGGGCCGTGCGCGGGTCAGATCCACATGCAGCAGCCCATTTTCCATCACCGCCTCACCGACTTCGACGCCATCGGCCAGCACGAACATGCGCTGGAACTGACGCGCTGCGATGCCGCGGTGCAAAAACACCCGCCCGTCGCTGTCGTCGCTTTGGCGGCCGCGGATCACCAGCTGGCGGTCCTCGACGGTAATAGCCAGATCCTCCTCCGCGAAACCGGCCACGGCCAGCGTGATGCGGTAGGAATGATCAGAGGTCTGTTCGATGTTGTAAGGGGGATAGCCTTCGTTGCCCGACTTCGCGGAGCGTTCCAGAAGGCGTTCCAGTTGCTCAAACCCCAGCATATGCGGGTAGGAGGCCAAGGTAAGTTTCGACACGTTCGTTCGTCCTTTATGCCAAAGCGACGGTAGGGTGCGGCCCCGATCCCGGCAGCCGCCTCAGAAAGGAATATGGGAAGTTCCATCTGGATTCACAAGACCATGTACGCATAGGTCTGGCGGAAAAGCGGTTAACGCCGTATGGTTTCCCAACTTCCTTCATCAGCTTACCTGAGTCGCCAATGAATGCACCCACAGATGTGTCGATGAAAACCGACGAGGTCCTGAAGGTTGAGCTGGAGGTTTTCCGCAGACAGCACCGGGATCTGGACGAGGCGATCACCGCGCTGGAAGAGCGCGGCACCAGCGACCAGCTGACGATCCGCCGCCTGAAGAAACAGAAGCTCATCCTCAAGGACAAGATCTCGCTGATCGAAGACCGGCTGACCCCGGACATCATCGCCTGACCGCTGCGCGGCGCCGCCATCCACCCGCTTTCGGCCCGCGCGATACCGGATGCACCCTGCAGCCCCTGCCCCGACTTGTGCAGTTTGACCCGCAAGGCCTGCGGGACCGGCCGCTGAGCGCCACCGCCCGAACCTTCCCGAGCCCCTCCCGCCCCCGCTGACAGGCAGCCAGCTGCCCGCCAGGGCGTTGGGCGTGGCAGCGCGCCTGCGGCGCGCTGCGCCAGCCTGCGCGTCACCCGCCGGAGCAGCCCGCAAACCACCACCTTCCGAAAAACCGAGGATGGTCAAACCGCGCGTTTCTTTCTAGAACCTCGAAAATTTTTGCTCACCCCGCTGCCCGGCAAGCTGCCGGGGGCGGCTCCTGAGACAAACCGCAACCACACGCAACGAACAACAAAGACAAGAACGGACGAGGAACTTGCCCATGACCGCCACGCGCGACCACGACCCGGTGCCCGACGTGCAGGACACCGACTACAAATTCTCCCCCAGACAGGCGCTGGCCGGCGCCCAGATGCTGTTCGTCGCCTTCGGCGCGCTGGTACTGGTGCCGCTGCTGACCGGGTTGAACCCCAGCGTGGCGCTGTTCACCGCGGGCCTTGGCACGCTGATCTTCCAGATCGTCACCCGCGGCCAGGTGCCGGTGTTCCTGGCCTCTTCCTTCGCCTTCATCGCGCCGATCATCTACGGCGTGCAGACCTGGGGCATTGCCGCCACCACCGGCGGCCTGGCCGCCGCGGGTCTTCTGTATGTGGCGCTCAGCTTTGCCATCCGCGCCTTCGGCAGCGGCTTCCTGCACCGGCTGCTGCCGCCGGTGGTGGTCGGCCCGGTCATCATGGTGATCGGCCTGTCGCTGGCGCCGGTGGCGGTCAACATGGCCACTGGCCTTGCCGGCGACACCCAGGTGATGCCGCGCAACACCGCGCTCGCCCTGGCCGCCATCTCGCTCGGCACCACCATGCTGACCGCGATCCTCGGCCGCGGCATCATGCGCATCGTGCCGATCCTTGCGGGCGTTGCCGCGGGCTACATCGCGGCGCTGGTGCTGGGCGCCGTGACCGGCACCAGCCTGATCGACACCTCCGCGCTGGACGCCGCGCCCTGGTTCGCGATCCCCGAGTTCGTCATGCCCGAGTTCAACCTCGCCGCCATCCTGTTCATCCTGCCGGTCGCCATCGCGCCCGCGATCGAGCATTTCGGCGACATCCTGGCGATCTCCAACGTGACCAAGCGTGACTACATGGAAAAGCCGGGCATCCAGAACACCATGCTGGGCGACGGGCTGGCCACCACCGCCGCCGGCCTGCTGGGCGGCCCGCCCAACACCACCTATTCCGAGGTCACCGGCGCCGTCACCCTGACCCGCGCCTTCAACCCGGCGATCATGACCTGGGCGGCGCTGATCGCGATCGCGCTGGCCTTCGTGGGCAAGCTGTCGGGGGCGCTGGCGACGATCCCGATGCCGGTGATGGGCGGCATCATGATCCTGCTGTTCGGCATGGTCACCGTGGTCGGCCTGTCGGTGCTGGCCAAGCTGGGCGACGCGCTGTCCGAGGCGCGCAACATGGTGATCATCTCCACCGTGCTGATCATCGGCCTCGGCGGGCTGACACTGGAATTCGGCGAAGGCTTCACCCTCGCAGGCATCGGCCTGTCTGGCGTCGCGGGCCTGCTGCTGAACCTGATCCTGCCCAAACAGCGGGACTGAGCCGCCAAGCGTCCCCGGCGCCGCGCGCCCCGCGCGGCGCCACGCCCAACCGCGGGGGCGGGGCAGCTTGCCTGCACCCCCACGCGGGCGGGAGCCTCCGCCCCCTGCGGCATAGCGGCCAAAGCCCGCAAAAGCGGGAAGATCCGGCGCTTTTCCAGCCGCTGCCGGATTGCGCAAAATCCAACTTTCCCTATAGTGCGCGCTCCACAAGCCGCGACAGGAGCCAAGCCGATGGCCGACATCAAAGTAGGCATCATCATGGGCAGCCAATCCGACTGGCCCACCATGAAGGAAGCCGCGAATATCCTCGATGAACTGGGCGTTGCCTATGAGGCAAAGATCGTCTCCGCCCACCGCACCCCGGACCGGCTGTGGAGCTACGGCAAGTCCGCAGCGGAGCGCGGGCTGCAGGTGATCATCGCAGGTGCCGGTGGTGCTGCCCACCTGCCTGGCATGGTCGCCTCGAAAACCCGGGTGCCGGTGGTCGGCGTGCCGGTGCAGACACGCGCCCTCTCCGGCGTCGACTCGCTCTGTTCCATCGTGCAGATGCCCAAGGGCTTCCCGGTGGCCACCATGGCGATCGGCGCGGCCGGCGCCGCCAACGCGGGCCTGATGGCCGCGGGCATCCTCGCCCTGCAGGACCCGGAGCTGGCGCAGCGTCTGGACAACTGGCGCGCGGCGCTCTCGGCCTCGATCCCGGAGGAGCCCGTCGATGACTGACATGCTCTCTCCCGGCGCCACCATCGGCATCCTCGGCGGCGGCCAGCTGGGCCGCATGCTCTCGGTCGCGGCCTCCCGCCTCGGCTTCAAGACCCATATCTTCGAGCCCGGCGCCAACCCGCCCGCAAGCCATGTCGCCGACCGGGTGACCACCGCAGGCTACGAGGACGCCGAGGCGCTCAAGGCCTTCGCCGCCTCGGTCGACGTCATCACCTATGAGTTCGAAAACATCCCGACCTCGGCGCTGGACCTGCTGGAATCGCAAAAGCCGATCCGCCCCGGCCGCGAGGCGCTGCGGATCAGCCAGGACCGGCTGACGGAAAAGACCTTCCTGCAGGATCTCGGCCTGCAGACGGCGCCCTTTGCCGACATCACCGATCAGGCCAGCCTCGATGCGGCCCTCGCCGAAATCGGCGCGCCCTCGATCCTGAAGACCCGCCGCTTCGGCTATGACGGCAAGGGCCAGGCCCGCATCAAGGCACCGGAAGACGCCGCCGACGCACTCGCCGCCATGGCCGGCGCACCCTCGATCCTCGAAGGCTTCGTCAATTTCAGCCACGAGGTCTCGGTGATCGCCGCCCGCGGCGTGAGCGGCGAGATCGCCTGTTTCGACCCGGGCGAGAACGTCCACCGCGACGGCATCCTGCACACCACCACCGTGCCCGCGCGCCTCAGCAAGGCGCAGCGCATGGATGCGGTGCTGATGGCGGGCAAGATCCTGAACGCGCTGGATTATGTCGGCGTTCTGGGGGTCGAGCTGTTCGTCACCCCGCAGGGTCTGATCGTCAACGAGATCGCACCGCGGGTGCACAACTCCGGCCACTGGACCCAGAACGGCTGCACCACCGACCAGTTCGAGCAGCACATCCGGGCCGTCGCCGGCTGGCCGCTGGGTGATGGCCAGCGCCATTCCGACGTGGTGATGGAAAACCTGATCGGCGATGACATCGACCGCATCCCGGAGCTGGCCCGCGAAGCCAACTGCGCGCTGCACCTCTACGGCAAGGCCGAGGCCAAGCCGGGGCGTAAGATGGCGCATGTGAACCGCGTGGTGAAGCCACAGGAGTAAGCCGGGACCCTGCCCCGGCCCGTGGGTTTCTCCCCACATCAGGACGGCGCACGCCCGCGCAGAGAAACGCATGTGAAAGCGGCCCCGCCGCTTTCACGCGCCGCAAAGAGGGCCATCCGGCCTGATGCGCGGCGCCGCCCCCCCTCAGCAGCCCATGAAACGGCCTGCCACCTCTCCTGACATATAGCTGACCCGCCCACCGGCAATCGTCGCAGCCACCCGCTGGGTCTGCTTGTCCAGCACCACGATATCGGCGCGCTTGCCCGCCTCCAGCGTGCCGCGGTCGTCAAGGCCCAGCAGCCGGGCCGGACCTTCCGAGACCAGCCGCCAGGCCGCGCCCAGATCCATCAGGCCCGTACGCTCCAGCATCAGGGCGGCGCGGCGCGGGCTGGGATAGTGGTAGTCCGAGGCCAGCGCGTCGCACAGCCCCATCGCGATCAGCTCCACCGCCGAGGCATTGCCCTTGTGCGAGCCGCCACGCACCACGTTGGGCGAGCCGAGAATGATGTGATCACCGCCGGCCCGCGCCGCCTCTGCCGCTTCCATGGTTTCGGGAAACTCCGAGATCCGCACGCCGCGCGCGCGCCACAGGCTGCGGTCCTCGGCATGGTGGTCGTCGTGGCTGCCCAGCCGCACCCCCATCTCCGACAACGCGGCGCAGAGGGTGTCCATGGCAGCCGGGATCTCGGCCCGCCGCGCGTGCATGTCCTTCAGCATCTGCCAGTGGACCTCCGGGTTGCGACCCGCCTTCAGCGCCTGGCCGGTGAGGCGCGGTGGCTTCTTGCCTGCCGCCAGCCGCTCGTGCGGCAGGTGGTCGTTGAACACCACATAGGGCACCTGCCAGTCCGCGATGCGGGCGGGCAGCGCGGCGTAGTCATCCAGCATGTGGATCTCCAGCCGCAGCTGCGGCATCAGATCGGTGACAAGCTCGCCGCGCACCGCCTTGATGCCCTCGAACACCTGTGCGGCGAACTCCGGCCCGCGCAGGCCACCCTCCCAGGAGTAGAACTGCGCCAGCACCGCGGTGGTGATGCCATTGGCGGCCAGTTCCGCCTCGGCCGCCACCACGCCTTCCGCCATCTGCTTCATGGCGCCGCGACGCGGGGCCAGGTGGCGTTCGAACCCGTCGCCATGGGCATCGATGATGCCCGGCAGCACCAGGTAGCCCGAAAGGTCCACCGCCCGTCCGGCGGTTTCCTCCACCACCACGCCACCGGCGATGGCGATTTCGCCGCCGCGCTGCAGCCCCTGGGGGCGCAAAACATCGCCGCCCTGCATGGTCAGTTCCAGGCTCATCCCTCGCCCTCTTCTTCGCAGCCGCCATTCAACTGGCAGGCCTCCGTGATAATTTCCTGCACCGCGTCCAGCCAGCCCAGATCAGGGTCAAAGCGGCCGGTCTCGATGAAATGCAGCGCCTGCGCCATCACCTGCGGATTGTTCATCATGTAGGTGTGGGTGACCGGCAGCGTCAGATGCGCGCGCATGCCTGCGACCCTAGTGCTCTCGACCGAGACCTTGCCGTCGTCCGGGCCGGGAATGAGGTTCGAGAACAAGGGGTTCAGCGACTCACTACCGGCGATGACCCCCAGCTCGAACGTCACCGGCGGCAGCTTTCTGGGCAGGCTGTCCGCGCCGGTGCCCAGCTGCAGCCCGGCGGGGCCGTTCAGCAGGCCGAAGACCTCCCAGCCGCCCAACTCATCCACCAGCTCGCTGCCCTGGTTGGGCGGCCCCATCATCACCACCCGGCCGAGGTTTTGCGGATGGCCCTCCTGCAGCCAGTAGCGCAGCAGGATGCCGCCCATGGAATGGCTGACCACATGCGTGGTCTGACGGCCGCAGGCGGCAAAGGCCGGGGGCAGCGTCGCTTCCGCCAGGTCCTCTATCGGCGCATCGGTCGAGTCATAGCCGGGGCGCACCACCTCATAACCGCGCGAGCGCAGCACCTCCTCCATCACCGCAAAAGACGTCTCGGAGCGCGCCAGCCCGTGCAGCAGGATCACGCAGTCGGCGGCGGCAGGCAGCGGCAGCAGCGCCGCGGCGGCAAGGCACAGGGGTTTCAGCACAAATGTCATCCGTTGCAGATAGGCGCATTCCTCGAGCGGGAAAAGCCCCTGCCTCACTCTGCCGCGGCAGGGCGCGCCCTCGGCCCCCGCAGCACCACCAGGGCGATGCCGCCCAGCACGGCGATGGTGCCGAAGACCAGCCGCAAGCCGATCGCCTCCCCCAGCAGCGCCGCACCGGCGAGGATGGCGATCACCGGCACGCTCAGCTGCACGGTGGCGGCCACCGCGGGCGCCAGTTGCGGCAGCACCCGGTACCACAGTGCATATCCCATGCCGGAGGTCACCGCGCCGGACAGCACCGCCAGGAGGATGCCATGGGCGCTGACAACCGTGCCGCCGCCCGCCAGCAGCAGCACCGGCAGCATCATCAGGCTGGACCAGGCGAAATTCACCGCCGTCGCCGCCAGCGGCTGCTGCGCGCCGCGCCCCAACAGGCTGTAGATCCCCCAGCCCAGCCCGCTGGCCGCCATCAGCAGCGAGGCCGTCAGCGGCACGCCCGCGCCCTCCTCGGGCCAGACCACATAGGCGAGACCGCCAAAGGCCAGCACCGCGCCCGCGGCCTGCAAGCCAGTGACCGGATTGCCACGCAGCGCGCCCCAGAGGAACATCGACACCTGCACCACCCCGAACAGCACCAGCGCCCCGAGCCCGGCATCAAGATGCTGATAGGCAAGGGTAAACCCCGCCATATAGAGCGTCAGCGCCGCCCCGCCCCACAGCGATGCGGGGCGCAGGATCCGCTCCCGGCTCCAAGGCTGCAACCCGCGCGCGGCACACAGGACCGCCAGCATCAGCGCGCCCGACACCAGCCGCCACAGGCCAAAGCCGGTGGCATCCATATGCCCGCCCGCGATGGCAGCACGGCCGAGGATGGAATTGGCGGCAAAGGCCAGCATGGTGAGACAGACGAGAAGAAACAGGCGCATGCAGCAGGGCTACCCCGGCGGCAAACCGAGGGCCAGTGAAATTTCCGTGGCGCGGGCGGCATCGAGGCCCGGCCGCTTCATCTTTCCAGAAATACTCGCGCCGCAGGCAAACCCGCAAGGCGGGCTTTCTGCCCCCTTAAAGCTGTCTGCCCCTTTAAAACGGAAAGGGGCTGCCCTTGCAGGCAGCCCCAAAGTCATCCGGTTGGATGGCTGATGCTTACATCATGCCGCCCATGCCGCCCATGCCGCCCATGTCGGGCATGCCGCCGGCTGCCGCGCCTTCTTTGGCGGGCTTGTCGGCAACCATGGCTTCGGTGGTGATCAGCAGGCCAGCAACCGATGCCGCGTCTTCCAGAGCGGTACGGGTCACTTTCGCCGGGTCGATCACGCCGAAGGAGAACATGTCGCCATATTCACCGGTCTGTGCGTTGTAACCGAAGGAAGTGTCGGAAGATTCGCGGATCTTGCCGGCAACCACGGCACCGTCAACACCGGCGTTCTCGGCGATCTGGCGCAGCGGCGCTTCGATGGCCTTGCGAACGATGTTGATACCTGCGTTCTGATCGGCGTTGGCGCCTTCCAGACCTTCCAGAGCCTTGCCGGCCTGAACCAGGGCAACACCACCACCCACGATGACGCCTTCCTGAACGGCTGCGCGGGTCGCGTTCAGCGCATCGTCCACACGGTCCTTGCGCTCTTTCACTTCCACTTCGGTCATGCCGCCGACGCGGATCACGGCAACACCGCCTGCCAGTTTGGCAACGCGCTCTTGCAGCTTCTCACGGTCGTAGTCGGAGGTGGTCTCTTCGATCTGGGTACGGATCTGGGCAACGCGTGCTTCGATCTCGGCCTTCTCGCCAGCACCGTCGACGATGGTGGTTTCGTCTTTGGTGATTTCGACTTTCTTGGCGGTGCCCAGCATGTCCATGGTGACATTCTCGAGCTTCATGCCCAGATCTTCGGAGATGACCTGGCCGCCGGTCAGGATCGCGATGTCCTGCAGCATGGCCTTGCGGCGGTCGCCGAAGCCCGGTGCCTTGACGGCTGCGATTTTCAGGCCGCCGCGCAGCTTGTTGACAACCAGGGTTGCCAGCGCTTCGCCTTCGACGTCCTCAGCGATGATCAGCAGCGGCTTCTGCGACTGGATCACCTGCTCCAGCAGCGGAACCATCGGCTGCAGGGAGGACAGTTTCTTCTCGTGCAGCAGGATCATGCAGTCTTCGAGTTCTGCAACCATCTTGTCTGCGTTGGTGACGAAGTAGGGCGACAGGTAGCCGCGGTCGAACTGCATGCCCTCGACCACGTCGGTCTCGGTTTCCATGCCTTTGTTCTCTTCGACGGTGATGACGCCTTCGTTGCCGACTTTCTGCATCGCGTCGGCGATCTGGCGGCCGATTTCAGCTTCGCCGTTGGCGGAGATGGTGCCAACCTGCGCAACTTCGTCGGAGTCTTTCACTTCGCGGGCCATTTCCTTCAGGCTCTCGACGACCTTGGAGGTGGCGAGGTCGATGCCGCGCTTCAGATCCATCGGGTTCAGGCCGGCAGCAACCTGTTTCAGGCCTTCCTTGACGATGGCCTGGGCCAGAACGGTTGCGGTGGTGGTACCGTCACCGGCTTCGTCGTTGGTGCGGGAAGCAACTTCCTTCACCATCTGGGCGCCCATGTTCTCGAACTTGTCTTCCAGTTCGATTTCCTTCGCCACGGACACGCCGTCCTTGGTGATGCGCGGTGCGCCGAAGGATTTGTCCAGAACCACGTTGCGGCCTTTGGGGCCCAGGGTCACCTTCACGGCATCAGCCAGAATGTTGACGCCTTTGAGCATGCGGTTGCGGGCATCGGTGTCGAATTTGACGTCCTTAGCAGCCATTGTTCACTCTCCTAGAGAATTTCTGTGTGTTTCAGCGAGATCGGGATCAGAGAAGCCGGAGGGCTTACTCGATGATGCCCATGATGTCGCTTTCCTTCATCATCAGCAGCTCTTCGCCGTCGACGGTGACTTCGGTGCCGGACCACTTGCCGAACAGGATTTTGTCACCCGGCTTGACGGCCATGGCGATCAGCTCGCCGCTGTCTTTACGCGCGCCCTCACCGGTTGCGACGACCTGGCCTTCGCTCGGCTTTTCCTTGGCGGAATCAGGGATGATCAGGCCGCCTGCGGTTTTTTCTTCGCTCTCGGTGCGACGCACCAGGACGCGGTCATGAAGCGGTTTCAATGCCATCTTTGCAGCTCCTTAAAGGCTCAAAGGTTGTTATCTTGTGCACCTCGATGCGCCCGCTGGTCGGGGCTTCGACCGAGGTCGTTATCACTCACCCGGGGTGAGTGCTAACGAAGGGGAAGCTAGGAATGCACCCTGCGCTTGTCAACATGGAATCAGCAGAAAAATTGCATCCGCCGAAGACCGGATCAGCGGCACTCCGGGGCGGTGTCTTCCCAGCTGCCGGACCAGTCCGCCAGCCCTTTCCGCCCCGCCTCGGTCAGCTCGTATATGCCGGTTGAGACCCGTGCGAACCAACCATAATGGTTGCTGGCCATCAACCGGGTGGCGCGGGCGACGCCGGTGGCGCGGGCCACCTCTGCGCCCTTGCAGGCGCCCACCGTTGCCAGATGCGCGGCACAGGCCAGCGCATCCTGGCGATAGGCTGTGACGATGCCGTGCCGGGTGGCGCCGCCCGCGTTCGGGTCGCCCCGCAGCGTCTGGAATTCACGCAGCAGCCGTTGCTGTTTCTTCCTGGACTTGCGCGGGCTGTAGGGACCGGGGTCGCAATGCACCTCGGCCCGGCCGTCGGGCAGAACGGTGATGAGGCCCAGCCCCAACCGCCGGCACAGCGCCAGATTATCCCTGAGCATGCGCCGCGCCTGCCGCCCCGAGGGCCGTGGCACCGCGATATAGACGTGATCGCTGACCGCCAGCCTGGCCACCGCCTGGTGAAACAGCGACAGCGAGAACCGCAGCTTCAGCTCGACGATCACCGGCGGCTCGTCGCCGCGGCAGGCCATTACGTCCACCGCGCCGACCTCGCCCTTGACGACGTAGCCCTGCGCCTCGAGCAGCGCCTTCACCGGCGCATAAAGCTGATCCTCGCGTTCCATGCGCCATGACTGGCAGGATGCCGCGCGATTGGCAATGCAACGCCCCTAGGTTCACCGAATTCGCCAAAGGACGGCGGGAAGGCAAGCGGTGGCGGCAGCGCTGGCTACCAGAAGCCCGCGCCGCTGCCGCGCGCCATGCGCCACTGCGCCAAGAGCCAGACCACGAGGTCGAACCCCTGCCCCGCGATCAGCTTCGCCAGCCGTCCGGGGCGCAAGGTGCCGGGGGCCCGCAGCATCGCCGCGCTGCGCTTGACCAGAAAATGCACCGGCACCCAGCCCCAGGGCGCGCGCGGCAGCGCCGCCGCCAGCATGTTCTGCAACCAGCCCTCCTGCGCCGCCGCCTGCTGCAGCGCGGCCGAGCGCTGATTCCGCGGCAACCGCCGCAGGTGGTCGAACAGCGCCAGATTGACCGCGCCGCCGATCACGATGCGGGTCTGATGGCGGATCAGCGCAGCCAGGGTCCGCTCGCTTTCATAGATGTGCCAGACAGCCGGGCTGGCATCGATGCGGGACAGATCCTCCGGCGCGGTGAAATTGCGGGTCAGCAGCATGGCGCGCAGAAAGCCGTCCTCCACAGGCAGGCCCGCGGGCATATGCACCGCACGTACCTCCGCGGCGCGGGCGGCATAGCACTGGCCGCAGATGTGGCTGCGCACCTCCTCGCGGCTGCTGCCGCCGGAGACGATCAGCTTTTCGACCAGCGACAGGCGGCGCTCGGCCAGCGCCAGGTCCTTGACCGGAAAGGAACTGCTGGCGGCCAGCTGCGGGTTGGCCTGCATGAAATCGGCCAGCTGCTGCAAGGTGGAGGCATCGGCAAAGCGGATGTCCGCGTCGCAATAGATCAGCAGATCCGCCTCGGCGCGCGAAAACTCGTGGGTGAAGCGGTTCCAGGTGCGGCTCTTGCCCGGCTCGGGGAGTTCCAGCACCTCGGCCCGGTCCGTCAGCGCGCTGGCCGCAAGGGCGGCGCGGGCCTGTGCGACCGTGTCGTCGCTGCAGCCGTTGGCCAGCACGAAAAGCCGCAGATCCGCGCCCGCCTGCAGCAGCGACTGCCCGGCCAGATCCGCCAGCATGGCGGCGATGCCTGCGCCCTCGTTATGGGCAAAGATGCCGATGTCGATTTTCAGCGCCCCGGATGTCTGTCCCATGGCTGCCCCTGCGCCTGCCCTGCCCGTTTGCTGCGACCCTAGGCCTTGGCCCGGGGCGAGACAAGCGGCGGCAAATCGGCGCTGCGGCGCGGCACCTGGGAGTTATGGGATGACACGGGCGCGCAGCCTTTCTATAAGGCGCGCAAATCTCCCCTATTTCATGTCAGATGAGTGAACAGGACAGCCCATGACCATTCAAGTTTTCGGCCACAAATCCCCCGACACCGATTCCACCGGCTCCCCCATTGTCTGGGCCTGGTACCTGAACGAGGTGAAAGGCGTGGCCGCCGAGCCCAAGCTCTTGGGCGAGCCGAACACCGAAGCGGCTTTCATGCTGCAGCGCTGGGGTCTCGAGAAGCCCGCGATCATCGAAGACGTGGCCGATGACGCCGCCGTCGTGATCGTCGACACCAACAACCCGGCCGAGCTGCCCGCCAACATCAACGGCGCCGACGTGCAGGCGATCATCGACCACCACAAGCTGGTCGGCGGCCTGGAAACCAAGGGCCCGATCGACATCACCATCCGCCCGCTGGCCTGCACCGCCACCATCATGGTTGACCTGATGGGCGACGACGCCGCCAAGATGCCCGAGGCGATCAAGGGTGCCGCCCTGACCTGCATCCTGTCCGACACGCTGGAATTCCGTTCGCCCACCACCACCGCACATGACAAGGACGTGGCCGAGAAACTGGCCGCCGACCTGGGCATCAACATCGCCGACTACGCGGCAGAGATGTTCGCGGCAAAGTCCGATGTGTCGTCCTTCTCCGACGCCGAACTGCTGCGCATGGACTCCAAGGAATACGAAGTCGACGGCACCAAGTTCCGCGTCTCCGTGCTGGAAACCACCGCGCCGGCCGTTGTGCTGGACCGCAAAGCCTCGCTGATGGAGACCATGACCACCGTGGCAGCCGAGGACGGCGTCGACCAGGTGCTGCTGTTCGTCGTCGACATCCTGAACGAGGAAGCCACCCTCCTGGTGCCGAACGACCTGGTGAAGACCGTCGCCAAGAAATCCTTTGACGCGGATGCGGACGGCGACACCGTGGTGCTGCCGGGCGTCATGTCGCGCAAGAAGCAGATCATTCCGAACCTGAAGGTCTGATCGCGACCCGCAGATCGCTGATTCACAAAAGGCGCCCCTCGGGGCGCCTTTTTCGTTTTGCGGCGGCTGCGGTTTGCGGCTGTCAGCGATAGCGCCCGCCGGCCTGCAGCACCTCAATCTGGTAGCCGTCCGGATCGGCGATGAAGTAGAACTTCGCAAGGATGTTTTCGCCATCGGGTTTGAATTCGACGATGTCGCGCGGTTCGTAACCGGCCGCCTTGGCCGCGGCATGGGAGGCTTCGAGATCCTCGACCGCGAAAGCCAGGTGGCCATAGCCGTTGCCCAGCTCGTAGGGCGTGTCCTGCCCCTTGTTCACGGTCAGCTCCAGCTCGAAGGGGCTTTCATCGGTCGCGAGGTAGATCAGGCTGAAGCCCTCGAAGTCGAAACGGTCGCGCACCTCCATGCCGAATACCGCCTTGTAAAAGGCCAGCGAGCGGGCTTCGTCCAGCACGCGGACCATCGAGTGAATCGGTTTTGCCATCTTGTCGTCTCTCCGGTTGCCCCGGCGGGGCGGTGGTCTCTCCCTGTCTCCGGTTTAGCGGCAATGCGGGGGCTGCGAAAGCGGTTGCCCCATGGCATTGTCGGCGCGGCTCGGGCATAAGCGGGGGAAACCTGCCTCAGGAGATCGCCCATGACCCAGATCATCAATTCCCTCGCCGAAGTCTCCAGCCGCTACAAGGCGCTGTTCGTGGACCTTTGGGGCTGCGTGCACAATGGCATCACCGCCTTTCCCGAAGCGGTCGCGGCGCTGCAGGCCTACCGGGCGCAGGGCGGCCTGGTGGTGCTGGTCACCAACTCTCCCAAGCCGCGGGCCGGGGTTGCCGCGCAGCTGGGAGAATTCGGCGTGCCCGACGATGCCTATGACACCATCGCCACCTCCGGCGACAGCGCGCGGGCCGCGATGTTCACGGGGGCTGTCGGCAACAAGGTGTATTTCATGGGCGAGTGGGAACGCGATGCCGGCTTCTTCGAGCCGCTGAACGTGATCCACGATCCGGTCGAGATCTCCATCGTGCCGCTGAAAGAGGCCGAAGGAATCGTCTGCTGTGGCCCCTTCGACACCCAGGCTGACCCGGACGTGAACCGTCCGGATTTCCTCTATGCCAAGCAGATGGGACTGAAGCTGCTGTGCGCCAACCCCGACATCGTGGTGGACCGCGGCGAAACCCGCGAGTGGTGCGCCGGCGCGCTGGCGCGGCTTTATACCGAGATGGGCGGCGAGAGCCTCTATTTCGGCAAACCGCATCCGCCGATCTATGACCTCGCCCGCCGCCGCCTGGCGGAGCTGGACGTCGACATTGCCGACGCCGACATCCTGGCGATCGGCGACGGGCCGCATACCGACATCGCCGGCGCCATGGGCGAGGGCATCGATTCCCTGTTCATCACCGGCGGCCTGGCCGCGCGCGAGACCAAAACCGCGCAGCAGCCGGATGCGGATGCGCTGGCGGACTACCTGTCGCAGGAGCAATCCGCCCCCACCTATGCAATTGGTTTCCTGCGCTAAAATCCCCCTTCCAATAGTGGATCGCCGACCCCCGCCCCGAAAGGGCGGGGTTTTTCGTGCTGAAGCCCCTTGATTTTCTGCAGTTGCAAAGTAATAAAGTTGCGCAAGCGGGCAATCTGGCGCGCAAATATTTCAGAACGCCCACGGCCACAGCCGGACCGGGGCACCACGGACGGAGGACCGGATGTTGGACAACCTGCCCCGCGGCACCATCTGCATCGAGGACATCGAGATGGGCATGGTGCGCTACCTGCGCAAAACCATCACCGATGAGGATATCGAGAAATTCGCCCAGGTCTCCACCGACCGCAATCCGGTGCATCTGGATGACGCCTATGCCCAGGACACGATTTTCGAGGGCCGCATCGCCCATGGCATGCTGACCGCCGGGCTGATCTCGGCGGTGATCGGAGAGCAGCTGCCCGGCCATGGCACCATCTACATGAGCCAGTCGCTGCGGTTCCTCGCACCGGTGCGCCCCGGCGACATGGTGCTGGCGGAGGTCGAGGTCACCGACATCGTGATCGACAAGCGCCGGGTCAAGCTGGACTGCCGCTGCATCGTCGACGGCAAGAAGGTGCTGGAGGGCGAGGCAATGGTGCTGGCGCCGTCGCGCAAGTTCGACTGAACCGGGCACGGCCCGCGCTCTGTCGTCCGCGACTGGCGCTTTAGCGGCGCTTTGCTGCAGGTTCAGCCGCCGGGGCCGTTTGGCCTTGGCGGTTTGTTTTTCTGGTCTCTTTTGTATCTGCCGTGGAGCACGTGCCCGCAAAGGGTGGCGGCGCCGCCGGACGGAGGATGGGCGCTCCCCCACGGGGGAGGCTCGGACAGGATATCCTGAACGACCCCCTTTTCATCGGGGCCGGTCTCCTGATGATGCGCGGGCGGCCACACAGTTCGCCCAGCGCCGGGTGTCATGGCCACAGGGCCATGGCGAATGATCGATCGCCTCGCAGTCTGGCACAGCTGCCTGAGGATTGCGTGAAGGCAGCGTACGCCGGATGCGCAACGCCTTGCGCCTTGGGGCGGCACCCGCCCGGAACAGGGCGCGCGGTGGCGCCGGGCCAGCGCCGGCCCGCCCGGCGTCGCGCCCTCCCCTGCCACTGGCCGCTTGAACCGGCGGGCGGCTGCGGATAGGCATGCGCCATGCGTATCGTCAGAGATTATCAGTTCGTCGAAGACCAGGACCGGGGCGCCACCGTCGCCATTGGCAATTTCGACGGCGTGCACCTGGGCCATCAGTCGGTGATCGAGCTGGCCCGCAAGGCCGCCCCCGATGCGCCGCTCGGCGTGATGACCTTTGAGCCCCACCCGCGCGAATATTTCGCGCCCGACAGCCCGCCGTTCCGGCTGATGCGCGCCGATGCGCGGGCGCACCGGCTGGAGAAGCTGGGCGTGGCGCGGCTCTATGAGCTGAACTTCAACACCGCCCTGTCCAGCCTGACGCCCGAGGAATTCGCCCGCGACGTGATCGCCAAGGGGCTGGGGCTGCGGCACGTGGTGGTCGGGGCCGACTTCTGCTTTGGCAAGGCGCGCGCGGGCAATGCCGAGGATCTGAAACGCTTCGGCGCGCAATATGGCTTTGGCGTCACCATCGCGCCGCTGATGGAATATTCCGAACATGCGGTGTCCTCCACCGCGATCCGCAACGCGCTGACCGAAGGCCGCCCGGCCGACGCCAAGGAGATGCTGGGCCATTGGCACCGCATCGAAGGCGTGGTGATCGGCGGCGAGCAGCGCGGCCGCGAACTGGGCTTTCCCACCGCCAACATGTCGATCGACGGGCTGCACCAGCCGCGCTTTGGCGTCTATGCGGTGCTGGTCGATGTGCTGGACGGGCCGCACAAGGGTAGCTACCACGGCGCGGCCTCGATCGGGGTGCGGCCGATGTTCGGCGGCGTGGTGCCCAATATCGAGACCTACCTGTTTGATTTCTCGGGCGACCTTTATGGCGCGACGCTGTCGGTGGGGCTGGTGGAGTTCCTGCGGCCCGAGCTGAAATTCGACGGGCTGGACGCGCTGATCGCGCAGATGGATGCCGATTGCGCCCGCGCCCGCGACATTCTGGCCGCGTTATGAAACGGGGCAAGGACGTGATCGACCGCGCGGGTCTGGCGGCGCGGTTCTGGGAAAAGAAGCCGCTGAGCGAGCTGAACCAGAAGGAATGGGAAGCGCTGTGCGACGGCTGCGGCAAATGCTGCCTCAACAAGCTGGAGGACGAGGAGACCGGTGAAGTGGCGCTGACCCGGGTCGCCTGCCGCCTGCTGGACGATGCCACCTGCCGCTGCTCGCAGTATCCGATCCGCCATCAGTTCGTGCCGGAATGCATCGTGCTGAAGCCCGACAACCTCGACACCCACGCCTACTGGATGCCCGAGACCTGCGCCTACCGGCTGCTGTGGCAGGGCAAGCCGCTGCCCGAGTGGCATCCCTTGCTGACCGGCACGCCGGAGAGCGTGCACGCGGCCGGTGTCTCGGTGCGCGGCTGGACGGTATCGGAGTTCGAAACACCCGAGGATGAGTGGGAAGACCACATCATCGAGGAACCCACCTGAGTTCTTGTTTTCCAGATTTCCCAAGGAGCTACTGCCATGCATTTCGCCTCTGACAATTCCGGCCCGGTGCCGCAGCAGATCCTGGATGCGCTGGCCGCGGCCAACCAGGGCTATGCCATGGGCTATGGCGCTGATCCGCAGATGGAACAGGTCACCGCCCGCATCCGCGAGATCTTCGAGGCCCCCGAGGCGGCGGTCTATCTGGTGGCCACCGGCACCGCCGCCAATGTGCTGGCGCTGTCGGCGCTGTGCCAGCCGTGGCAGACGATGTTCTGCACCCGGCAGGCGCATATCAACGTGGATGAATGCAACGGGCCGGAGTTCTTCAGCGGCGGTGCCAAGCTGACCACGGTCTGCGATGCCGACAAGATGACCGCGCAGGATCTGCGCCGCGCGCTGGAGGGCGAGGAAAACCGCGGCGTGCACGGCCCCAAGCGCGGGCCGGTGTCGCTGTCGCAGGTGACAGAGTTCGGCACGGTCTACTCGGTCGCGGAGCTGAACGAGCTGGGCGCGGTGGCGCGGGACTATGGCCTGCCGGTGCATATGGACGGCGCGCGCTTTGCCAATGCACTGGTGGCCTTGGGCTGCACGCCCGCCGAGATGACCTGGAAGGCAGGGGTTGAGGCGCTGTCCTTTGGCGGCACCAAGAACGGCTGCCTCGGCGTCGAGGCGGTGGTGCTGTTCGACCCCGCCCGCGCCGAGGAGTTCGAGTACCGCCGCAAGCGCGGCGCGCATCTGTTCTCCAAGCACCGCTACCTGTCGGCGCAGATGCTGGCCTACCTGAGCGATGATCTGTGGCTTGAGAACGCCCGCGCCGCCAATGCCAAGGCCGCGCGGCTGGCCAAGGGTCTGGCCGCGGCCGGGGCCGAATTCAGCCACAAGGTGCAGGCCAACATGATCTTTGCCGCGCTGCCCCGCGCCACCCACCGGCGCCTGTTCGACGCCGGTGCCGCCTATCACCTGTGGGACGGCGGCATGGATGGCGCGGAGGACGAGTTGGTGACCGCGCGGTTCGTCTGCGACTGGTCGGTGCCGGACGCGCAGATCGACGCGTTGCTGGCGCTGCTGTAGGTCAAACACCGGAAGGCGCAACCGCCCCCGCTGCAGGCGAACACGCCGCCTGAACCTGACCACCCTGCATCTCAGTCTTGGCGGCTGTCCTCCTCGGCCCTGTTCTCGGCCGTGGTCCCGCCTGCCGTCCCGCCCGCGCCCTCTGCGGCCGCGGTTGCCTCGGGCGTCTGTGCCACAGGCGCGCGCGCGGCCTCCGGTCGACCGTTCCAGAACCGGCGCAACAGGGCCGCGGTCTGCTGCGGATGCGTCACCGGCAGCATGTGCCCGGCGCCCGGCATCGCCACGCAGAGCGCCTGCGGCAGGCGTCGGCTGAGCCCGCGGGCAATCACCGCCATTACCGCCGGGCTCTTGCTGCCGTAGATCAGCTGAACCGGCATCGTCACCGGGTCCAGCGCGCCCGGCGCAAGGGTGCCGTTCTCGTCGTCGTAGAGGGTCGCGTGGCTGGCCGGGATCACCGGCATTGCCCGCATCATCGCCGCCCGCGAGCTCTCGGGCAGGTCCGGCCACTTCGGGTGGCCCGGCCCCCACAGGCGGTTGAACAGCCGCGTTGCGCGCTCCAGATCACCGGCTGCATAGGCCTGGTCGAACGGCAGGCTCTCGGCCTCGATGGCGGCCAGCAGGCCCGGATCGTCGCTGCGCGCCACCGCGAACAGCACCGGCTCGATCAGGGTCAGGCTGCGCACCAGGTCGGGCCGCGCCATCGCCATGCGCAACGCCACCGTGGCCCCGAAGGAATGGCCGATCACGTCCACCGGGGTGTCTTGCCCACCGTCACGTGCGGCCATGTCCTGCAGCAGCGCCAGACCAGCCTCGGTGTTCAGCAGCTGGTAGTTGCCCTGCCCGTCCCAGTCCGGGCTGCGCCCGTGGTTGAGCATGTCAAAGCCGGTCAGCGTGACCTCGCGCTCCATCGCCGCCGCCAGACCGCGCCAGGCGCCGGAATGGGCGAGCGAACAATGCACCGCCAGCAGCGACCGCGGCCCCTCCCCGAAGCTGCGCGCGAAGATCCCCTGCGGCAGCTCCGTCACGCCTGACCCCCGGCCAGATGCGCGTCCAGATCTGCCAGCCGGTCCTGGCCCCAGAAACGGGCCCCGTCCGCCGTCACCCAGAAGGGCGCGCCGAAGACACCCGCGGTGACGGCATCCTCGAGGTTCTGCGCATAGGTTTCCGCGCCGGCCAGGAGCCCGCTGTCCGCCAGCGCGGGGTCAAAGCCGGCGCCATCGAGACAACCGCGGATCACTGCGTCATCGGCGATGTCCTTCTCCTCGGCCCAGCAGGCGCTGAGGATCGAGGTCACCAGCTGCGCCAGATCGCCGCCCCCGGCCGCCTGCGCGGCGATGATCGCATAGGAAGACGGTGCGGCATTGGTAGGCCAATGGGCCGGTTTCAGATTGATCGGCATCCCCAGCGCCGCCGCCTGACGCTGCATTTCGATCAGCCGGTATTCCTGCCGCGCCGGATGGCGCTGCGCGGGCGGGGTGCCGCCGGTGCGGGGAAACAGCGCGATGATGTCCAGGGGCTTGAGGTTGAGCGTCACCCTGTGGCGCGCGGCGATCTCCCACGGGCGCCTGCCGGCCAGATAGGTAAAGGGCGACAGGGTTGAGAAGTAGAAATCCACGGCTGCCATTGGTTGTTTCTCCCGCTAATAACTTTGCGCGACGGTAAGTGCATGATAAGCGGGGTTCAATATCACGAATCTGACACATTGCCATTGCTGCCTGGGGATCACAGCCAATGCCGACCTTGAACGAACCCAAGCTGATTGCTGGGAACGCCAATCTTCCTCTTGCCCAAGCCATCACCCGCCGGATGAGCATGCACCGTGGCGTTGACCAGGGTCTGGTCGATGCGCGCGTGGAGCGCTTCAATGACGGCGAGATCTTCGTCGAAGTCTATGAAAACGTCCGCGGCGAGGACATGTTCATCATTCAGCCGACCTCGAACCCGGCGAATGACAACCTGATGGAACTGCTGATCATCTCCGATGCGCTGCGCCGCTCCTCGGCCCAGCGGATCACCGCCGTGATCCCCTACTTCGGCTACGCCCGCCAGGACCGCCGCACCAAGGCACGCACCCCGATCTCGGCCAAGCTGGTGGCCAACATGCTGACCGGTGCGGGTATCGAGCGGGTGCTGACCATGGACCTGCACGCGGCGCAGATCCAGGGTTTCTTCGACATCCCGGTGGACAACCTCTATGCCAGCCCGATCTTCGCGCTGGACGTGAAGGCGCAGTTCAAGGACCAGATGGAAGACCTGATGGTGGTTTCGCCGGACGTGGGCGGCGTGGCCCGCGCACGCGAGCTGGCCAAGCGCATCAACGCGCCGCTGTCGATCGTCGACAAGCGCCGCGAGAAGCCCGGTGAAGTGGCCGAGATGACCGTGATCGGCGATGTGACTGACAAGATCTGCCTGATCGTCGACGACATGTGCGACACCGCCGGCACGCTGTGCAAGGCGGCGCAGGTGCTGCTCGACAACGGCGCCAAGGAAGTGCACGCCTATATCACCCACGGCGTGATGAGCGGCCCGGCGGTGGAGCGCGTGACCAACTCGGTGATGAAATCGCTGGTGCTGACCGACTCGATCCAGCCGACCGAAGCCGTGGCTGCCGCGCCCAACATCCGCATCCTGCCGACCGCGCCGCTGTTCACCCAGGCGATCCTGAACATCTGGCACGGCACCTCGGTGTCGTCGCTGTTCGAGGACAAGACGCTGGTGCCGATCTACGAGAGCCTCTACAGCAACGGCGGCTAAGACAGTCCGCCTTGCCTAAGCGTGTAAAGCCCCGCAGCCTGCGGGGCTTTTTCTTTGCCCGCCGCGCATCAGGCGGCAGCGCGACGGCGGTGTTGGCGCAGCGCTGCCACCCCGGCCCCCACCGACAGCAGCGCAACGCCGCCCGCCACCCCGGCAAAGGTGCCGCCATAGCCCCACTGGCTGATCGCAGGCGTACTGACCAGCGGCGACAGGAACTGGCCGCTGAACACCGAGGCGGTGAGGATCGCCCCCGCCGTGCCGCGGCGGCTGGCGGGGGCGAGCTCCAGCGCGATGGCGACAAAGCCGGGCGAGACGGTGGCATAGCCGACGCCCACCGCCATTGCCCCGGCCAGCGACAGCGCCGCACTGCCCTGCTGCGCCAGACACCAGAAGCCCACCGCCAGCGCGGCATAGCCGAGGGCAAAGATCAGCGCCTGCGGCAGCGCCGCCCTCAGCCGGGCGTAGAACAGCGCCGCTATGCCACCACAGAGCGACAGCAGCCCCAGCCCGGCACCCGTCATCGCCGCACTGTCGAAGCCCTGCGCCTGAAAGAAGAACGGCAACTGTGTCGGCATCAGGAAAAACAGGCCATTGGTCAGCATCTGCAGAGCCGATACCGCCAGCACCAGCGCCAGCCAGGCCGGGTGCGCCGCGTCTGCTTGGGGTCTGTCCCCCTCGGCACGGTTGCGCGCGGGCTCCGGCGCGTGGTGCCAGACGGTGTAAAGGCAGACCAGGGCCAGAGCGTAGATCAGGAACGGCAGGCGGGGCGAGACCGTGGCAGCCAGGCCCGCCAGGCCGATGAACAGCAGCCCGCCGAAATTGCGCGCCGAGATTTGCAGGCCGGTCAGCGCCTGTCGGCGCGGGCCGGTGAAATAGTCACCAATCAGTGCCGTTTGCGCCGTCATGATCAGCGCGACCGCAATCCCGAGGCCAAAGCGGCTGACCAGAACCATCCGCAACTCCGGCAGATAGGCCCCCGCGGTACCGAAGAGCACGAACAGCCAGACCCCGGCCAGAAGCACCCGCCGACGCCCTGCACGATCCGTCAGCCATCCCGCCAGCGGTGCCACCAGCACCACCGCCAGCGAGGGCGCGGTGACCAGAAGCCGCACCAGGACCGCCGCCCCGGGCTGCGCTGCAAACTCCTGTTCCAAGCCGGTCAACGCCGGGCTGATGGTGGCATTGGCCATCACCGTAAGGCTGGCCGCCATCAACAGCGCCATCGCGCGTGGCTCGCGCCAGAGCGCGCCATTACTCGTCTTCATCCGGGTGTCCCCTTGTCCATTTCAATCAGGACTGGCACCCTGCCACTTGAAGTCAGCTTGAGGTCAATGATGAAACTTCTGGATATCGGCGAGGTCAGCGAACGGTCCGGCGTGGCCCCTTCGGCGCTGCGGTACTACGAGGACCTCGGGCTGATAACCTCTTGCGGGCGCAACGGGCTCAGGCGGCAGTTCGGGCCGGAAGTGCTGCTGCAACTGTCTTTGATCACGCTGGGAAAGGCGGCCGGCTTCGCGTTGAAGGACATCGCGGGCATGTTCGGAGAGGGCGGCCGCCCCGAATTGCCACGCGATCAACTGCATGCCCGCGCCGACGCCCTGGAGGCACAGATCCACGAGCTGACGACCCTGCGCGATGCGCTGCGCCACGTGGCCGACTGCCCCGCACCCAGCCATCTGGACTGTCCCAAGTTTCAGAAGTTGCTGCGTGCAGGCAGCCTTACGGCAGAGGTCTAGTCAACGTCCCAGTCGTCGGCGTAAGGCAGCTCGCCGATGGCCATCCAGGCCGCGCGCAACCTGGCGGCGCGGCTGTCGGACCAGGTGCGAAAGACAATCTCAAAGCCGTTGCGGGTGATGTTCTCGGCCACCAGTTCCGCGCGGATCGCGGCCCTGGTGTCCATGTCCCAGAGGGATGGCGACACCTGCACGGCGGGCGGACGGGCAAAACCTTCGCTGAAGTCCACCTTGCAGCGCCGCTCGCGCAGGCCGGTGCCGGTCCACATCTCGCCGCCGTCTTCGAAGTCGGAAAATACCACCGTATCTCCCTGAAGAATCCCCGTGCGGGGATTTCGTAGTCTTATCATTCCGCGTTCCAGCCCCCTACTCGCCCGGTATTTTAGCCCGCCACCGGGCGAAGATCAGCAACAATTCGCGCAAACCGGGCCCGCGCCCTGAAACTGGCCGAATTGCCACATGCGGTCTCGGGGTGTGCGGCGCGGCGGCGTTCAGCTGTCCTCGGCACTGAGCGCGGTGCTGAGCCGGGTGATTTCCTCGAGCCGGGCGGAGATCCGGTCCTGGAACAGGCCCAATTCGTCGATGATCGAATTCAGCGACTCGCCCACGTTGCCGAGCCGCGCGCATTCGATCTTGCACAGCACCCGCGTGGTGGTCAGCGCCATGAAATGCCGGTGCAACGTCATGCAGGCCTTTTGAATGCGGGCGGCCTCGAAGCGCACATCCCGCAGGCTGCTGCCCGCCTTTTCGACCTGCACGCCCTTCAGCTGCTTCAGGATGCCCTGCTCATGCGTGATGTTGATGGTGGCCGCGGCGTCCGGGTTTTCCTGCTCCAGCTGGTGGCCGCATTCGGTCAGGATACGCGCCAGCCCCTCGACAAAGATGGCCGCGGTCACGGTGCCCTTGATCGCGCGGAAATTGCTGTCCTTGCCCCAGACATGCGCCTCGAACCAGCTGGACATCTCGCGCGACATGGCGCTGTAGTTCTGCGACAACACGGTGACCGGCCCGCCCGCCGGCTCGATACGCGAGGCGATGACCCGCAGGTTGTGCGGGATGGTGCGCATCGATTCAAAGTCCTGCACCAGCGCCTCGGTTTCCTGCACCAGCCGTTCGGCGGTGGCGAACATGGCGCGCCGTTCGACGATTCGCTCGTCTGCCGGGCGATGCAGCCCCGCGTCCCGCGCCACCAACTCCTCTGCCAGCGCGTGGCCTGCAAAATCGCTGTAGGTGGCATAGCCCATCTCCCGCAGCCGCGCGAGCAGCCGGTCGACGCTCTGCTTGGGGTCCAGCCCCTCGTTCAGCTCGGCCTGGCGCAGGCGCGCGTATTCCTGCTGCATCGTCTTCAACAACGGGCTGGACGGTTTGATCCGGGCTGACAGGTAGCCCCCCTCACAGGGGGTGATGACCGCGAACACCCAGTAGTAGCTGCCGTCGCTGGCCTTGTTCTTGACATAAGCCCCGACGGTATCGCCGTTGCGGATGGTGTCCCACATCAGCTGGAACACCGCCCGCGGCATGTCGGGGTGACGGACCAGCTTGTGCGGAGCGCCCAGCATCTCCTGGAGCGGGAATTTGGACACCCGGCTGAACACCGTGTTGCCCGCCAGAATCACCCCGCGGCTATCCGTACGAGAGAAAAACACTTCATCCAGGGCAAAGGCGGCCTCACGGCCTCTGGCCTGCGGGGCCAGCGTGCGATCTTCAAAGGACACGTGTTGGTTCCTGTCAGTGAAATACGTCTGCCAAATCTGTCTAGCGACGACAGATTTTCAAATTGCTAATGGCAGGCCCGGATACCGCGGGCCTGCCCCGGACCGGCGTCAGGCGACGGCGCTGGCGCGCTGTGCGGCAGGTGCCTGCTGTGGTGCGGGCGCGACGCCCAGGCTGCGCAACACCGGCAGCCGGCGGGCCGCGAAATTGCCGGCGCGGGCTTTCAGCAGTGCGATGTTTTCCTCGTCGCTTTCCAGCACCCGGCCCTCGTGCTGCAACCTCTGGCCTTGCGGCGCGAGGATGCGCCACGCCAGCGCCGCCCAGTCGGCCGGCGCCTGCGCGCCTTCGTCCAGCGCCAGCAGGAACAGCTGTTCCAGCCGATCCAGCGCCACCCCGCCGCCGGTGACCGGCGAGGCGAGGAAGCCCAGGGTGTCGCTGTCCTCGGCCCGTTTGCACACCGCCTGGTTGAACTTGCGGCAGCTGTCGCGGCGGCGCTCAAGGTCTTCGAGCGGCAGACAGGGCACCAGGCAGCCACAGCCAATGAGCACCATCAGCATGCGCCGGATGCTGGCCCAGTCCATGCTGCCGAACACCCCCTGATCCAGAAGCGCGCGCACCGTGGCGGGCGCCTGTGACAGGGCGGTCAGGACCGGGGCATATTGCTCCGGCGCAAGGTCGATCTCGGCGCCGCGGTGCTGGAAGGTCAACCGGCCGCCGGAATAGGGGCGCACCAACGCCAGAGGGGTTTCGAACCAGCCGCCGATTTCGCCGCGCGGGGTATGGGCGAGCTTGCCCTTCACGAAAACATCGGTGCGGAAATGCTCGTTCAGCAGCATGTCGCGCAGCCCCTCGCGGCGGCAGGGATCGCTCTCTGCCTCAAGGAGCGCCTGCTGCTCGGGGGTGAAGCGGACATCATCCAGGTTGTCGAGCGGGCTGGTGGAGCCAAGGAAATCCAGCTTGGCCTGCCCCATCTCGTCCTTCAGGTCCTCGAAATAGAAGGGCGTCCAGTCGGCGTTGAAGTATTCATGCGCGAGGTAGTTTTTCGGCATCTTCTGCATGTGGGCCAGCCGTTTGCCCGCGAGCGGGTTGCGGGCAAAGACACCGGCACCGGCCTCCTGCAGTTTGCGCGCCCAGCCGATGGCCTCCTGGATGCGGGTCGGCAGCGGGCCGCTGCCCTGGTCGACACGGCTGCGCAGCAGCTGGCGCAGCGGCATGGCCGCGGCCCAGCCCGGCATCGCATTGTAGCTGACATAGACCAGCCCGCCCGGCTTCAGCCTGTCGGCAATGAAGCGCAGGATGTGATCGCGGTTCTCTGCCGAGACCCAGCTGAACACCCCGTGCAGCGCGATGATGTCAAAGCTGGCCGGAAGGCCGGCGGCCTGATGAAAATCGGCGAAGCAGCGTTCGTGGAACTGGACGTTGTCCAGCGCCGCCTGCTGGGCCAGTTCGCGCGCACCGGCGATATGCGCCGGGCTGAAATCCATGGCGTGGAACTCGATATGCGGGTTCGCGGCGGCCAGCAGGTTGGCCGAGAACCCCTGCCCGCAGCCGAGTTCACAATAGCTGAGCCGCGGCTGGCCAAGCCCGTGCCGATGCCCCTGCGCGGTGGCGCAGAAGGCGAGGGTCGCCGGGGTCAGCTGGCTGTGGAAGTCGTGAGTGTAGTCGATGTCGGCGACATAGCCGGAGGTCCAGTCGGTCACGGAGAATCCTGCAGATTGGGTAAATGTCATGCAGGGCAATTTTCAGAAAATTGATGAGGAACGGGTTAAGGGAATGTGGCGCTACGGTGGCATCACGGGAGTGGGAGGGGGGCAGCTGTAGCGCGGCAGACGCCGCGCCATGGAGCCATTGGATGGCTGCTGAGAACCCATTCTTGCACAATGCCGCACCTTGAACCAATGTCCGGTTCATTTATGGCTTTTAGGTTCTAGGGATATGAGGAGACGGGATGCTGAAAAAAGTTTTAGGTTTGTTGGTGTCAGCAGGGGAAAAGCGCACTGGCGTCAACTTAGATTATGCTCATCAGATTGCAAAAACTGATTTCGGTTTGATGGTACGCTATGGAAAGATATTTTCCTTTCTGGATCCAAACAAAAACGTGTCGGCCGAAGCGTATCATACGGCGCGTCTTCGGGGGGCAATCGCAGCGGATTGCGGCACCTGCGTCGAAGCAGAAATCAACCTGGCCAGGAAAGCGGGCGTTTCGCGGGATGCTATAACTGCGATCCTGCAGTCAACCTACTCAGCACTGTCAGACGAGTTACAAGCGGTTGCTCGCCTCTCAGATGCCGTTGTGGGCCAACGTCAAGACGATGCTGAAGCCCGGGCCAAGGTCCTAGACGCTTATGGCGAAGCTGGGTTGATAGAAATCAGTTTCGCGATGAATGGAGCTGCGCTGTTGCCCGGTATCAAGAGGGCAATGGGGTACGCAACGATTTGCGACCTTCAAACGCTTCGGAAAATTGGCTGAATCCGATAGCCAGCGAGGGACGCTGACCTTGGCGCACGTGCAGCGAAAGCTCACTTTGTCCCCCGCCGCTGACATTCGAAGGTGGTCGGCGGCTGCACCTGCAGCGAAGGTCAGCTCTTCTTATTGCGCCTGCGGCATGGGTCGCCCGCAAAGCCGCGAGATCTGTCGACTTTGCAGAGGTCACTTCCTGCGCTTCGCTGACTTCTGCACTGATTGCAGCATCGCCCTGGTCAGCTGAGCGGACCCGAAGGTCCGCTCTAGGGAAACCCCTCGCGCCTGCCGCAGAGCCTGCGCTGCGCCCTGCTGGAAGGTCGTCTTTGGGCCGTCCTGGTGTCGTCTGGCAGCAGCGTCCTGGTGGAGTTTTGCTGAAGCCCTGCCGCCTCATCACCGTAAGTCGGCAGAGAGCCCATTTTCACGAATGCTGCACTTTGCACGAAATGCCGCTTCATTACCTTTCCTTATTTTGAGCGTTTGATACCAAGCAGCATGGAAACGTCTACCGACACGCAAAAATCAAAACTCAAGACTTGGGCCACTACAATCTTTGTATGTGCCTTTCTTTTCGTGTGGCTGAGCGGAATGACCGCAGGGATGATGGCAGGAGCGTGCCGGAAGGATCACTATGAGGGAGCCCAAAAGCTTCGGTTCTGCAATATTTCACTCGCCGCTGGTGCTTGGATGAAGTTCTCAACTCTCGAACGAGCAAAGGGGAGCCGCATCGAACTGGAAAGAGGGATCGCGCTTTCTCAGTTAGGGAAGGTAGAGCAAGCGGTTGAAGCATTTGAGGAGGCTTTGCGTAACGCACGAGCAAAGCCGGGTCCGTGGGAACAGCAACTCCACCGACGCATGGTTCACATGGAGGACAGCAACATGCTTGCACTGTGGGTGTCAGTGGTCGAAGCCGCCAACTAGGTGACTTGAGGAGTTTGGTTGATTTCCAAAGCCGACATTGGTGCATCCGCCGCGAATTCACCTTTTTCCGCTTTGCTGACAATTACCGGACCCCGGGTGCAACACTGGTTTCAGCGTCAGCCCAATAGGTACCCTGCGCCAAGAAACCCCTTTCAAACGCCAACAAAAAACCGGCCCCCTTTCGGGAGCCGGTTTCAAGATCGTCCAATCCGCGGGAGGATCAGATCGCCATATGGGTGCCCAGGGCTTCCATGTCGGCGAGCAGCTTGGCTGCGTCCTCGACCAGGCCGTGGGGCTGGTCTTCTTCTTTCGCGGTTTTGTACATCTCGCGGGCTTCTTCGATCAGCGCATCGAGCTGCTCGCGGGTCAGTTCGTTCATCGGGATCGCACGTTCGGCCAGAACCGACAGGCTGTCGCCCGCGATTTCGGCGAAACCGCCGGTCACCAGATACTCCGAGTTGCCTTCCGGGCTTTCGACCTTCAGCACGCCGGGGCGCAGGGTGGTGATGGTCGGCGCATGCTGAGGCATCGCCGTCATGTCACCCTCGGCTCCGGGGATCAGAACCGCGCTTGCCTGCTGCGAAGCCAGGCTCCGCTCGGGGCTCACGAGGTCGAATTGCATCGTTTGTGCCATTTGGGCCTCCTTTCAGGGTTCCCCCGCCCCCGGCAAAGGGCGCGGGGGAAAATCCATTCTTAGGCGGCTTCCGCAGCCATCTTCTCGGCTTTGGCGATCACTTCGTCGATGCCGCCAACCATGTAGAAGGCGCCTTCGGGCAGGTGGTCGTATTCGCCGGCCACAACCGCCTTGAACGAGGCGATGGTGTCTTCCAGGGAAACCTGGACACCGTCGGAACCGGTGAAGACCTTTGCCACGTCGAACGGCTGGGACAGGAAACGCTGGATCTTACGCGCACGCGCAACGGTCAGCTTGTCCTCTTCCGACAGTTCGTCCATGCCGAGGATCGCGATGATGTCCTGCAGCGACTTGTAGCGCTGAAGGATCTGCTGAACGTCGGTCGCCACTTTGTAGTGCTCTTCGCCAACGATCTGCGGGTCCATCAGGCGCGAGGAGGAGTCGAGCGGGTCCACGGCGGGGTAGATGCCGAGTTCCGAGATCGCGCGGTTGAGAACGGTGGTTGCGTCCAGGTGGGCAAAGGTGGTTGCCGGTGCCGGGTCGGTAAGGTCGTCCGCGGGAACGTAGACGGCCTGGATCGAGGTGATCGAGCCGTTCTTGGTGGAGGTAATACGCTCCTGCATCGCACCCATGTCGGTTGCCAGGGTCGGCTGGTAGCCCACCGCCGAAGGAATACGGCCGAGCAGAGCCGAAACCTCGGAACCCGCCTGGGTGAAGCGGAAGATGTTGTCCACGAAGAACAGAACGTCGGTACCGGACTGGTCGCGGAACTGCTCGGCCAGGGTCAGGCCGGTCAGCGCAACACGGGCACGGGCTCCCGGAGGCTCGTTCATCTGACCGTAGACCAGGGCCACCTGGGATTCTTCCAGGTTGTCCGGCTTGATCACGTTGGATTCGATCATTTCCCAGTACAGGTCGTTACCTTCACGGGTCCGCTCACCAACACCGGCGAACACGGAGTAGCCCGAGTGCACCTTGGCGATGTTGTTGATCAGTTCCATGATGAGAACGGTCTTGCCCACGCCGGCGCCGCCGAACAGGCCGATCTTGCCGCCCTTGGCGTAGGGCGCCAGCAGGTCGATCACCTTGATGCCGGTCACCAGGATCTCGGATTCGGTGGACTGGTCGTTGAATTCCGGTGCGGGCTGGTGGATCGCACGGGTTTCCGCGGCGTTGACCGGCCCCTTTTCGTCAACCGGCTCGCCGACGACGTTCAGGATGCGGCCCAGGGTGGCGTTGCCCACCGGGATCGAGATCGGCGCGCCGGTGTCGGTCACTTCCTGACCGCGGACCAGACCTTCGGTCGCGTCCATCGCGATGGTGCGGACGGTGTTTTCGCCGAGGTGCTGCGCCACTTCGAGGACGAGGGTCTTGCCGTCGTTCTCGGTGTGCAGCGCGTTCAGAATTGCGGGCAGGTGGTCGTCGAACTGGACGTCCACAACGGCGCCGATGATCTGAGTCACCTTGCCTTTTGCTTGTGCCATTTGTTGGTCTCCGGTTGTCTCTTAGAGCGCCTCAGCGCCCGAAATGATTTCAATCAGCTCATTGGTGATCACGGCTTGGCGCGACCGGTTGAACTCGATGGTCAGCTTGTCGATCATCTCGCCCGCGTTGCGGGTCGCGTTGTCCATCGCGCTCATCCGGGCACCCTGTTCGGATGCACCGTTTTCCAGCAGGGCCGAGAAGATCTGGGTCGCCACGCCGCGGGGCAGCAGGTCGGCAAGGATCTGCTCTTCGCTGGGTTCGTAGTCATACAGCGCGCTCGCGCCGTCCCCTTCCGCCGCCTCGAAGGAGGCCGGAATGATCTGCTGTGCGGTCGGGATCTGGGTCACGACGTTGACGAACTCCGCGTAGAAGATCGTGGCAACATCGAATTCACCTGCGTCAAAGCGGGTGAGGATCCCCTTGGCGATCTCCTGCGCGTTGGCGTAACCAACCCGCTTGACCTCGCTCAAGTCCACATGGCCGATGAAGTCATCGCCAAAGTCGCGCTTCAGGGCGTCACGGCCCTTCTTGCCGACGGTCAGGATCTTGACCGTCTTGCCCGCGGCCTTCAGCTCGTGCGCCTTCTGGCGCGCGAGCTTGGCAATGTTCGAGTTGAAGCCGCCGCACAGGCCGCGCTCTGCGGTCATCACGACCAGCAGCTGCACCTGATCCGAGCCCGTGCCGCGAAGCAGCTTGGGCGCGGTGTCGCTGCCACCGACCGAGGCCGCCAGCCCCGCCATCACGGCATTGAAGCGCTTGGCGTAGGGGCGGGATTCCTCGGCAGCCTCCTGGGCGCGGCGAAGTTTCGCCGCGGCCACCATCTGCATGGCTTTGGTGATCTTGCGGGTCGATTTGACCGACGCGATCCTGTTTTTAAGGTCCTTGAGATTCGGCATAGCCTCATCCTCCCCTTAAGCGAAGCTAGCGGCGAACTCGTCCAGCGCAGCCTTGATCTTGTCAGCCAGCTCACCTTTCACCTTGCGGTCGTTGTTGGTGATGTCGGCGAGCAGGTCGGCGTGTTTGCCGCGCAGGTGGCTCAGCAGGCCAGCCTCGTAGCGACCCACGTCCTTGACGTCGACCTTGTCGAGGTAACCGTTGGTGCCGGCGAAGATGACGCAGACGATTTCCGCGTTGGTCAGCGGCGAGTACTGCGGCTGCTTCATCAGCTCGGTCAGACGCGCACCACGGTTCAGCAGCTGCTGGGTGGCGGCATCCAGGTCGGAGCCGAACTGGGCAAAGGCCGCCATCTCGCGGTACTGGGCCAGCGACAGTTTCACCGGACCGGCAACCGAGGACATCGCCTTGGTCTGGGCCGAGGAGCCAACGCGCGACACCGACAGACCGGTGTTCACGGCGGGGCGGATGCCCTGGTAGAACAGTTCGGTTTCCAGGAAGATCTGACCGTCGGTGATCGAGATCACGTTGGTCGGAATAAACGCGGACACGTCGCCGCCCTGGGTTTCGATGATCGGCAGCGCGGTCAGCGAGCCACCACCAAAGTCCTCGTTCAGCTTTGCCGAACGCTCCAGCAGGCGGGAGTGCAGGTAGAAAACGTCACCCGGATAGGCTTCACGGCCCGGCGGACGGCGCAGCAGCAGCGACATCTGGCGGTAGGCCACGGCCTGCTTGGACAGGTCATCATAGATGATCAGCGCGTGACGGCCGTTGTCGCGGAAGAATTCCGCCATCGCGGTCGCGGCGTAGGGAGCCAGGAACTGCAGCGGTGCCGGGTCGGACGCGGTTGCGGCCACGACGATGGAGTATTCCATCGCGCCGGTCTCTTCCAGCTTCTTCACCAGCTGGGCAACGGTCGAACGCTTCTGGCCCACAGCAACGTAGACGCAGTACAGCTTCTTGGACTCGTCGTCGCCAGCGGCGTCGTTGTAGGATTTCTGGTTCAGTATGGTGTCGAGCGCGATCGCGGTCTTACCGGTCTGACGGTCGCCGATGATCAGCTCACGCTGGCCACGGCCAACGGGGATCATCGCATCAACGGATTTCAGGCCGGTTGCCATCGGCTCGTGCACCGACTTACGCGGGATGATGCCCGGCGCCTTCACGTCGGCGATGCCGCGGGTGACGTCGGTGATCGGACCCTTGCCGTCCAGCGGGTTGCCCAGACCGTCGACAACGCGGCCCAGCAGGCCGTTGCCCACCGGCACGTCCACGATGGAGTTGGTGCGCTTGACGGTGTCACCTTCTTTAATGTCGCGGTCGGAGCCGAAGATCACGATACCGACGTTGTCGGCTTCGAGGTTCAGCGCCATCCCCATGACGCCGCCCGGGAATTCGACCATTTCGCCGGCCTGGACGTTGTCGAGGCCGTAAACGCGCGCGATACCGTCCCCAACGGACAGCACGCGGCCGATTTCTGCCACTTCTGCTTCTTGACCATAATTCTTGATCTGGTCTTTAAGGATCGCAGAAATCTCTGCTGCTTGGATACCCATTTATCCGACCTCTTTCATTGCATTCTGTAGGGAGTTGAGCTTGGAGCGGATCGAGCTGTCGATCATCTTCGAGCCCACTTTAACGACAAGACCGCCGATGATGGAGGCATCGACGGTGGCATTGATAGTGACTTTCTTGCCCACGCGCTCGGCCAGAGTCTTGGCCAGCTTTTCGCTCTGGGTCTTGGTCAGCGCCTTGGCGGAGGTCACTTCGGCAGTGACTTCACCACGGGCTTCGGCCAGGCGGGCGCGCAGCGCGTCGATCAGCGCGGGCAGCACGTGCAGACGGCGTTTGTCCGCCATCAGCGCCAGGGTATTGCGCAGGACGGGGTCCAGCCCCATCTTGTCCGCGACCGCGGTGATTGCGGCGCCCTGCTCCTCGCGCGAGACGAGCGGCGAGCGGATCAGGCCATTGAGGTCGTCGCTGTCAGCCAGCGCGGCTGCCAGATCATTGATGCTGGATTCAAGGCTGTCGAGCGCCTTGTTCTCTTCCGCGATGTCGAACACCGCAGTGGCATAGCGCGCAGCAATGCCTGCAGAAATCGAAGCTGGTTCGGACACGTCCACCCTTCCGATATGTTTTTGGCCCCGGTTGGCATACCTGGCAACAGGCGGCGTCCGGGGGCGTGAGTCAGCCCGCCCTAGGCAGCGGGGCGTTGAAATCAGCGTGGGTCTAGCAGAGCGGATGCGACCTATCAACTGTCTATAACGGTATTGAAAGAATGCGAGTTCCCCGTCATTTCAAACACTTGCGACGAGTGCGGCCCTTTGACCGCAATATAATCCACAAAAACTGCACCAGAAGCGCGCAAATTGGCGATTCCGAAAGCCCGAATCCACGGCAAAATTGTTACACCAGCACCGC
Source organism: Leisingera sp. XS_AS12 (assembly GCF_041224635.1). Taxonomy (NCBI): domain Bacteria; kingdom Pseudomonadati; phylum Pseudomonadota; class Alphaproteobacteria; order Rhodobacterales; family Roseobacteraceae; genus Leisingera; species Leisingera sp. XS_AS12. Next base: position 165,720 of record NZ_JBGFGM010000087.1, read on the forward strand.
GTTTGCAGCCGCATCTGAGCGCCGCAGCCGCGGGGCGTCAATTCGGAAAAACCAAATCGGCCGCAAAACGCCTGCCCGCGGACGCCCGGGCGGGGGCTCAGGCCGGTTCGGTCAGCGGGTTTGACAGCCCCTCCAGCACCCGGATGGGGTTGGGGGTGCGCGGACGGATCATGTGGCCCTTCTGCGGATGCGTCTGCTTGCTGACTTCCACCATGAACACGCCCCCCGCCAGCATCGCGGGCAGCCGATCCCCCATGCGCTCGAACATGGCGCCGGTTTTCAGCCAGAACCGCTTGTGACTGGGCAGCCGGTACAGCGCGGCCGTGTGGCGCTCGATGGTGAATTCATGCTCGCGCAGCTGACCTTCCAGCTGACGCAGCGTGTAGGGGCGTCCAAAGCCAAAGGGGGTCAGGTCCGACCGGGCCCACAGACCGGCCCGGTTGGGCACGATGAAGATGGCCCTGCCGCCCGGCCCCAGAACCCGGCTGCATTCCTCGAGCAGCCGGGCGGGCCGCTCGGAGGTTTCCAGCCCGTGCAGCAGCACCAGCCGATCGATCCGCCCGGTCTCCACCGGCCAGCTGGTTTCCTCGCACAGGACCGAGACATTGGGCTGGCCCGCGGGCCATTGCATGACCCCCTGCGGCCCCGGCATCAGCGCCATCACCCGTCGGGCCTCGGACAGGTAGGGCCGCAGAAGCGGGGCCGCGAATCCGAAGCCCGCCACCGTCAACCCCGCGGCCTCGGGCCAGAGCTGGGTCAAGCGGCCACGGATCGAGGCCTGCGCGGCCCGGCCCAGCGTGCTGCGGTAGTAGAAGTTCCTCAGATCCTGGACATCAAGATGCATTGCGGGCGCCTGTTGCTTCGGCCAATCTGGACTCAGTTTAGCAATGTAAAGGCGAATGACCATGCCTCTTGAGATCATCACCCTGCCCTGCCTGTCGGATAACTATGCTTATTTGATCCATAATCCGGCTTCGGGCGAGACCGCACTGGTGGATGCACCCGAGGCAGGCGCGATCAAGGCCGCCCTTTCGGAGCGTGGCTGGGGGCTGGACTGGATCCTGCTGACCCACCACCACTGGGACCACGTGGACGGCGTGGCCGACCTGCGCGACGCCTATGGCGCCAGGGTGATCGGCGCCGCGGCTGACGCCCACCGGCTGCCGCCACTGGACCAGGCGGTTGCCGACGGCGAGCGCTTCTCGCTGCTGGGGGAGGAGGTTCTGGTGATGGATGTCTCCGGTCACACGGTCGGCCACATCGCCTTTTACCTGCCCGGTGCCGAGGCGGTGTTCACCGCCGACAGCCTGATGGCGCTGGGATGCGGGCGGCTGTTCGAAGGCACGCCCCAGCAGATGTGGGCCAGCCTGTCGCGGCTGGCGGGTCTGCCCCCGCAGACCATGGTTTATTCGGGCCATGAATACACCCAGTCCAACGGCGCCTTTGCCGCCACCATCGATGCGGACAACCCCGCCTTGCAAGAGCGCCTGCGCGATATCGCCTCGACCCGCGCCGCAGGCCGCCCCACGGTGCCTGCCTCGCTGCAGCTTGAGCTTGACACCAATCCCTTCCTGCGCCCGCACGACCCGGCGATCCGCGCCGCGTTGCGCATGGAAGATGCTGAAGACGTTGAGGTTTTTGCCGAGGTCCGCAAACGCAAGGACAATTTCTGATCCCCCGCGGCGGTATCCGGCTGCAACAGGACCAAAATAAATGTGACCGCAAAATGAAGAAAAGACCTTGAAGCCGGCGCGCTATCAACCAAACTCTAACCTTATAAGCACATGGTTGAACTGAGGAGTTGGTTAATACCTCTCCACCGGCCAACCCAAGATCAGAGGAGCACGCCCGTGCCTTCATTCTCGAGCACCCTGGAACAGGCCATTCACGCAGCGCTGGCGCTGGCGAATGAACGCCGTCATGAATTCGCAACCCTGGAACATCTGCTTCTGGCCCTGATCGACGAGCCCGACGCCGCCCGCGTGATGCGCGCCTGCAGTGTCGACCTCGGCGAATTGCGATCCGCGCTGGTGGAATTCGTGGATGAAGATCTGGCCAATCTGGTCACCGATGTGGACGGCTCCGAGGCGGTGCCCACCGCCGCCTTCCAACGGGTGATCCAGCGCGCGGCCATCCACGTCCAAAGCTCCGGCCGGACCGAAGTGACGGGGGCCAATGTGCTGGTCGCCATCTTCGCCGAACGCGAAAGCGACGCCGCCTACTTCCTGCAGGACCAGGAGATGACCCGTTACGACGCGGTGAACTTCATCGCCCACGGGGTGGCCAAGGATCCCGCCTACGGTGAATCGCGCCCGGTGACCGGCGCCACCGAGCAGGAAGAAGAAGGCCTGGCGACCACGCCCGAAGGGGAAAAGAAGGAATCCGCGCTGGCGAAATACTGTGTCGACCTGAACGCGAAATCCCGCGAAGGCGATATCGACCCGCTGATCGGTCGCGACCACGAGGTGGAGCGCTGCATCCAGGTGCTGTGCCGCCGGCGCAAGAACAACCCGCTGCTGGTGGGCGACCCCGGCGTCGGCAAGACCGCCATCGCCGAGGGGCTGGCGCGCAAGATCGTCAACGGCGAAGTGCCGGAAGTGCTGTCTGAAACGACCATCTACTCGCTCGACATGGGCGCGCTGCTGGCCGGTACCCGCTACCGCGGCGATTTCGAGGAGCGCCTGAAGGCCGTTGTCACCGAGCTGGAAGACCACCCGGATGCGGTGCTGTTCATCGACGAGATCCACACCGTGATCGGTGCGGGCGCGACCTCGGGCGGCGCGATGGACGCCTCCAACCTGCTGAAGCCTGCCCTGCAGGGCGGCAAGCTGCGCACCATGGGCTCCACCACCTACAAGGAGTTCCGCCAGCATTTCGAGAAGGACCGCGCGCTGTCCCGCCGGTTCCAGAAGATCGACGTGAACGAGCCGACGGTGGAAGACTCCATCGAGATCCTGAAAGGGCTGAAGCCCTATTTCGAGGAGCACCACGGCATCAAGTTCACCTCGGACGCGATCAAGACCGCGGTGGAGCTGTCGGCGCGCTACATCAACGACCGCAAGCTGCCGGACAAGGCCATCGACGTGATCGACGAAGCCGGCGCCGCGCAGCATCTGGTGATCGAGAGCAAGCGCCGCAAGACCATCGGCGTGAAAGAGATCGAGGCGGTGGTCGCCAAGATCGCCCGCATTCCGCCCAAGAATGTCTCGAAAGACGATGCCGAGGTGCTGAAGGATCTGGAGAAGTCGCTGAAACGCGTGGTCTTCGGCCAGGATGATGCGATCACCGCCCTGTCCAGCGCCATCAAGCTGGCCCGTGCCGGCCTGCGCGAACCGGAAAAGCCCATCGGCAACTACCTGTTTGCGGGCCCCACCGGTGTCGGCAAGACCGAGGTCGCGAAACAGCTGGCGGATCAGCTGGGTGTGGAACTCCTGCGGTTTGATATGTCCGAGTACATGGAGAAACACGCGGTCTCCCGCCTGATCGGCGCGCCTCCGGGCTATGTCGGCTTTGACCAGGGTGGCCTGCTGACCGACGGCGTCGACCAGCATCCGCACTGCGTGCTGCTGCTGGATGAGATCGAGAAGGCGCATCCGGACGTCTACAACATCCTGTTGCAGGTGATGGACAACGGCCAGCTGACCGACCACAACGGCCGCACGGTCAACTTCCGCAACGTGATCCTGATCATGACCTCCAACGCCGGTGCGTCGGACATGGCAAAGGCGGCGATCGGTTTCGGCCGCGACCGCCGCGAGGGCGAGGACACCGCCGCCATCGAGCGCACCTTCACGCCGGAGTTCCGCAACCGTCTGGACGCGGTGATCTCCTTCGCGCCGCTGGGCAAGGAGGTGATCCTGCAGGTGGTCGAGAAGTTCGTCCTCCAGCTGGAGGCCCAGCTGATGGACCGCAACGTCTCGATCGAGCTGACCCGCAAGGCCGCCGAATGGCTGGCCGACAAGGGCTACGACGACCGCATGGGCGCGCGCCCCCTGGGCCGTGTCATTCAGGAACACATCAAGAAGCCGCTGGCCGAGGAGTTGCTGTTCGGCAAGCTGACCAAGGGCGGCGTGGTGCAGGTCGGCATCAAGGACGGCAAGCTGGAGCTGCGCCTCGAAGGCCCGGGCAAGCCGCGTATCTCTGGTGACAAGCCGCCGCTGCTGACCGCTGAATAATGCGCCTTGCGGCATTGATCGCAACAGTCTCGCTCGCCGCGCCCGTCGCGGCGAGCGATTTTCGTTTGCAGTTCCCCTTGGACTGCACCCTGGGCGAAGACTGCCATATCCAGCAGTTCGTCGACCATGATCCGGGACCGGGCGCCACGGATTTCACCTGCGGAACGCTCAGCTACGAGGGGCACAAGGGCACCGATTTTGCCCTGCCCTACCTGACGGACATGGAAGCGGGCGTTGCGGTGCGCGCCGCCGCCGACGGTGTGGTGCGCGGCACCCGCGATGCAATGCCGGACGCCTATGCCACCGACGCCAATGCCGCGGCAATCAAGGGCCGTGAATGCGGCAACGGGGTGGTCCTGCGCCATGCGGGCGGGTGGGAGACCCAGTATTGCCACATGAAACGCGGCTCGATCCGGGTGGAAACCGGCGCGCAGGTGCGCGCTGGCGATGTGCTGGGCGAAGTGGGGCTGTCCGGCAAGAGCCAGTTCCCGCATCTGCACCTATCGGTGCGCCGGGACGGTGCGGTGGTGGACCCGTTTGCGCCCCACTCCGCGGATCGCTGCGGTGCCCCGGCGAAGGACACACTTTGGGCAGGTCCCCCGCCGCCCTATCAGCCCGGCGGGCTGCTTGGCGCGGGCTTCAGCACGGCGGTGCCCGCCTATGACACAATCAAGCAAGGCCACGCCGACGAGACACCGCTGGATGCCCAAGCGCCCGCACTGGTGTTCTGGGCCTATGCCTATGGCGGCCGCGCAGGCGACCAACTGGAGCTGACGGTGACCGGCCCCGACGGCGCGCTGGTGTCCGACAGTACCGTCCTGGACCGCAACCAGGCCCAGTTCTTCCGCGCCGCCGGACGGCGGTTACGGCGGGATCGCTGGCCAGACGGCACCTATACCGGCACTGCGCGCCTGCTGCGTGATGGGCAGCTGGTCCACAGTTACAGCCACAGCATGACGATCCCGGCCCGCTGATCCGCCCTCGCCCTGCGCCATGCCCTCGCCCCAGCCACGACCGCTGCCGCCGGGGCGCAAGCCCCGGCGGCAGCCCGGCCCAACAGGCAAACCGCCCCTCCGGGGCGGCTGCGCCTGGCGGGAGCCCTTCGCCCCCACCGTCCCCTGCTGGCAAGCTGCCGGATTTGATTTCATCGCTCCCAGCAATAGATCTAGAGAGGCCCTGCTGCCCGGTGGGGCCGCAACCCGTGTGTAACTAGTGATCTGTCTCCGCAGGGAGCAGTCTGTCTCCAATGGTGAAGCGGGTTGCACCCGGGCACGCGCCGCATACCGGGCGCGGCATCGCCTGGGCGCGCAACCTCCCGGTTGCCCCCTCAATACCGGATGCCGACCTCCAATGCCGTTGCATCGGCATGCCCCTGGCGGTCGAGGGCGGCTTACTTCTCGGTGAATTTCAACTCGATCCGGCGGTTCTGCGCGCGGGCCTCCGGCGTGTCGGCGGTATTGACCGGCTGGTACTCCCCAAACCCGTTGGCCGCGAGCCGCGAGGGCGGCACTCCCAACGCTTCGACCATGTAGCGCACCACCGACAGCGCCCGCCCTTGGCTCAGCTCCCAGTTATCGGAGAATTTCGGATGGGCGCCCAGCGGCGTGTCATCGGTGTGCCCGTCAACGCGGATGATCCAGTTGATTTCAGGCGGGATCGCGGACACCACGCTCTGCAGGATCGACACAACCTTGGCGATCTCGACCTTGCCTTCCGGCGACAGCGTGGCGCTGCCGGGCGCAAACAGCACCTCGGAGGCAAAGACAAAGCGGTCGCCCTGGATCTGCACCCCTTCCTGGTTGCCCAGAAGGTCGCGCAGACGACCAAAGAACTCCGAGCGGTAGCGCTCCAGATCCTGCGCCCTGTCGGCAAGGGCTGCCGCCTCGGCCTCCAGCCGTTTGCGCTCTGCCTCTTCCAACAGCCGCCGCTTGCGCTCCTCGGAGGCGGCGCGGGCTAGGGCTGCGTTCAGGTCCTGGCCCAGGTTCTGCAACTGCACCTGCTGCGCAGCGTCGCGGGCCTCGTAATCATCCAGCAAGGCCTGCAGGCTGCCCAGCTGTTCGCGCAGCGCCGCAACCTGCTGATTGAGCAGCGCAGTCTCGCGACGGGCGTCCTCGGACACCGCCTTTTGCTGTGCCAGGGTTTCCCGCGCCTGCGCCAGAAGCGCCGCGCGCTCCTCGGCGCGGCTCAACTCTTCGGCGGCGCGCGCTTCGGCCGACTCCTGCGCCGCCACCGCATTCAGCAGGCGCTGACGCAGCACGTCCAGCTCATCCGCGCTGGCCTCGGCCACCGACAGCGCCGCCTTGGCTTCGGCCAGTTCGGCTGCCAGCTCTGCGGTTTCCTTGTCGGCGGCGGCGCGGGCGGCCTCAAGCTCGGCCAGTTGCGCATCGAGCTGCTTCTTCGCCGCCTCGGAGGCTGCCAGCAGCGTCAGCGTGTCCTCGGCCTCCTGCCGCTGCGCCTCCAGCGCCAGGGTCATGGCGGTCAGCTCGGCATCGGCATCCTGCAGTTTCTCGCGCAGGGCTTCGGCGGCGGCAGCTTCCAGCAGGCGGGCGGAGTCGGCGGCGTCAAGCTGCTCCTGCAAGCTGCTGATCTGCTGGGATTGCTGGGTCCCCTCCTCTTCGAGGGACGCGATCAGCGCCTCCATCGCCTCCCGCTCGGCAGCAGCGCGTCGTGCCGCCTCGGCCTCGGCATCAAGTTCGTCGCGGGCCTGAGCCAGCGCGAGGTTGAGAGCCTCCTGTTCGCTCAGCAGCTCATCGCGGGCGGCTTCCAGACTGTCGCGTTCGGCACTGAGATCCGCGATCCGCGCCTGCGCCGCGTCGCGGCTGGCGATCAGCGCGGCCACCTGCGCCTCGAAGCTGGTGATGCGGGTTTCGGCCTCGGCCAGCGCATCCGCCTGGCGGTCACGCTCGGCAGTCAGTGCCGCGATCCGCCCCTCTGCCTCTTCCAGATCCGACTGCGCGGTGTTCAGGGTCGAGGTCAGCGCCCCCATCCGCGCCTGCAGGCGGCGATTTTCGCGCTCTTCCAGCCCCAGCGCGGCAGCCAGCGCGCTCACCTCTGCCGACAGTTCATCCAACTGGCTTTCCTGGCCGGTGATCGTCTCGCGCAGCACGAATTGCACAACCATGAAAATGGTCAGCACGAACATCAGCACCAGCAACAGCCCGGTCATCGCGTCGACGAAGCCGGGCCAGATCGAGGCCTGGAACCGTTGCCCTGTGCGCCGCGAGAGGGCCATGGATCAGTCCCCCGCGCTGCGGTCGGACACGCCACCGCGCGACAGGCCACGCGGGCGGGCAAAGGCCTTGATCATCAGGTCGATGTCCTTGCGCAGCTCCGCCAGGCTTTCCTGCCGCCCGGCCGAGATTTCCTCGAGAATGCGCAGCATCTGCACGTCGATCGAGCGCAGACGCATGCGGCTTTCGGCGTCAATGCCGCCCTGTTCGCCCTGGGCGCGCAGGATTTCGGTCAGGGCCTCCTGCCCCACGGCGACGCGGTCCAGTGCCGCGGTGATGGTGCCGGTCTGCTCCTGGCGGCGGTTCATCTCCTGGATGGTCTCCACCAGTTCGCCCAGCTTCCGGTCCACCGCCGCGCGCCCTTCGGAGGTCTCGGCAAACATCGCCTGCAGCGCGTCCATCTGTTCGGCCATCGTGTCCAGCACCTGCGACACCACATTGCTGTCGCCCGCCCCCTCCTCGCCCGAGGCAAAGCTCACACGGGTGATCGAGGACAGCCATTCCTCCAGCTCGCGGTAAAAGCGGTTCTGCCCGTGGCCCGCGAACAGCTCCAGCAGCCCCACGATCAGCGAACCGGCAAGACCCAGAAGCGAGGAGGCAAAAGCCACGCCCATGCCGCCCAGCTGCGCCTCCAGCCCGGTCATCAGGCGATTGAAGACCGACAGGCCTTCTTCGCCCTCCTGCGGGGCGAGGCTGCGAATGGTGTCCACAACGGCGGGAACGGTGGTGGCGAGGCCGTAGAAAGTGCCGAGAAGGCCAAGGAAAATCAGAAGGTTGACGATGTATCGGGTGATCTCTCGATCTTCGTCGATGCGGCTGGCGACCGAGTCGAGGATGGAGCGCGTCGAGGTCGAGCCCAGCTGCATCCGCGCCGAGCGCGAGCCGAGGAGCGACGCCAGCGGCGCCAGCATCGAGGGCGGGCGACGGTGTTCCTGACTGTCGCCGGCGGCAAAGCGCTCGATCCAGCGCACCGAGCCGATAAGCTGCACCACCTGCCAGAAACAGGCCAGCACCCCGATCACGAAGACAAAGACGATAAAGCCGTTGAGCCAGGGGTTCGCCTCGAACACCGGCAGCACCCGTGGCAGGGCGACGAAAGCGCCGAATCCCGAGAGCCCCAGCGCGATCAGCATCATGATGATCTGCCGCACCGGCTGTGAAAATTGCGGCCGCGTCTTGCGGTCTGGCTGCGCCATAGTCCTAGGTCCTGACCGATTGCCTGCTCTTGCTTCGCTTGCAGCCTATAAGCAAAGAGCTTGCAGCGCCAAGGCTTTATGCGGTGATTTCCCGCACCCGTCGGGCCAGCCAGTCGAGATCGACGTCATGCAGGCCGATTTCGGAGAGGTGATCGGCGGTGTTGTAGAGATACTCGGTGTTCGGCCCCCGCCCGCCGACCGCATGGGCGATGATCTGGGCCTGTTCCTCCAGCCCCATGCCGCCGCAATACTGCACGTGATCGGGGTCGATCACATAGGTCACCGCGGTGACCTTGCGCCCGTCCGTCAGCTCAACCTCGAGGTTGCGCTCCACGTAGGCCGAGGAAATCAGCTCCCGCTCGCGCAGGTAATCAAGCGTCTGCGCCTCATGTCCGGCTTCCACGGCCATCGCCAGCCCCTTGCAATGAGCGCCCTTCACCTCGTCCAGGGCCAGCACCAGCCCCGGTCGCTCCTCCGTGCCGCGATGGTGGACCGAGCTCATGCAGAAGGATCGCGCATAGCCGTGCAGCACCGCCACCTCGCGACGCGCCACCGGGAACCCCGGGTTCCACAGGAGAGATCCGTAACCGAATACCCACATTGTCATGCTGTCTGGCCCTTTCTGCTCTCCCCCTATAAACAGCAATCCCACCCCGGACAAAAGAGGCTATCCCATGCGCCTGGTGAAACTGCTGCTGACCGGTTTGCTGCTTTGGAGCCTGTATTGGGCCGTTGCTGGCTGGGGTCTGCGTGCGGGGGTGGCCGCCTGGTTCGAGGACCGGCGCGCGCAGGGCTGGCAGGCAGATGTCGCAGCGCTGAACACCGAGGGCTACCCGTGGCGCCACCGCACCCGGCTGGCTCAGCCCGCGCTGGCCGATCCGGGCACCGGCCTTGCCTGGCGGGCCGACTGGCTGGAGCTGGACAGCCCGGCGCTCTGGCCCGGCGCGATGACGCTGCGCTTTCCGGCAACGCAGCAACGTCTGTCCTATCTGGACCAGACGGCGGTGATCGCCGCGCAGGAGCTGCAGGCGGACCTGCGGCTGGCGCCTGGCACCGCCCTCACCATCGAAGCGCTGGAGCTGACCGCCGGGCGCTGGCAGGTCACGATGGGCGAAGACATCGCGCTGGCCGCCCGGACCCTGGACATCGGCATGGTGCAAACCGACACCCCCGAGACCTATCAGCTGCGGGCAAGGGCCGATGGCCTGGTACCGGGAGAGCATTGGCGGCGGCGCCTGGCCGCCGGGCCCGACCTGCCGGAGGCGCTGGAGACGCTGACGCTGGAGATGACGGTGGCGTTCGACCGCGCCTGGGACCGCAGCGCCCTGGAGGAGAGACGCCCGCAGCCGCGCCGCATCGAGTTGCAGTTCGCCGACGCCCACTGGGGCGCATTGCGACTGAAGGCCAACGGCGCAGTGACCGTGGACGCGCAGGGTCGGCCTGACGGGCGCGTCGCCCTGCGGGCGGAAAACTGGCGTGACATCCTGTCGATGGCCGAGCGCAGCGGTGTGCTTGCGCCCGCGTTGCGCCGCACGGCGGAGCGCGTGCTGAGTCTGCTGGCGCAGTCCGGTGGCAACCCGGAGCATCTGGACCTGACGCTGGGCTTTGAGAACGGCCAGGTGATGCTGGGGCCCTTGCCGATCGGCCCCGCGCCGCGCCTGATCCTGCGCTGAAGCGCCCGCGCGCGCCAGCCCGTCAAGGGCCGCGCAGCGGCGGCGCGACGCGCCGTTTACCCTTTACAGGCTTCTACCTGCATACTGGACATGGCGCGTCAGGGCAGACCTGCCCCTGAGGTGCCTCTCAGCATGTTCTTCTGATGGTTTACACGCAGCGCATCCGGCTGAAATGCCCGCGCAGCGCAACAGGCCGGACGGCGCGCGCAGCGCGCGGGGCCCAAGGCTGCAATATGCCCGCAAGGGCATCTTCAGGCGCGGGAGCCGCCCCTTCCGGCGCTGCCTAGCGGCAATAGGCGCCGTTGCGGTGGCGGGCAACGTCCAGGTGGAAGTGGTCGCGGTGATAGCGGTCGGCCTCTGGCCCCAGCACGGTGCTGAAGGGCCCGCAGGCGGCGCGCCAGATCTTCTTCAGCTTGCGCCGGGTCTTGCGCTTTTGCCAGCCATGCAAAACGGTGATGGTTTCGCCGCTTTCGAGCGTGAAGCCGGAAATGTCGATCGCCCGACCACGCCCGTGTTCCGAGATCTTGGCGCCGGGGCGGTTGTTGCGGGTGCGGCAGGCGTAATGCGCGGCGACCCGCAGGCCAACCACCTTGTTGCGGCGGCCAAAGGCGGTCTCCACCTCGCGGTTGATCCAGGTCTTCAGCGCGCGCGCCGTTCTGCAGGTCATCAAGGAGGCCTGGCTGAGACGCACGCCGGAAATCTCGCGCACCTGCACCGCATCCTTGGCGCCGCAGCCGGGCAGCTTGCCCGCCACATCGCCAAAGTCATCGCCCTTGATCTCGGGATCGCCGCAGACCGAGCCTTCGCGGCGCTTCTTGCGGCCGAACAGAACCTCCGTGGCCTGCGGAGGCGCGAGCGATTGCGGCACGGGGGTCACCCCGCGCGGGACGCTGAGCGCGGCCAGCTGCGTTGCAGGCGCGGTGGGCTCCTGCTGCGGCCCTGCGATGGTGGCGGGCGCCAGCAGCAGCGCTGCCAGGAGGACGCCCGCGCGGATCACTTCTTCAGGCTCCGGCCAAAGTCCGGCGCATCGGTGTCCTGCCCGGCCTCGATGATGCCGCGGCGGATCGCACGGGTGCGGGTGAAGTAATCGTGCAGATGCTCGCCGTCGCCGGTGCGGATGGCCCGCTGCAGCGCGAACAGCTCCTCGGTGAAGCGGCCGAGGATCTCCAGCGTCGCATCCTTGTTGGTCAGGAACACGTCGCGCCACATGGTCGGATCCGAGGCCGCAATCCGGGTAAAGTCGCGGAACCCCGCGGCGGAGTACTTGATCACCTCGCTGTCGGTGACGCGGCGCAGGTCGTCAGCGACGCCCACCATCGTGTAGGCGATCAGGTGCGGCGTATGCGAGGTGACGGCGAGCACCAGGTCGTGGTGATCTGCGTCCATCTCATCGACATTGGCGCCCATCCCCTCCCACAGCGCCCGCAGGCGGGCGGTGGCCTCGGGATCGGTGCCCTCGACCGGCACCAGCAGCGACCAGCGGTTGTCGAACAGCTCGGCAAAGCCGGATTCAGGCCCGGAATGCTCGGTCCCGGCCAGCGGGTGGGCGGGCACGAAATGCACGCCTTCGGGGATATGCGGCTGCACCGCGTCGATCACGTGGCGCTTGACCGAGCCCACGTCCGAAACAGTGGCACCGGGTTTCAGCACCGGGGCGATCTCTTCCATCACCGGGCCCATGGCGCCGACAGGCACGCAGAGCACCACCAGGTCGGCATCCGCAACCGCCTCGCGCGCGGTGTCGCAGACCCGGTCGCACAAGCCGATGCGGCGGGCGGTGTCGCGGGTCTCGCTGCTGCGGGCATAACCTGTGACCTCGCCCGCGAGCCCCGCACGTTTCATCGCCCAGAACATCGAGGAGGCAATCAGCCCCAGCCCGATCAGCGCGACGCGCTCGTAAACCTGCGTGCTCATGCCCGGCCCTCTTTGAAGGTTTTCACCGCTGCGGCCAGACGGCGGCAGGCGTCTTCGTCGCCGATGGTGATGCGCAGCGCGTTGGGCAGCTTGTAGCCCGCCACCCGGCGCACGATCAGCCCCTGCGACTGCAGATAGTCGTCACAGGCCTCGGCTTCGGCCTGGCTGCCGAAACGCGCCAGAATGAAATTGGTGCAGGAGACATCCGACGGCACCCCCAGTTCGGCCAGCGCATCCGCCAGCCAGCCGCGCCACTTGGCGTTCTCGGCGCGGCAGTGGTCGAGGTAGTCAGTGTCGCGGACCGCGGCTTCGGCCCCCGCCAGCGCGGTGCTGGAGACATTGAAGGGGCCACGCAGGCGGTTCAACACATCGATGATTTCCTGCGGGCCGTAACCCCAGCCGATGCGCGCGCCGCCCAAGCCGTAAATCTTGGAGAAGGTGCGGGTCATCACCACGTTGTTGCGCTCGGCGATCAGCGAGGCACCGCCGTCAAAGCCTTCGACGTATTCGGCATAGGCGCCGTCCAGCACCAGCAGCGCGCCCGCGGGGATGCCATCGGCCAGCCGGGCGACCTCGCGCGCGCTGATCATGGTGCCGGTCGGGTTGTTGGGATTGGCGATGAAGACCAGCCGGGTGCGGTCGGTACACCCCGCCAGCAGCGCGTCGACATCGGTGACGCGCTCGCGCTCGGGCACCTCGACCGGGGTCGCGCCCGCCGCCAAAGCGCTGATGCGGTACATGGCGAACCCGTGTTCGGTGAACAGCACCTCGTCACCCGGTCCGGCATAGGCCTGGCACAGGAAGGCAATGATCTCGTCGCTGCCAGCGCCGCAGATGATCTGCTCCGGCGCCAATCCGTGAACCTCTCCGATGGCCCGGCGCAGCGAGGCGTGGTCGGAGCTGGGGTAGCGATGCATGTTGGCCGCAGCCTCCTGCATCGCGGCGACCGCGCGGGGGCTGGGCCCGAACGGGTTCTCGTTCGAGGAGAGTTTCACAACGTTGCTCACCCCAGTCACATGGGCGGCTCCGCCCTGATACAGAGCGATGTCCATGATGCCGGGCTGCGGGGTGATTTGGGTCATAATACGGGCTCCGTTAATTCCTGCCCGTCATAGCGGCCCAAGGCGGGCTGGGGAAGCACCAAGATGCCGCCCCCAGCCGACCTGCTGCCACTTGGATCAGGCGACAAGCGCCTGGAAGCGTGCCGTTTCGGGATCGGCACCATAGCGCGGCGCCAGCGCGCCGACGCGTTCGGTCAGCGCGTTGACACTGTCGATGATGTAGCGGGCGGTCTCATCCCGCATCAGGTAGGAGAAGTTCAACCGCACCCAACCGGGCTTCTTCATTTCCTCTCCGGCCTGCAGATCCCGGAACAGGGACGCCGACTCGGCCGCGCCGATGCCCAACAGCCGGTGGGCGTAAGGCCCGGCACAGGCGCAACCGCCCCGGGCCTGAATGCCATAGACGTCGCTGAGCATGCGGGTGAACAGCTGCTGATGCACCGGCGCGCCCGACGCGTCGGTGACCAGGAAAGAAAAGATCGGCAACCGGTGCGCGGCGCGGTGGCCGAGGACGCGCAGCCGCGGATTGTCGGCCCAGCCGTCCCAGGCCATCTGCGCAAAGCGGGCCTCGCGCGCTTCGATCCGCTGCTGCCCGACAGCTTCCTTCACCAGAAAGGCGAGGGCTGCGCGGATGTCGCCGATCACATTGGGGGTGCCCGCCTCCTCGCGCGCCGCCAGGTCGCGGCTGTATTCATGCTGCCAGGGCGACACAAAGCTGACGGTGCCGCCACCGGGCCAGGAGGGGCAACGACGGCGCACCTCGGCACCGTTGACGATCAGCACGCCGGAAGAGCCGGGGCCACCGGGGAACTTGTGCGGCGAGACCACCACCGCATCCTTGCGCGCCGCGCCCTGCCCGCCCATGTCAATCGGCAGATAGGGACCGCCGCCGGCGTAGTCCCAGACCGCCAGCGCGCCATGGGCGTGCAGCAGTCGGCTGACGGGATCCGGGTCGGTCAGAATGCCGGTCACGTTGGAGGCGGCGGAAAAGCTGCCGATTTTCAGATCGCTGTCCGCATGGGCCGCCAGTTCCTGCGCAAGTGCCTCCAGGTCGACGCCGCCCCCTGCGGCCTCGGGGATTTCCACCACCTTGGCCTTGCTTTCGCGCCACGGCAGGATGTTCGAGTGATGTTCATACGGGCCGATGAAAACCACCGGCTGCGCGGCCTCGTTGACGCCGAACAGGCTGACCAGACGGTTCAGCCCCGCCGTCGCGCCGGAACCGGTGAAGATCACGCTGTCCTGCTGCATCGCGCCGCACAGGCGGGCGATCTCGGCGCGCGCCTCGCGGCGCAGGCGGGTCATGTAGGAGCCACAGTAGGAGGCTTCGGTATGGGAGTTGGCGTAGAACGGCAGAACCGCTTGCGCGACGAACTCCTCGACCTGACGCAGGGGGCGTCCGGAGGCAACGTAGTCCGCATAGACCAGCGGCACCTCGCCATCGAGACCGGGAATCATCACCCCTTCGCCGATCAACCCCTGCTCCAGGCTGCCATCTTGCGCGGCGATTTTGATGGATTGTTTGAATGCTGCCAGTGTCATGTCGGCCCCTCATGTAGTCGCAGCGGCATTCTGAACGGCATTTAGCGCGGATTCTTTATCAACTAATGACTATTTTGGCCAAATTTTGTGTCGTATGATCGCAGAATGAGCAAAGTAATCGATCAGATAGACAGGCGCATCCTGCGCGCGCTGCAAATGGATGGCAGCCTGTCGCAACGCGAGTTGGCAGAGCAGGTTGGCCTGTCGCAGAACGCCTGCTGGCGGCGCCTGAAGGCGCTGAATGACAGCGGGGTATTGCAGGGGTCCACCGCGCGGATAGACCGGGCGGCGCTTGATCTGGATCTTGTCGTCTTCGTGATGCTGCGGACCCGGCATCATTCCGCAGACTGGCTGCAAAAGTTTCGCCGCCACGTGCTGACCATTCCCGAGGTCGTGGACTTCCACCGCATTGGCGGGGACTACGACTATCAGCTGAAGGTGGTCACCCAGGACATGGCTAGCTATGACCGCGTCTACCAGCGGCTGATCGCGGGGGTGGAGCTGGACAGCGTGACCTCGTATTTCGCGATGGAAGCTATCGCCGAGGCCCGGCCGCTGCCCCTGTAGCCGCGCCCAAAGGCCCCGCCTTCCCGCGGCCCGATATCAGAGGGACCCGGCAGCTGCCGCGGGTGGACACGGCTGGCCGACGGGACCGGCCAAGCCCGACCTCAGTGGCCGAAGGCGCTGTTCTTCATCCACATCGGGCGCTTGCCTTTGGGGCCCATGCGCATGTGCAGACAGGCGGTGCCAAGGCGCTGAAAATACAGGATATCTACAGGGTACCATCCCGCCTGGGGCACTTCGACCTCGGTCTGGACGGTGCTGTCGCAGGCCTGTCGGCCATCGAACTTTCCGACCTCCTGCCCGCCGATGCGGGCCAGCAGCCCGTCATTGGTCAGGAAATCGATGGTGTGCACCCCGGGTTGATCCAGCCGCACGTAGCCGGTGATGCGCGCCGCCACATGCATGGCACGTTTGGAGGTGAGCGTCGGCTCGCCCTCTGCGGTGTCGCGATTGTCGAGCCCGGCAATCGGGCGTCCCGGCTCACCGTGGGATTTCAAGGCCCATTCCGCCTGCGCAAGCGATTTGACGTCCTGCGGATAGGCATAGGTCACCGCCAGCCCCGGCTTGACCGAAGATGGCTGAGGATTGGCTGGCGTCAGCTTCAGAGGTGCCGCCAAGGCCGCCGCGGCGGAGAAGGCAATTACGGCGGCTGAGACCGCCCCTGCAATGAATTTCATCATACACTCCCGGTCTTTTCTGACTCGAGGGTAGAGCGATCCACGACCAACAGCCACAGGAAAATTGCAATGCGCCACTTTGCGACCGTTTTGCGCCACGAAAAAGGGCTGCCCCGCAGGACAGCCCTTCCAGTCGCATGCCCAAGGGGCAGGTGACTTAGTTCTTGGCGTAGAATTCGACGACCAGGTTCGGTTCCATCACGACCGGGTACGGCACGTCGCTCAGACCCGGGGTGCGCACGAAGGTCGCGGTCATCTTGGAGTGGTCGACTTCCAGGTAGTCCGGAACGTCACGCTCTGCCAGGCCCACGGCTTCCAGCACGATGGCCAGCTGCTTGGACTTGTCACGAACGGCGATCACGTCGCCCTCTTTCACGCGGTAGGAGGGGATGTTCACGCGCTTGCCGTTCACGGTCACGTGGCCGTGGTTCACGAACTGGCGAGCCGCAAAGACGGTGGGAACGAATTTGGCGCGGTAGACGACCGCGTCCAGGCGGCGCTCCAGCAGACCGATCAGGTTTTCACCGGTGTCGCCCTTCACACGCTCGGCTTCGCCGTAGATGCGGCGGAACTGCTTTTCGGTCAGGTCGCCGTAGTAGCCCTTGAGCTTCTGCTTGGCGCGCAGCTGGATACCGAAGTCGGACAGTTTGCCCTTGCGGCGCTGACCGTGCTGGCCGGGGCCGTACTCACGGCGGTTGACCGGGGACTTGGCGCGGCCCCAGATGTTTTCGCCCATGCGGCGGTCAATTTTGTACTTGGCAGACGTGCGTTTGGTCACGGCTGATCTCCTTCTTGAGTGGCGCTGCAGCCACTTTCCAAAACCGGTTCCCACCTGGACGGTTGTAATCGCTTGTGCGACCGCACCGTCCGTGTTCGCCTGTCCCAGAAGCCTCTGCAACAATCGAAGGGCGTTGTCCTCTTGCTCCGCATCCAGGATCCGGGCATGACAGGCATCCCCTTGCGGGGGCCACCAACACCAATGAAGCCGCGCTTATATAGAGGGCGGTGGCAGAGTCAACATCGGCGGCACGGGTTTTGGTGAAAAGATGCATCGCCCGCGAAAAACAGGGGGCGTGCCCTCCCCTCTTCATCCGAAAGGCACAGCCCCGCCCGCCAGCGTCACCCCTGCACCGGTGTCGCGCCCAGCCGGGTGCGCGCGGTTTCCCGCACCAGCTCGGCCACCTGGGTCAGCTGCCGGGCCAGCGGATTGCTGCGGCGCCAGATCATGCCGATCGTGCGCGCGGGCTGCGGGTCCGCAAAATGCGCAACCGAAACGGCCGCCGAGCGGGTTTCGACCGGGATTGCCATTTCCGGGATCAGCGTCACCCCGATGCCGGCGCCGACCATCTGCACCAGCGTTGACAGCGAGCTGCCATCGAGCAGCTCACGCGGGGCGGCAGATTGCATGTTGCAAAAGGACAGCGCCTGATCGCGAAAACAGTGCCCCTCCTCCAGCAACAACAGGCGCATTTCGCGCAGACCTTCCGGGCCGGGCACCGGCAAATCCGCGTCTTCGCCGGGGCGCACCAGCACGAAACGCTCGCTGAACAGCGCCACCTCTTCAAACGCCGGTTCCGAGACCGGCAAGGCCACGATGGCGGTGTCCAGCCGCCCCTCCCCCAGCTCCTTGAGCAGTTTCGGGGTCACGGTTTCCCGCACCCGGATGTCGGCCTCGGGGTGGTCGCGGGCGAGCGTCGCCACGATGGCTGGCAGAAGATAGGGGGCGATGGTCGGAATCACCCCGATCCGCAGGCGCCCTGCCAGCCCCTCACGGGAGGCGCGCGCCAGTTCTCCCAGCTCATCCACCGCGCGCAGGATGCCGCGCACCCGCTGCACCAGGTCCTCGCCCAGGCTGGTCAGCCGCACCTGGCGGGCCCCCCGCTCGACCAGCTGCACCCCCAGCACCTCCTCCAGCTCCTTGATCTGGACCGAAAGGGCGGGCTGGGACACGGCGCAGGCATCCGCGGCACGACCGAAATGGCGGTGGCGGGCCAGGGCCTCAAAATAACGCATCTGGCGCAAGGTCACATTAATCATAAGGCAAACCTATCACTGCGATGAATAAATGCAACTTAATCCAATCAACGCCGTCTGCTAGGGTTTTCTCAACATCAGGACAGGCGAGACGCGCCAAGGTTCAAGATGTTGCGTCACGTAGCACAACCCACTTTGCAGCCACGATCGGAGAGAAAGATGGACGGCAATACCCCCGCAGGAAAATGCCCGGTAATGCATGGATCGGCGCATAACACCGCCCGCGGCGGCGGCACCAGGAACCAGGACTGGTGGCCAAATCAGCTGGATCTGCGGATCTTGCATCAGCATTCGGCCAAGTCGAACCCGATGGGCGCGGACTTCAACTACCGTGAAGAGTTCAAGAAGCTCGACCTGGACGCGGTCAAGAAGGACCTGTTCGCGCTGATGACGGACAGCCAGGACTGGTGGCCCGCGGACTACGGCCACTACGGCGGCCTGTTCATCCGCATGGCCTGGCACAGTGCGGGCACCTACCGCAGCGCCGATGGCCGCGGTGGCGGCAGCACCGGCAGCCAGCGCTTTGCGCCGCTGAACAGCTGGCCGGACAATGGCAACCTCGACAAGGCGCGCCGTTTGCTGTGGCCGATCAAGAAGAAATACGGCAACCGGATCTCCTGGGCGGACCTGATGATCCTGGCCGGCAACTGCGCCATTGAATCGATGGGCGGTCCGGTGCTCGGCTTTGGCGGTGGCCGGGAAGACATCTGGGAACCCGAGGAAGACATCTACTGGGGCTCCGAGACCGAATGGCTGGCCACCAGCGACAAGCCCAACAGCCGCTATTCCGGCGAGCGGGAACTCGAACATCCGCTGGCCGCCGTGCAGATGGGCCTGATCTACGTCAACCCGGAAGGTCCGGACGGCAACCCCGATCCGATCGCCTCGGGCTTTGACGTGCGCGACACCTTTGCGCGCATGGGCATGAACGACGAGGAAACCGTGGCCCTGGTGGCCGGCGGGCACACCTTCGGCAAGGCCCACGGCGCGGGCAACCCCGAGCTGGTCGGCGTCGAGCCAGAGATGGCGGACGTCGAGGAAATGGGCCTCGGGTGGATCAACACCCATGGCACCGGCAATGCAGGTGACACCACCACCAGCGGCATCGAGGGCGCGTGGAAACCCAATCCGACCAAATGGGACATGGGCTATTTCGACGTGCTGTTCGGCTACGAGTGGAAGCTGGTCAAAAGCCCTGCCGGCGCGCACCAGTGGGAGGCGCAGAACGTGAAGCCGGAGCATATGGTCGTGGACGCCCATGACCCCAGCAAGATGCATCCGCCGATGATGACCACCGCCGACATGTCGCTGCGGATGGACCCGATCTACGAGAAGATCTCGCGCGATTACCACGCCAACCCGGACAAGTTCGCCGACGCCTTTGCCCGTGCCTGGTTCAAGCTGTGCCACCGCGACATGGGGCCCAAGTCGCGTTACCTCGGCAGCGAGGTGCCGGACGAGGACCTGATCTGGCAAGACCCGCTGCCCGCGGTGGATCACGAACTGATCAATGCCTCGGACGTGGCGGCGCTGAAGAAACAGGTTCTGGAGTCCGAACTGACAGTGCCGGAACTGGTGTCGGTGGCCTGGGCTTCGGCCTCGACCTACCGTGGATCAGACCACCGCGGGGGTGCCAACGGCGCGCGCATCCGTCTTGCGCCGCAAAAGGACTGGGAGGTGAACCAGCCCGAGCAGCTGGCCCGTGTGCTGGGCGTGCTGGAACAGATCCAGAGCGACTTCAACGCCGCCGCTCCGGAGGGCAAGAAGGTCTCGCTTGCCGATCTGATCGTGCTGGCAGGCAGCGCCGCGGTGGAGGAAGCCGCCCGGGCGGCAGGTTTCCCCATCGAGGTGCCCTTCACGCCCGGTCGCACCGACGCCACCCAGGAGCAGACCGACGTTGAGGGCTTTGCCGTGCTGGAACCGGAAGCTGACGGGTTCCGCAACTTCCAGAAAGGCACCTACAGCATCCCCGCAGAGAAGCTGCTGGTCGACCGCGCGCAGCTGCTGGGCCTTGGCGCGCCGGAGATGACAGCGCTGCTGGGCGGCCTTCGGGTTCTGGGGGCCAACCATGGCAACAGCCCGCACGGGGTGTTAACCGACCGCGTCGGGGTTCTCAGCAACGACTTCTTCCACGGCATCGTCGACATGGGCACCAAGTGGAAACCCACCGGCGACGGGCTGTACGAAGGCGTGGATCGCGCCAGCGGGACGCCGAAGTGGACCGCCACCCGCGCCGACCTGGTGTTCGGTTCCAACTCGCAACTGCGGGCGCTGGCCGAGGTCTATGCGCAGGACGATGGCGCCGGGAAGTTCGTCCATGACTTCGTAGCCGCCTGGGTCAAGGTGATGGAAGCCGACCGCTTCGACCTCGCCGCCTGACCTGCCCCGGCCCTGCCAACGTGCAGGACGCGCATAAAGAACGGGGGCGCATTGGTTCAGCCAATGCGCCCCCTTTGATTTGTTCGACCGTCATCCGGCCCGCCGCCCCCCTAGGGGCCGCGCTGCCTTATGCGCTTGATCCGGAGAGTTTCGCCAGCAGCCCCCTGGTGGAGCCATCCTTGCGCTCCGCCGAGGCTCCCTGGACCATGGGCAGCAGTGAGTTGGCCAGTTCCTTGCCCAGCTCCACCCCCCACTGATCGAAGGAGTTGATGCCCCAGATCACGCCCTCGACAAACACCCGGTGTTCGTACAGCGCGATGATCTGGCCCAGCACGAAGGGCGTCAGCTTGGGGTAGGCCAGCGTGACCGAGGGCCGGTTACCCGGGAAGCTGCGGTGACAGGCCAGTGTCTCGGCCTCGATATCTCCGTCCGGCAGCCCGGATTTGGCGACTAGGTCGCGCGCCTCCTCCAGAGACCGGCCGCACATCAGCGCCTCGGACTGCGCCAGGCAGTTTGCCTTCAACAGGTCGTGGTGGTGCTGCAAGTCCGGCTCATGCGCCTCGGCTGCGATCAGGAACTCGGCCGGTACGATCCGGGTTCCCTGGTGCAGCAGCTGGTAGAAGGCGTGCTGACCGTTGGTGCCCGGCTCACCCCAGACGATGGGACAGGTCGCACGCTCCACGGTGTCACCGTTCACCCTGGTCCGCTTGCCGTTGCTTTCCATCTCCAGCTGCTGGAGATACGCAGGCAGCCGTTCCAGCCGCTGGTCATACGGCAACACCGCCCGAGAGTCATAGCCACAGATGTTGTTGTGCCAGATCCCGACCAGCCCCATCATCAAGGGCAGGTTCCGTTCGGCCTCGGCGCTGCGGAAATGGTCGTCCATCGCCGCGCCACCCGCCAGGAAATCGCGGAAGTTCGCCGCCCCGATGGCCAGCATGATCGGCAGCCCCACCGGCCCCCACAGCGAATAGCGCCCGCCAACCCAATCGGCGAAGCCGAACACCCGGTCGGCAGTGATGCCCAGCTCGGCCGCCCGGTCCGGCGCCGAGGACACGGCCGCCAGATGACCGGCTGCCTCCTTGCCGACAGCGGCTTCCAGCCAGCGGATCGCGGCGGCGGCATTGGTCATCGTTTCCACCGTCGTGAAGGTCTTGGAAGCGATGATGACAAGCGTCGTTTCCGGGTTCAACGCCGCCAGCGTGTCGCGCACATGGGCGCCGTCGATGTTGGAGACGAAGTGGCAGGCAGGCCCGTCGTGGTAGGGCGCGAGCGCACGTACCGCCATCAGCGGGCCAAGATCGGAGCCGCCAATGCCGATGTTGACCACATCGGTGAACTTGCGCCCCGCCGGGGTGGCAAGCGCCCCCGAGCGCACGGCTTCGGCAAACTCTTCCAGCCGCTGCAGCATCTCTGCCACACCGGGGCGCACATCCTCGCCGCCGACCAGCAGCGGATCGGCGGTCTGTGCGCGCAGGGCAGTGTGCAGAACCGCGCGGCCCTCGGTGCTATTGACGATGCCACCACTGAACATCCGGTCGCGCTTGCCGGGAACGTCTGCCGCCTCGGCCAGCTCCAGAAGCGCGGCGCGGGTCTCGGCATCGATGTTGGTCTTGGAATAATCCAGAAGCAGCCCGTCCACCTCCGCCGAGAAGCTGTCAAAGCGGGCGGGATCCGCATCAAACAGCGACAGGATCCGGCGATCCCAGGTATCGGCGTGCAGTTTCTCGAGCGTATCCCAGGCGCTGGTCATTTGCGGCCACCTAGCTGGCTGGCCTCTGCGGCCAGTTGTTTGATCGCACCCCAGTCACCCCCCTGCACCAGATCGTTGGGGGCAACCCAGCTCCCACCGGCGCAGACCACGTTGGACAGGCTGAGGTAGCTGTCTGCATTGGCAGGGCTGACGCCACCGGTCGGACAGAAGGAGATCTGCGGCAGCGGCGCCCCGATGGCCTTCAGCGCAGGCGCGCCGCCCGATGCCTCGGCCGGGAAGAATTTCAACATGTCATAGCCGCGCGCCAGCAGCCGCATCGCCTCGCTGGCGGTCGCGGCACCGGGCAGGATCGGCAGGCCGATCTGCTCACAGGCATCCAGCAGCGCGTCGGTGGCACCGGGCGAGACGCCGAACTGCGCACCCGCGTCCTTGGCGGCCTCGGCATCGGCGGGGGTCACCAGCGTACCCGCCCCGACCACGCCGCCGGGCACCTGCGCCATCTCGCGGATCACATCCAGCGCGGCGGCGGTGCGCAGCGTCACTTCCAGTCCAGGCAGGCCACCGGCGACCAGGGCTTCGGCCAAGGGACGGGCGTGGCCAGCATCCTCCACCACCAGCACCGGCATGATCGGAGCCATGGCACAAATTTCGCGCGTCCGCTGGCTGGCTTGCTGTGCGGTTATGGGCATTGCTTAAACTCCAAATACACTTGCGCCTTCATCGGCCGAAGCGACCGAGCGGCGGAAAAGGGAAAACAGCTCTCGTCCGGTGCCATGCTGGCTGGACGACAGATCGGCCGTAGCGTTGTCGCGCTCCAGCACATTCTCATCGAGGATTTCAAGGGTCCCTTTCACGGCGTCCACGCGCAGCATGTCACCGTCGCGGATTTTCGCAATCGGACCGCCGTCCAGCGCCTCTGGCACCACGTGGATCGCGGCAGGCACCTTCCCCGAAGCACCCGACATGCGCCCGTCGGTGACCAGGGCCACCTTCTGACCGCGCCCCTGCATGATGCCCAGAAAGGGCGTCAGGCTGTGCAGTTCCGGCATGCCGTTGGCCTTGGGCCCCTGAAAGCGAACCACGACGATCACATCCCCTTCTGCGAGCTCGCCCGCCTTGAAGGCGGCCTTGGCGTCGTCCTGGTCGTGGAACACCCGTGCGGGCGCTTCAACCACGTGATGTTCGGGCGCGACCGCGGAAACCTTCATCACCGCGGTGCCGAGGTTCCCGGTCAGCCGCCTCAGCCCGCCGGTTTTCTGGAACGGGTCCGAGGCCGGCCGCAGCACCTTGTCGTTGAGGGTCTTGCGCGGGCCGGGACGATACGTCAGCCCTTCGTCACTCAGGAAAGGTTCCTGCACGTAATGCTCCAGCCCCTCCCCCGCGACGGTGCGGGTATCGGGATGCAGGAAGCCGGACTTCAGCAATTCACCGATCATGTAGCCAAGCCCGCCCGCGGCATGGAAATGGTTCACGTCGGCCAGCCCGTTCGGGTAGACCCGCGCCAGCAGCGGCACCACGTCCGACAGCTCCGCGAAATCCTGCCAGTCAAGAATGATACCGCCCGCCCGCGCCATGGCGATCAGATGGATCAGCAGGTTGGTGGAGCCGCCGGTGGCCATCAGCCCGACGATGCCATTTGCATAGGCCTTCTCGTCCAGCACCTCGCAGACCGGGGTGTAATTGTTGCCAAGCGCGCTGAGCGACAGGGCACGCTTTGCGCCCTCCACCGTCAGCGCCTCACGCAGGGGCGTACCGGGATTGACGAAGGAGGAGCCGGGCAGATGCAGCCCCATGAACTCCATCAGCATCTGGTTGGTGTTGGCGGTGCCGTAGAAGGTGCAGGTGCCGGGGCCGTGATAGGCGGCCATCTCGGCCTTCAGCAGCTCTGCACGGCTGACCTCACCGGCGGCGAATTTCTGACGGATCTTGGCCTTGTCATCATTGGCAAGGCCGCTGGTCATCGGGCCTGCGGGCAGGAACACGGCAGGCACATGGCCAAACGCCTGTGCGCCGATCACCAGGCCCGGCACGATCTTGTCACAGACGCCGAGGTAGACAGCTGCATCGAACACATTGTGGCTGAGCGCAACCCCGGTGGCCATGGCGATGGTGTCGCGGGAAAACAGGCTCAGCTCCATGCCCGCCTCGCCCTGGGTAACACCATCGCACATCGCAGGCACGCCGCCCGCCACCTGCGCCGTACCACCCGCGGCGCGGATCGCGTCACGGATCAGTGCCGGATAGGTTTCAAACGGCTGGTGCGCCGAAAGCATGTCGTTATAGGCGGTGACGATGCCAAGATGGCCGGTGGTGGCCTCCGCCAGGGCAGGCTGGTCGGGACCGGCGGCAGCATAGGCATGCGCCTGACCCGAGCACGACAGATGCGCCCGCGCAGGCCCTTTGCGCCCCTGCGCGCGCATCCGCTCCAGATAGGTGCTGCGGGTCTCTTCGCTGCGCCGGATGATACGTTCCGTGACCGCGGCCAAGGTGGAGTTCAAGCTCATGTCAGATGCCTTTCCGGTGTCTGTCCTGCTGCGGGTGTTCAGCTGCCGATGCCGCGCCAGCGGCGGCCGTCGCGGTGGATCAGCAACAGCGAGTCATCGGGACCGGCGCTGCCGCTGTCATAGGGTTGCGGCGCCTCTCCGCCCTCTTCCCAGCCGGCGATGATGGGGTCGGCCCAGGCCCAGGCGGCCTCGACCTCGTCGCCGCGCATGAACAGGGTCTGGTTGCCACGGATCACGTCCATGATCAGACGTTCATAGGCGTCCTGCGGGCGGCCCGATTCCGGCAGCTCCTCGGCAAAGGTCATGTCGAGGTTGGCGCCGGTCAGGCGCATACCGCCCGGGCCGGGATCCTTGATGGTGGTGCGCAGGGTGATGCCCTCGTCCGGCTGCAGGCGGATCACCAGCACGTTGCCATGCACCGGGCCGGAGCCTTCGAAGATATTGTGCGGCGGGTCGCGGAAGAACACCGCGATCTCGCTCACACGTTCGCGCAGGCGCTTGCCGGTGCGCAGGTAGAAGGGCGTACCGGCCCAGCGCCAGTTGGCGACCTCGGCCTTGAGCGCGATATAGCTTTCGGTGCGGCTGGCGGGGTTGCCCGCATGGTCGCGGTACCCGTCCCCGGCACCGCCATCACTGCGGCCACGGTACTGGCCACGGGCTATGCTGGTCTGCGGCACCGGGCGCAGCGCCTCGATCACCTTGACCTTTTCGTCGCGCACCGCGTTGGGGGTGAACCGCGCCGGCGGCTCCATCGCGGTGAGGCACAAGAGCTGCATCAGGTGGTTCTGCACCATGTCCCGCATGGCGCCGGATTTGTCGTAGTATTCGCCCCGCCCCTCGACGCCGATGCTTTCGGCCACGGTGATCTGCACGTGATCGATATGGGAGGAGTTCCATAGCGGCTCGAACAATGAGTTGGCAAAGCGCAGCGCCATCAGGTTCTGCACGGTTTCCTTGCCCAGATAGTGGTCGATCCGGTAGATTTGCTTTTCCTGGAAATGAGCGCGCAAGGCGGCGTTCAGCTCCTGCGCCGAGGCCAGATCATGGCCAAAGGGCTTCTCCAGAACGATCCGGCTCTCCGGCGTGGCGATGCCGGTCTCGCTGAGGCGGCGGGCGATGTCGGGAAACAGCGACGGGCCCACCGACAGGTAGAAGGCCCGCACCGCGTCCTCGCGCAGCTTTTCGTTGATCTGGTCCCAGCCGCCGGTGCCGCGCGCATCAACCGCAACATAGTCCAACAGCTGGGTGAACTCGGCGATCTCCTCGGCGGTTGTCTCGACATCCTGGCCGAAGTCGCGAATGGCCTCGGCGGTCTGGCTGCGGAACTCCTCGCCGCTCAGCTCGGTGCGGGAGGTGCCGATGATACGGCAGTCATTGCCGAACTGACCGATCTGAAAGCGGTGAAACAGGGCCGGCAGGATCTTGCGACGCGCAAGATCGCCGGTCGCACCGAACAGCACCAGATCAAAAGGAGCGACGGGAATGACGCGCGAAACCATTGATTCAACCTCTGTCAGCCCTGGCCGGCGGCCCGGTTCACGCATACCATCAGCCCGGCGTCGCCACCGCTGAGTTTGACATGCCGCCGCCGGGAAGCCAATGCAAGCGGGCAGGTGTTTCTGTTATCGATAACGGTAACGATAACGATACGTCAAGTCAAGGCAGTTCCGCCGCGCGGCTGACCGGGGCATCTTGCCGCAACCCGGCGCAATTGCAAGCGCCCGAGGCATTGCCACACCAGATGCGGCAAGCGCGCGCCGGGACCAGAGCACATGTCGCCGACAACTCAATCCAATACGGCGACGGAGGACAAATCACCGGCAATACGGATAAGATCCGCCGCATCACCAATCCGCAGCCGCCCCACCCCGGTCAGGCCGACGACCCCCGCAGGCACGCTGGTGGCTGCCGCCAATGCCTGCTCAAGCGGCACATCCGCCTTGCCGGTCAGCACCCGCAGTGCCGTGGTCAGATCCAGATCCGCCCCCGCCAGGGTGCCGTCCGCGAGCGTCAGCCGCCCATCCCGGCGCGAGATCATGCGCCCGGTCAGCTCGAACTCTGTCTGATCCGTACCCGCGGGCGACATCGAGTCGCTGACCAGGAAAATACGCCCCGGCCCGCGTTTGGCAGCCCAGGCGGCGCGGATCACCTGCGGGTGCACGTGAATGCCGTCGGCAATCAGCCCCGCATTCAACCCCGGCGCCGCCAGCGCCGCGCCGACAAGGCCCGGCTCGCGGTTGCCCAGCTGGCTCATGGCGTTGAACAGATGGGTGACGCAGCTGGCACCGGCCTCGGCGTAGGTCATGCAGGTGTCAAAATCCGCGTCCGTGTGCCCAAGCGAGACCACCACCCCCGCCGCCGTCAACTCGCGCACCTGCGCAGTCGTCACGCTTTCCGGCGCAAGGGTCATCTTCAGTGCGGGCAAATCCTGCGCGGCCGCGACCAGAAGGGCGATACCCGTCGCCTCCATCGGCCGCACCAGTGCCGCCTCATGCGCGCCCTTGCGAGCCACCGACAGATGCGGACCTTCCAGGTGCAGCCCGGCAATGCCCGGCACCCCGGCCGCAATCGCCGCCTTCGTTGCGGCAATCGCCGCGCGTGTCTTGTCCGGCGTATCGGTAATCAGCGTCGGCAGGATCGAGGTCGCCCCCAGCGAGCGGTGCGCTGCCGCCATGCAGGCGAGCCCATCGACCGTCGGCTCGGCGTTGAACAGGACCCCGCCGCCGCCGTTGACCTGCAGGTCGACATAGCCCGGCGACAGGATATCGCCGTTCAGATCGACGATATCGCCGCCCCGCTCTTCGGCCTCCGGCCCCAGGGCGGTGACCCGGCCCGCCTCGGTGCGCAGCGCTGCGCCCTCGTGGAGGCGGACACCGTCAAAGATCCGCCCGCCACGATAGAGGGTTGCCCGCGCGCTCATACCGTTTCCGTCACTTTCTTGAGGTGACGCGGCGCATCCGGGTTGATGCCCCGCTGCGCGGCCACCTGCTCGACCATGGCATAGAAGGAGACGATCGCCGCGATCGGATCCGCCAGCCAGTGGCCGGTACGTACATGCGGCAGGATCTGCGCCTGTTTGACCTGATCGGTGACGGCAAAGACCTGAGCGCCCTTGGCCGCCAGCGCATCCGCAACCTCGGCCAGCAGCGGTTCTGCCGCATCGGCAGCGGCAAAGGCGATGACGGGAAAGCCGCTGTCGACGATCGAGACCGGCCCGTGCAGAACCTCGGCCGAGGAATAGCTCTCGGCGTGGATCTGGCAGGTTTCCTTGAACTTCAGAGCCGCCTCGTTGGAGATCGCAAGGCTTGGGCCGCGCCCCAGGGTGAACAGGGAGCTGCCGGTGATCGCCGCCGCGGCCGCGCCCCAGTCGCAGCGGGTGGCGGCCTCCAGATGCTCCGGCAGTTTGTGCAGCGCCGCCAGCAGATCCTTGTCGCCCTTCAGCTCGGCAATCAGCCACAAACCGGCAATCAGCGAGGTCACGAAGGTCTTGGTTGCCGCCACGCTGCGCTCCGGCCCGGCGTGGAGCTGCAGCGTCGCCTCGGCCACGCCAGCCAGCCGCGACCTGGGATCATTGGTGATCGCCACGGTGCTGGCGCCGGAGGCGCGCGCGCTTTCGGTCATCCGCACGATGTCCGGGCTTTGCCCGGACTGAGAGATCGCTAGGCACAGCGCCCCGGCGGCCTGCAGCTCCGCGCCGTACACCGAGGCCACCGAAGGGCCGACCGACGCCATCGGCAGGCCCAGTGTAAGCTCGCTGGCGTATTTCAGATAGGTGCAAGCATGATCGGAGGAGCCGCGCGCCACCGACATCATGAACCGCATCCCGCCCGCACGGGCCATCGCGGCAGCGGCGGCAACCGCCTCGCCCCCGCCGGTCAGCAAGCGCTCCGCGGCAACCGGGATCTCTTCGATTTCCTGACGCATCAGGGTGTTGGTGGACGTCATCTTGGCAGCCCTCTCAAGTCGGGTTTCGGGGTCACGGGGTCAAGCGCAGCTCGGCCACGAAGTCATAGGCGTCGCCGCGGTAAAGCGAGCGGGTGAATTCGGCCACACGGCCGCTGTCGAGATACGAAATCCGCTGGATGCGCAGCCCGGCGTCGCCCTCGGCCACGCCCAGCAGTTCGGCATCTGCCGGGCCAAGGTTGACGGCCGAGATTTTCTGGGTCGCGCGAACCGGCCGCAGCCCGTCCTTCTCCAGCAGTTCGTAAAGCGAATCGCGAACCGCCAAGGGGTTCGGAAGGATATCCAGCGGCAGCGCCGCGCGCTCCACCGCCATCGGACGCCCGCCCGCTTCGCACAGACGGCAGATCCGCGCCACCTGGGCATCACTCGCCAGCCCGAGCGTCGCCACCTCTTCCGGCGAGGGCAGGAACACGCCCCGCTCGAGCCATTTGGAGCTGACCTCCATACCGCGCTGGCGCATGTCCTCGCTGAAGGACGTGAGATGCGACAGGGATTGCTCGACCCGCGGCGCGGCATCGCGCACAAAAGATCCTGAGCCTTGCCGTTGCACGATGCTGCCACGCCTGACCAGCTCCTGAATCGCCTTGCGCACGGTGACCCGTGACAGGCCGGTGATCTCGGCCATTTCCCGTTCCGGCGGCAGCGAGGAATTGGGCGGCAGAACCCCGGATTCGATCCCCTCCTCCAGCCGCTGACGCAGCCGGACGTAACGCGGGCCATCGGCCTCATTCAACCAGTCGTCGGGTGCCAGAAAAGCTGCCGCGTTCATGACTGCACCTCCGCTGCAAAAGACTGCGCAAGGGTGATGGCGCCCTCCAGCGGCGCCCCCTGCGGCGCGACCAGAGCCGCGCGCGCAACCTCCGGCAGATAGGGTTCATACTGCGGCCCGATACCCCCCGTGAGGCAGAGCGGCAGCTCCGGCGTCCATCCCATGCGTTCCAGCACCTGCAACAACTGCATCGCCGCCTCCCGCATCAGCGCAACACCGACCGCATCCCCCACTTCCGCCGCCGCCGTGACCTTGCGCGCGACCTGGCCGACCTCGTAAGGGCGCGCCTGACCGGCGAAGGCCACGATACCGGCCGGACCATCAAACTCGCGCAGCAGCGCCTCGGTCAGATCCGTCGAATCGGTCAAGCCATCCACGACATCCAGCGCCGCGGACAACGCCTTGCGGCCCACCCATTGCGCCGAGGCTTCATCCCCCAGCACCGCGCCCCAGCCGCCGGCAAAGCGCTGTGCGCCCTGCCGCTGCAGCGCCAGAAAGGAGCCGGTACCACAATGGGCGATGGCACCATCCCCACCGGCGTGGGCGCCGACCAACGCGGAACGCCGATCATCCTCGACCCGCAGCAACTCAAGCGGCAGCGCCTCCGCGACCCGCTCCGCCATCTGGGGACCGGTCACACCGGCCAACCCCAGGTAGGCAGGCTGGCGGCACAGCGTCCGAAGCGGTTGCTGCAGCTGGCCAGCCAGCTGCTCCAGCCCGGCGACGATTCGCGCCACCGCACCCTCGAAATCACTGGCGACATTGGCGGGCCCAACCCCGACCACATGCCGCTGGCCGCCCGCGCAACAGACGATCCGACAGTTGGTGCCGCCGCCATCCACGGCCAAAATGGGAGTGTTCATACCAGTCATCATGAAAATACCTATATGATACCTCTTGCAAAAAAGAAAGGCGAAAACAGACCAATCTCGGCACCACACCGATCAATCCGCTGAAATATCGGCAGAATTGGCCTTTCAAAAATTAACCATGGACAAGTGGTATTGTATAGGTATGCTATCAGCCAACAAGGAGGACCCCCGTGCTGCCACGTACCACCGAACAGCTGCATCCGCAGGCAGAAGGGCTGGACACCCAGCCGCTCACCACCATTGCCCGGGCGCTCGCAGACAGCCAGCGGCAGGCGGCCGACAGCCCGCTTGCCGCCCTGACCGAAATCAGCAACGGCGCTCGCGCCATGGCCCGCAGCCTGGGCGGCACCGGCAATCTGTACTATGTGGCAGCGGGGTCCTCCGGACTGATGGCGGCGGCGGATGCGATGGAGCTCGGCGGCACCTTTGGCATCGACGAGGCGCGCATTCACATCCTGATGGCGGGCGGCCTGCCGCAGAGCGCGCGCATGCCCTGCGCCACTGAAGACGACACCGAAAGCCTGACCGAAGGCCTGGCCCTGCTGACCCCCGATGACACGGTGATCGTGGTCTCGGCCAGCGGCACCACTCCCTTCACCCTCGAGGCGGCGCGCATCGCACGCAAGGCCGGTGCCGCGGTGGTGGGCATCGCCAACAACCCCGGCTGCCCGCTGCTGGAGCTGAGCGACCACCCCATCCTGCTGGAAACCGCGCCGGAGCTGGTCTCCGGCTCGACCCGGATGGGAGCTGGCACGGCGCAGAAGATCGCGCTGAACATGCTGTCCACCCTGATGGCCGTCGAGCTGGGCCATGTGCACGACGGCATGATGGTCAATTTTCGCGCCGAGAACGCCAAGCTGCGCACCCGCGCCGAGGCGGTGACGATGCGCATCACCGGCGCAACACAGGCGCAGGCCCGCACCGCGCTGGAGATGTCGCGAGGGGCTGTCAAACCCGCCATCCTGCTGTGTGCAGGCGCAACCGATATGACACAGGCCACCGAAATGTTGTCGGCAAGCAGCGACAGACTGCGCCCGGCACTTGAGCAGCTGAAGAAACCAACTGCCTGAACTCAAGAAGAAAAACTGGGAGAAAATACATGAACCGCAAGATCCTGATCGCCATGCTAGCCACCACCGCGCTAAGCGCCCCGGCCGCCTTTGCCGAAGATGCGACGCTGACCATCGAGAGCTGGCGCAACGACGACCTGACCCTGTGGCAGGACAAGATCATCCCCGCTTTTGAAGCCAAGCACCCCGGCATCAAGATCAAGTTCACGCCCTCGGCTCCGGCGGAGTACAATGCCGTGCTGAACTCCAAGCTGGACGCAGGGTCGGCCGGCGATCTGATCACCTGCCGCCCCTTCGACGCCTCGCTGGCGCTGTATGAAGCCGGTCACCTGACCGACCTCAGCGACATGGAGGCGATGGGCAACTTCCCGGATGTCGCCAAATCCGCTTGGCAGACCGATGATGGCTCGGCCACATTCTGCATGCCGATGGCCAGCGTGATCCACGGCTTCATCTACAACAAGGAGATCTTCGACGAGCTGGGCATCGAAGAGCCCAAAACCGAAGCGGAGTTCTTTGCCGCGCTCGACAAGATCAAGGAAGACGGCAGCTATATCCCCCTGGCGATGGGCACCAACGACCAGTGGGAAGCCGCCACCATGGGGTACAACAACATCGGTCCGAACTACTGGAAGGGCGAAGAAGGCCGGCTCGCGCTTATCGCGGGCGAGCAGAAGCTGACCGACGAGCAGTGGACCGCCCCCTTTGCAACGCTGGCAAAATGGGCCGACTACCTGGGTGACGGTTACGAGGCACAGACCTATCCCGACAGCCAGAACCTGTTCACGCTGGGCCGCGCCGCGATCTACCCGGCAGGCAGCTGGGAAATCTCCGGCTTCAACGCGCAGGCGGATTTCGAAATGGGCGTGTTCAACCCGCCGGTGCAGAACGCGGGCGACACCTGCTATATCTCGGATCACACCGACATCGGCATCGGCATGAATGCCGCCACCGACAACCCGGAGGCCGCCAAGACCTTCCTGACCTGGGTCGCCAGCCCCGAGTTCGCCGAGATCTTTGCCAATGCCCTGCCCGGCTTCTTCCCGCTGTCCAGCGCCCCGGTCGAGCTGGAGGATCCGCTGGCGCAGGAGTTCCTGAGCTGGCGCGACGAATGCGAGAGCACCATCCGCTCCACCTACCAGATCCTGTCGCGCGGCACGCCGAACCTGGAAAACGAGACCTGGGGCGCATCGGTCGCTGCCATCAAGGGCACCGAAACACCCGAGGCTCTGGGCCAGAAGCTGCAGGACGGGCTGGCCAGCTGGTACGAGCCGCAGCAGAACTAAGCTGACCGCGGGGCGCAGCCTGCGTTGCGCCCCGCACCCCCGATCGTCCAGATCAGTTGTCCGCGCGCCCCGCCGGACCGACCTGCCGACCGCCCCGTCGGCGCACCCCTGACACATGGAGGAATTGCCCATGTCCCGCCCCTCGCAAAGCGGCACCCCGCAGACCGTGGCACAAGCCGGCACAATGGCCGCCGCGGTGCCACAGGCCGCCGCCGCCGCCGCTCCTGCCACGAAGAAGCGCCGCCGCCCGCGCCTGCACGTCATCGTGTTCCTGGCGCCCGCAGTGCTGATCTATACCGCGGTGATGATCTTTCCGCTGTTCAACACGCTGCGGCTGGCGCTTTATACGCGCATCGATCAGGAGCGGGTCTGGGCCGGGCTGGCCAATTTCCAGACGCTGTTCTTTGACCCGATCTGGTCAGAGCAGTTCTGGAACGCGCTCGGCAACAATTTCTGGTTCTTCCTCGTCCATATGCTGGTGCAGAACCCCATCGGCATCGCTCTGGCCGCACTGCTGAGCCACCCGCGGCTGCGCTTTGCCGCGCTCTACCGCTCGGCCATCTTCATCCCGACCATCCTCAGCTTCGTGATCGTCGGCTTTGCCTGGAAACGGATCCTGTCGCCGATCTGGGGCATCGCACCGTCGATGCTGGATGCGGTCGGGCTGAAATCGCTGTTCGCGCCCTGGCTCGGCAAAGAAGAATACGCGCTGACCACGCTGGCGCTGATTTCCGTGTGGCAGTTCGTCGGCATCCCGATGATGCTGATCTACGCCGCACTTCTGTCGATCCCCGAGGAAGTCCTGGAAGCGGGTGAAATCGACGGCATCACCGGCTTTGCTGCCTTCTGGAAGATCAAGCTGCCGCTGATCCTGCCCTCGATCGGGATCATCTCGATCCTGACATTTGTCGGCAACTTCAATGCCTTCGACCTGATCTACGCGTCGCAGGGCGCGCTGGCGGGGCCGGATTTCTCGACCGATATCCTGGGCACCTTCATGTATCGCACCTTCTTTGGCTTCCAGCTGCAGCTCGGCGATCCGCACATGGGTTCCGCCATTGCCAGCGCCATGTTCGCGATCATCCTGGTGGGTGTCTGCATCTACCTCTTCGGCATCCAGACCCGGATGCGCCGGTACCAGCTGTAAGGAGCAGATGACATGAACAAGGCTCGCTCCAACCCGCTCAACACCTTCGCCATGCACGGCGCGCTGATCCTCTACACGCTGATTGCGCTGTTCCCGGTGTTCGTGATCCTGATCAACAGCTTCAAGACCCGAAAAGCGATCTTTCGCGAACCTCTGGCCCTGCCGGACGCGGACAGCTTCAGCCTGATCGGCTATCAGACAGTGATGAAACAGGGGGATTTCTTCCTCTACTTCCAGAACTCGATGATCGTCACCGTGGCCTCGCTGACGCTGGTGCTGCTGTTCGGCGCCATGGCCGCCTATGCGCTGAGTGAATACAAGTTCCGCGGCAGCACCTTGCTGGGGCTGTATCTGGCGCTGGGGATCATGATCCCGATCCGCATCGGCACCGTGGCCATTCTGGAA
This sequence comes from Leisingera sp. XS_AS12, assembly GCF_041224635.1. Classification (NCBI taxonomy): domain Bacteria; kingdom Pseudomonadati; phylum Pseudomonadota; class Alphaproteobacteria; order Rhodobacterales; family Roseobacteraceae; genus Leisingera; species Leisingera sp. XS_AS12. Next base: position 199,895 of record NZ_JBGFGM010000087.1, read on the forward strand.
ATGATGGTGGCCTCCGGCCTCGTGAACACCCTCTGGGCACTGATCTTGGTCTACACGGCGCAAGGGCTGCCGCTGGCGGTGTTCATCCTCAGCGAGTTCATGAAACAGGTGAGTGATGACCTGAAGAACGCAGGCCGCATTGATGGGCTCAGCGAATACACCATCTTCTTCCGGCTGGTGCTGCCGCTGGTGCGCCCGGCGATGGCGACGGTGGCGGTGTTCAACATGATCCCGATCTGGAACGACCTGTGGTTCCCGCTGATCCTGGCCCCTGCCGAGGAGACCAAGACCCTGACCCTCGGCAGCCAGGTGTTCATCGGCCAGTTCGTCACCAACTGGAACGCGGTGCTGTCGGCGCTGAGCCTGGCGATCCTGCCGGTGCTGGTGCTCTACGTGATCTTCTCACGCCAGCTGATCCGCGGCATTACCTCGGGGGCGGTCAAATGATCCGGGTACTGATAGCAGGCCTGGGCAACATGGGGCTGCCCCATGCGCTGGCCCACCACACCCACCCAGAGGCTGAGATCGTCGGGTTGGTGAACCGCTCCGGCGAGGTGAGCCAGGCAGATCTGCAAGGCTACCCTGTGTTCACCGACTTCCATCAGGCGCTGGCCGAGGTGAAGCCGGATCTGGTGGTGATCGCCACCTATTCCGACAGCCACGCCGACTATGCCTGTGCGGCGATGCAAGCCGGGGCGCATGTATTTGTGGAAAAGCCGCTGGCGACCAACGTGGCGGATGCCCGCCGCGTGGTTGCCACCGCGCAAAAGACCAACCGCAAGCTGATGGTCGGCTATATCCTGCGCCACCACCCCAGCTGGCAGCGCCTGATCGCCGAGGCCCGTGATCTGGGCGGGCCTTATGTGTTCCGCATGAACCTGAACCAGCAATCGAGCGGGCCTGAGTGGGAGACCCACAAGGCGCTGATGCAGACCACCAGCCCGATTGTTGATTGCGGTGTGCACTACGTTGATGTGATGTGCCAGATCACCGATGCCCAACCCGTGCGCGTGCATGGCATGGGACTGCGCCTGTCGGATGAGATCGCCGAGGACATGTACAACTACGGCCAGTTCCAGGTGATCTTTGCCGATGGCTCCACCGGTTGGTACGAGGCCGGCTGGGGGCCGATGATGTCGGAAACCGCGTTTTTCGTGAAGGACATCATCACGCCGAACGGCTCGGTTTCCATCACCGAGACCGACAAGGCCGGATCGTCTGACGTGGACGGCCACACCCGTGTCGGCAGCATCCTGCTGCACCGCGCCGAGGGCGACCGCTACATCGACCTGCCAGATGAGCCCGGCCACCAGGCGCTGTGCGACGCAGAGCAGCACGCCATGTTGCGTGCCATCACCGAAGACCACGACCTGACCCGGCACATGAATGACGCCGTCCAGTCCCTTGCCATTTGCCTGGCTGCGGATCACAGCATCCGCACCGGCCAGCCTGTTACACTTGAGGAGGCCGCCCAATGACCGCCCTGTCCCTGAAAAACGTCAACAAGTCCTTTGGCCCGGTGCATGTTCTGAAGGACATCAACCTTGAGGTCGAGGACGGCGAATTCGTGGTCTTCGTCGGCCCCTCGGGCTGCGGCAAGTCCACCCTGTTGCGGGTAATCGCGGGGCTGGAGGATGCGACCTCGGGCGAGATCCATATCGCTGGCGAGCAGGTCAACCTGACGCCGCCCTCCAAGCGTGGCATCGCCATGGTATTCCAGAGCTACGCGCTCTACCCGCATCTGAACGTGCGCGGCAACATGACCCTCGCGCTGAAACAGGAACGCCAGCCCAAGGCGGTGATCGAGGAGCGCGTTGCCGAGGCCAGCCGGATGCTGGGGCTGGAACCCTATCTGGACCGCTACCCGTCCGAGCTGTCTGGTGGTCAGCGCCAGCGGGTTGCCATCGGCCGCGCCATCGTTCGCCAGCCCAAGCTGTTCCTGTTCGACGAGCCGCTGTCGAACCTGGACGCCGCGCTGCGGATGAACACGCGGATCGAGATCGCCAACCTGCACCGCCAGCTGTCGGCCTCGATGATCTATGTGACCCACGACCAGACCGAGGCGATGACGCTGGCCGACAAGATCGTGGTGCTGCGCGACGGCCGGGTCGAGCAGATCGGCAGCCCGATGGAGTTGTATAACGACCCGGCAAACCGCTTTGTCGCGGGTTTCCTCGGCGCGCCGTCGATGAACTTCCTGCCTGCCGAGGCGCTGAATCCCGGCGATCCACGCGAAATGGGCATCCGCCCCGAGGACATCCGGCTGGAAGGCGGCGGCCCGATTGCAGGCCGAGTGTCGCACGTGGAACAGCTGGGAGGCGACACCAACGTGATCCTCGAGACCCCCAGCGCACCGCTGACCATCCGCCTGTTCGGCCAGCACGACATCCGCGCAGGCCAAGATGCCCGCTTCGGCTTTGACCCCAGCCGCGCCTATTACTTCGACGAAGGCGGCCAGCGCCTGCGCTGACCCACAGCGCAACGCCCATCAGTCATCACAGAACAATGAGCGGCGGCGGATCCCCCATCCGCCGCCGCAATCATCGCGCAGGCATCTCTGGCCCGGCCGTCCGGTCAGCCCAGTACCGCCTTGACCGCCCGCAGGGTGCCATCGACCACCTGGTCGGCCTCGGCCCGCGTCAGGCAGAACGGCGGCGCAAAGCCCAGGATGTCGCCCTGCGGCATCGCCCGCGCGATGATCTTGTCCTGCTCCAACAGCTTGGCCGCGATCTGCGGGCCGATCTTGTCCGCCGCGTCGAAGAAGGTGCGGCTGTCGCGATCCTTCACGAACTCCACTGCGCAGAGCATCCCCTCGCCGCGGATATCGCCCACGTGCGGGTGGCTGCCCAGCGCCTCGGCCATGGTGGCGTTGAGATAGGCACCAGTCTCGCCCGCGTTGGTGATCAGGTTCAGCTCATCCAGCAGCTTGAGGTTCGCAACCCCCGCCGCGGCCCCGATGGGATGCGCCGAATAGGTCCAGCCGTGGCCGATGGGGCCGTTTTCATCGGTGCCCTGCTCCAGCACCTTCCAAACCTTGTCGCTGACGATCGAGCCGGACAGCGGCGCATAGGCCGATGTCAGCCCCTTGGCGATGGTGATGATGTCAGCCTCGATCCCGTAGTGGTCCGAGCCGAACATCGATCCAAGCCGCCCGAAGCCGGTCACCACCTCATCCGCCACCAGCAGGATGTCGTGTTTCTTCAGAACCGCCTGGATGGCCGCCCAGTAGCCCGCGGGCGGCGGCACGATGCCGCCGGTGCCCAGCACCGGCTCGCCGATGAAGGCCGCGATGGTGTCCGCGCCTTCGCGTTCGATCAGCGCCTCCAGCTCAGCCGCGCAATGGGCCACGAACTGCTCCTCGGTCTGGTTCAGATCGGCGCGGCGGTAGTAATAGGGCGCCTCGGTGTGGATCACCTGCTCCACCGGCAGGTCGAACTTCTTGTGGAACAGCTCCAGCCCCGTCAGCGAGCCAGTGACCAGCCCCGAGCCATGATAGCCGCGCCAGCGCGAGATGATCTTCTTTTTCTGCGGGCGACCCAGGATGTTGTTGTAATACCAGATCAGCTTGACGTTGGTTTCATTGGCGTCCGAGCCGCCGAGGCCGAAATAGACCTTCGACATGTTCGAGGGCGCGCGGTCGAGGATCATCTTGGCCAGGGTGATCGACGCCTCGGTGCCGTGCCCGACGTAGGAATGGTAATAGGCCAGCTCCCGCGCCTGCGCGGCGATGGCTTCGGCGATTTCCTGGCGGCCATAGCCCACGTTGACGCAATAGAGCCCGGCAAAGGCGTCCAGCAGCCGGTTGCCGTCGCGGTCCTCGATATGGGCGCCTTGCGCGGTCTGGATCACGCGGGCCGGACTTTCACCGCGGGCGTGCTGCGCCAGATGCGTCGAAGGGTGGAAAAAGTTGTCGCGGTCCCATTGGTCCAGCTGGTCATTCTTCAGCATGTCTTGTCCTTCCTGTAATTCCCGTCCCGCCCGTCCGGCGGATCATTCTGCGTGGTGCGCGCCTTACGCCCAGTCGCGGCAGACGTATTTGACCTCGGTGAATGCCTCCATGCCCAGCCGCGCGCCCTCGCGGCCCAGACCGGACTGCTTGGTGCCGCCAAAGGGGATCGGCGCGCCGGTCACCTTGGTGCGGTTCACCGCAACCATGCCGTATTGCAGCGCCCGGCTCAGCCGGTAGATGCGGCGCGGATCATGGCTGTGGACATAGGCCACCAGCCCGTATTCGCTGTCGTTCGCCCGCGCCACCACCTCTTCTTCGGTGTCGAATGGCAGGATCGGCGCGACGGGGCCAAAGGTCTCCTGGTGCAGGATATCCGCATCCGACGGCACATCCGTGAGCACCGTGGGGCGGTAGAACAGCGGCCCCAGCGGATGGCGTTCTCCGCCGCTTGCCAGTTTTGCCCCCTTGGCCAGCGCATCGGCCACATGGGCCTCCTGCTTGGCCACCGCCTGTTCGTTCATCAGCGGACCGATGTCGGGATCCTCCATGCCGGTGCCCACGGTCAGCGCCCGTGCGGCGGCGGTGAAGCGGGTGCAGAACTCGTCATAGATCGCCCGCTCGACATAGATCCGGTTGGCGCCCAGACAATCCTGGCCCGAGGTGGCGAATTTCGCCTTGATCGTTTCCGCCACCGCATTGTCCAGATCCGCGCCCTTGAACACCAGCACCGGCGCGTGGCCGCCCAGCTCCATCACCAGCCGCTTCACCGTGCCGGCGCATTGGCGGTACAACAGCTTGCCCACCTCGGTCGAGCCGGTGAAGGACAAGGCGCGCACCCGCGCATCTGCGGTCCAGGGCTCCACCACCGTGGGCGCATTGCCGGTCACCACGTTGAACACGCCGGGGGGAAAGCCCGCGCGCTCGGCCAGCTCGGCCAGCGCGAGGGCGCTGAACGGGGTCTCGGCCGAAGGATGCGCCACCACGGTGCAGCCTGCCGCCAGCGCCGCCGCCGCCTTGCGCGTCAGCATCGCCGAGGGGAAGTTCCACGGCGTGATCAGCGCCGCCACGCCCACCGGCTCGCGCCACAGCTCCATCTCGGCATCGGGCAGATGGCTGGTGACCCCCTCGATATTGGGGCGTTTGGCTTCCTCGGCGTAGTATTCAACGAAGTCGGCGCCATATTCGATCTCGCCGCGCGCCTCTGAAATCGGCTTGCCCTGCTCCAGCACCATGATGCGGGCCAGGTCCTCCTTGTGGGCCAGCTGCAGATCATGCCAGCGGCGCAGCACCGCGGCGCGTTCCTGCGGCAGGCGGGTGGACCAGTCGGCAAACGCCGCCTGCGCCGCATCCACCGCGGCAGAGGATTCCTCTGCGCTGAGGGCGGCGACATCGCCCAGAAAGGCACCGCTGGCCGGGTCGCTCACCGGGAAGGTCTCGCCGGACTGCGCCACGCACCATTTGCCGTTCACATAGGAAAACGAGCGCACCAGCGCCTTGTCCTGGATGTCCGCACGCGCGGATAGGGCTGTATCAGACATGCTTTGCCTCCTGTTGTCACAGAAGACTCTGACAGCTTGCGGCGGAGGTTCCGGCCAAAGATCGCCCCTGAAGCAGAGGATTCACCTGCCGGAGAGCAGGATTTCCAGCGGAGGCATCGCCGCGCCCTTCACCGGCTTGGTGACGATATAGGTAAAATAGCGCGACAGACCGATACGGGCATCGAGCATCTCGTCGATCAGCCGCTGATAGGCGTCGATGTCACGGGTGACGATCTGCAGGATATAGTCAAACCCGCCGCCCAGCGCCCAGCAGGCGACCACCTCGTCATAGCGCTGCATCGCGCTTTCAAAGGCGCGAAAGCTGGCGGCGGTGTGGTCGGCGATCTCTGCCGCGACAAAGACGGTGACATGCGGCGCCAGCTTCTTGAGATTGATGCGCGCGCCGTAGCCTTCGATGAAACCGGCCTTTTCCAGCCGGTTCAGCCGCTCCCAGCAGGGCGTGGGCGACAGGCCGATCCGCTCGGCCAGGGCCGCTTTGGTGATCCGCCCGTCCTGCGACAGCACCGACAAGATCCGTATGTCCCGTTCATCCAATTGCATGGGCGCAGACTTCCCCCGATTGGCGCCGCCGTCAACCACCCGCGGCGCACTGCCTGCCGTGCAGGCAGACGCGCATCGCCGCGCCCACATTTCAGGCTAGTTGTATACAAGACATTCGCATGACGGAACGATCGCCTGCAAAATACGACCCAAACGGGTCGCAAACTGACGATACGGTCGCTCCGGCGCGACTATCCTCCATGTGACACATCCCGCGACTCGCGCCTGTGCACAACCACCCTTCACTTGCGAGGTCCCAATGCCCATTGAACACGCGCCCTTCAGCCAGGAAGAGTACAACCGCCGCCTGTCCATCACCCGTGCTGCCATGGTGACGGCGGGCATTGACGTGCTGTTTGTCACCGACCCGTCGAACCAGGCCTGGCTGACCGGCTATGACGGCTGGTCGTTCTACGTGCATCAGGGCGTGCTGCTGGGGCTGGAGGGCGATCCCATCTGGTGGGGGCGCGAGATGGACGCCAACGGCGCGCGCCGCACCGTCTGGATGGAGGACGAGCAGGTGCTGGGCTACGACGACAGCTACGTGCAGTCCACCAGCCGTCACCCGATGCAGGATCTGGCGCAGCGGCTGTGCGAGATGGGCCACGGCAAGGCGCGCATCGGCGTCGAGATGGAGAACTACTACTACTCCGCCAAGGCCCACGCGGTGCTGACCGCCACCCTGCCGAACGCCTCCTTTGCCGATGCCACCGCGCTGGTGAACTGGCAGCGCGGCGTCAAATCGGCCGAGGAGATGGAGTTCATCCGCAAGGCCGCGCGCATCTCGGAAAAGATCGTGCGGCTGGCCCTGGAGCGCGCCGAGCCCGGCCTGCGCAAGAATGAGCTGGTGGCGGAGATTTCCCGCGCCGCCCTGATGGGCGTGGGCGACGACTGGGGCGACTACCCGGCGATCGTGCCGCTGGCCCCCTCCGGGCTGGACGCGACCGCGCCGCATCTCACCTGGAACGGCGACCGGATGAAACAGGGAGAGATCACCTTTTTCGAACTCTCCGGCTGCTACCGGCGCTATCACGCGCCGCTGTGCCGCTCGGTGTTTCTGGGCAAGCCGCCGCAATACATGCTCGACGCCTCCAAGGCGCTGACCGCCGGGCTGGAGGCGGGGCTGGAAGCCGCCCGCCCCGGCAACCGCGCCAGCGACATCGCCAAGGCGCTGAACCGCGAATTGTTCAAGGCCGGGATCGATCGCGACGGCCGCTGCGGCTACCCCGTCGGCCTCAGCTACCCGCCGGACTGGGGCGAGCGCACGGTGTCGCTGCGCTCCACCGATGACACGGTATTGCAGCCGGGGATGACCTTCCACTTCATGCCGGGGCTGTGGCTGGACAACTGGGGGCTGGAGACCACCGAAACCATCGTGATCAGCCCCGACGGCCCCGCCGAGGCGCTGTGCAACGTCGAGCGCCAGCTGTTTGTGAAGGACTGATCCCGATGAGCGTACTGGACGACACGCGACAGCTGCTGCGCGATCTGATCAGCTATCCCACGGTATCGGCTGACAGCAACCTTGGCCTGATCAAATACCTGGCCGACCATCTGCACGGCTGCGGCGCGCGGGTCGATATCTGGCATGATGAAACCGGCACCAAGGCAAACCTGTTCGCCACCCTCGGGCCGGAGCGCGATGGCGGCATCGTGCTGTCCGGTCACTCGGACGTGGTGCCGGTCACCGACCAGGACTGGTCAAGCGACCCCTTCACCATGACCGAACGGGACGGCAAATGGTACGGCCGCGGCGCCTGCGACATGAAAGGCTTCATCGCTGCGGCCGCCGCCATGGCGCCGCGCTATGCCCGCATGGAGCTGCAGCGCCCGGTGCATTTCGCCTTTACCTATGACGAGGAAATCGGCTGCTTCGGCGCCCGCGCACTGGCCGCAGCGCTGCAGAAGCGCGACCTGCGCCCGGCGGTGGCGATCATCGGCGAGCCGACGATGGTGCAGATCATCGAAGGCCACAAGGGCTGCCACGAGTACACCACCCGCTTTACCGGGCTGGAGGGTCACGGCAGCCGCCCCGACCTTGGCGTGAACGCGGTGGAATACGCGGTGCGCTATGTCGCCAAGCTGCTGGAACTGAAGGCAGAACTACAGGCCCGCGCCCCGGCAGACAGCCGCTTTACCCCGCCCTGGACCACCATCAACACCGGTGCGCTGGTGGGCGGCGTTGCCCATAACGTGATCCCCGGCAAGGCCCGCGTGGACTGGGAGATGCGCCCGGTGCAGCCCCGCGACGCGGATTACGTCAGCACCGTTCTGCACCAGCTATGCCAGGACGAGCTGATCCCGCAGATGCGCCGGACCCACCCGGAGGCGGACATCCACACCGAGGTGATCGGCGAGATCGACGGGTTGCAGCCGATGGACGACAACGAGGCCCGCGACATCGTGATGGAGCTGACCGGCTGCCGCCACGCCGATGTGGTCTCCTTCGGGACCGAGGCGGGGATCTTCCAGACCCTCGGCATGAGCGTGGTGGTCTGCGGTCCCGGCGCCATCGAGCAGGCGCACAAGCCGGATGAATTCGTCAGCATCGACCAGATGTCACAGTGCCTCGGCATGCTGGAGCGGCTGTCGGCGAAACTGGTATGACAGCCGGAAGCCAAGATTTTGCACTTTGGACGGCGCGGGGATACCCTGCGCCTTTCACCAAAAGGCCCTGACCCGTGACCACCCCGATACCAGACATGTCCGACGCCTCCGCCCGTGACCGTTTCGAGCGGCTTCACCACGAAATCCGCAACCGGATCTGCCTGCTGGACTATGCCCCGGGCAGCCGGCTGTCGGAAACGGCGCTGGCCGAGGAGTTCGGCGTCTCGCGCACACCGTTGCGACGGGTATTGGTGCGCTTGGAATGCGAGGGGCTGCTACGCTCCGTTCAAGGGGTCGGCACGATCGTAACGGACGCCGACATCAACGAGCTGGAACAGACCTATCGGCTGCGCATGGAACTGGCGGGGCTGGCCGGACGGCTGTCCCCCACCCGCCCAAGCGCCGAGCTGGTGGCGGAATTTCGCGATTTGGCCGAGCGCGCCCGATCCCTGACCGACGCGCCGGAACCACGCAGTTTTGCCGAGCTGAACATGGCGTTCTTCCAGGCGCTTTTGAAGATCACTGACAACCTCGCCCTGCGCGAGGTCAGCGAGCGGCTGTATTTCCAGACCACGCGTATCTGGCTGCAATCCGTCTTTGCGTCGATCATCGATCTGAACGAGGAAATCCGCATCTTCGGCGGCGAGGTAGAGGAAATCCTGGCCGCGGTCGAACTTGGGGACATGGAGGCCGTGGCCCTGATCCAACGCGCCCACATCTCGATGAGCTTTACCCGGATGCGAAGCGCCGCACGGGCGCTCGGCGTTCACGAAAGCCGCGCGGGCTGACAGCCGCCGCAGGCAAAGCCGTGATTACAGCCCCTGTTCGACACACGCCTCACGCAGCAGGCGGCAGAACCGCTGCGCCGCTGCCGAAAGTTGATGCTCGCTGCGGCTGCACAGCCCCACCGGCCCGAGAGTGCTGCCGGTGTCCAGCGGCAGCGCAACCATGTTGCCCGCCGCCAGGTCAGGCCGCACCACGCCGTGGCTGATGACCCAAATCGCCCGATGCGCCAGCACAAACCGCCGCCCAAAGGTCGATGACACCGTTTCAATCGGAAACCGCGGCATCGGCTGGCCCAACTCCAGGAACAATCGCTCCACGAACGGGCGAATGATGGACCCCTCCGAGGGCAGCAGCACCGGATAATCCTCCATCGCGGAGGCGGGCAATTGCTCCAGCCCCGCCAACGGGTGATCCTGCGCCACAACCACCGCCACCCGCTCGCGGTACAGCGGGTCGAAGGTGACACCGGCCATGTGCCGCGGCGCGGGCATCCGCCCCACCACAACGTCCAGCTCTCCCTTGCGCAGCAGGTCGATCAGATACTGATTGTCGCCCGATGTCACCTGAAAGCGCCCCGGCGCGCCCTCTTGGCGCAGCCGCGCCAAGGTATCGGGCACCAGGTCCGCCGCCACCGTCGGCAAGGCGCCGATGGCGACGCGCGGCCCATCTGTCTCCCCCATGCCGCGCAGCAGCGCGACCCCGTCCCGCGCCAAAGCCAGGCTGCGCGCAGCATGATCGCAGAACAGCTCGCCATAGCCGCTCAGCCGGATACCCCGGCCGTGCTTTTCCACCAGCGGTTTTTCGCAGACCTCCTCGAGCTCTCGCAGGATGCGGGTCACCGCAGGCTGGCTCATGCCCAGGGCCTGCGCCGCCTGTGTCACGCTCATCTTGCGGGCCACTTCGACAAAAACCTCAAGGTGGCGGAGCTTCAGTGCAGAAGGTATTCTCATAATAAATTCGATATCAATTAAAGGATCACTCAGCATTATACAGAACGCGTTCGTTATGCAATATTTCTCCCAAGCAAGGAGACCACCATGACGCAAGATCGTTATAGCCGGGGCATGCAGGTCCGCCGCGAGGTCCTGGGCCACACACACGTGGACGCGGCCACCGCTGCTGCCACGCCGCTCGACCGCCCCTTTCAGGAGATGATCACCGAGACGGCCTGGGGCACGGTCTGGGCCTCCGACCGCATTTCCCGGCGCGAGCGCTCGATGCTGACACTGGCGCTGCTGGCGGCCACCGGCAACTTCGAGGAGATTCCGATGCACATCCGCGCCACCGCCCGCACCGGCGCCAGCCAGGACGATGTCATCGAAGCCTTCCAGCACGTCGCGATCTATGCTGGGGTACCGCGGGCCAATCACGCGTTGAAACTGGCCAAGCAGACCTATGCCGAAATGGCCGCCGAAGCCGAGCAATGAGGAAGCCACAGATGTCCGATCAGGGAGAGTTCTACCAGCGCGACAGGGACTGGCATCCGCCCGCCCTCGCCCCCGCCTACAAGACCTCGGTCACGCGGTCGCCACGGCTGCCGTTGATCAGTCTCGAAAACACCGCAAGCGAGATCACCGGCCCGACCTTTGGCCACGGGGACATCGACGCAGGCGACAACGACCTTTTGACCAACTTCGCCAAGCCCGGCGAAAGCCCGATCGGCGAGCGCATCATCCTGCATGGCCGGGTGCTGGACGAGAACGCCCGCCCCGTGCCGGGCACGCTGGTAGAGATCTGGCAGGCGAATGCCTCTGGCCGCTACCGCCACAAGAAGGACGGCTACCTCGGCGCGCTGGACCCAAACTTCGGCGGCTGCGGCCGGGTACTGACCGACGACGAAGGGCGCTACAGCTTCCGCACCGTGAAACCCGGCGCATACCCCTGGCGCAACCGGGTGAACGACTGGCGGCCCGCACATATCCATGTCTCGGTCTTTGGCACGGCCTTTGCCCAGCGGCTGATCACCCAGCTCTATTTCGAGGGCGACCCGCTGATCCCGCGCTGCCCGATTGTCCAGTCGATTGCCGACCCGCAGGCGGTGGAGATGCTGATTGCGAGGCTCGACATGAACGCCACCATCCCGCTGGACACCATCGCCTACCGCTTCGACATCGTGCTGCGCGGGCGGCGCTCGACCATGTTCGAAAACCGGCCGGAGGGAAACTGATGATGCGCCCGTTTGAGTGCCTGAAGGAAACCCCGTCGCAGACCGCCGGGCCGTATGTCCACATCGGCCTCGCGCCGGGGGCGGCCGGGTTTGACATCTATGAGCGGGAACTGGGCTGGGACATCGCAGGCCCCAACGCCGGCGGCGAACGCATCCACGTCGAAGGCGTGGTCACCGACGGCACCGGCGCGCCGGTAAAGGACGTGCTGCTGGAAGCCTGGCAGGCCAATGCAAACGGCATCTATGCCCATCCCGAACATCCCGGCGAGGTCGAGGACGGCTTTCGGGGCTGGGGCCGTGTCATCACCGATTTCGAGACCGGCACATGGGGGTTTGACACCGTGAAGCCCGGCCCGGTTCCGGGGCGCAACGGCCGCCTGATGGCACCGCATATCAACCTGTGGATCGTTGCCCGCGGCATCAACGTCGGCCTAAACACGCGGCTCTACTTCGAGGACGAGGCCGAGGCCAATGCCGCCGACCCGGTGCTGAACCTGATCGAATGGGAACACCGTCGCCAGACCCTGATCGCCCGCCGCAGCGAGCGCGGCGGCGCCGTGACCTACCGTTTCGACATCTGCCTGCAGGGCGATGGCGAAACGGTATTCTTTGACATCTAGACAAGAGGATAGACCGATGGGAAAGCCTTGCATCATCTGCGTGGCCATCACCGGATCAGTTCCGACCAAGGCCAACAACCCGGCGGTGCCGGTCACCATCGCGGAGCAGATCGAAAGCACCCATGAGGCGTTTGAAGCCGGTGCCACGATTGCGCACTGCCACGTGCGCAACGACGATCAGACGCCCAGCTCGGACCCCGAGAAATTCGCGCGGCTGATGGAAGGCCTGCACAAGCACTGCCCCGGCATGATCGTGCAGCTGTCCACCGGCGGCCGCTCCGGCGCCGGGCGCGAGCGCGGCGGCATGCTGAGCCTGCGCCCCGACATGGCCTCGCTGTCGGTGGGGTCAAACAACTTCCCGACGCGGGTCTATGAGAACTCACCCGATCTGGTCGACTGGCTGGCGGGTGAGATGCGCACCTACGAGGTGAAGCCCGAGATCGAGGCCTTCGATCTGTCGCATATCCACCAGGCGGTGAAGTTGAACCGCGATGGGCGCATTCCCGGCGCCCTCTACGTGCAGTTCGTGATGGGCGTGAAGAACGCCATGCCGGTGGACCGCGACGTGTTCGACTACTACGTGAAAACCATGCAGCGGCTGGCCCCCGAGGCCGAATGGTGCGGTGCCGGTGTAGGGGCCGGACAGATCCAGGTCAATGAGTGGTCCATCGCCGCAGGCGGCCACACCCGCACCGGGCTGGAGGACAACATGCGGCTGGACCGTGACACGCTGGCGCCGTCCAATGCAGCGCTGGTGAAACGCGCGGTGGATCTTTGCGAGAAATACGAGCGCCCCGTGGCGACCTGGCAGCAGGCGCGTGAGATCCTGGGCCTGCGCATGCCCTGATCCCTGCCCCGGCCCACCGAAGGGCCGGGGGAATTGTTTCACGCGGAACCTACTCGGCGCCGGACAGATCCTTGAGGATCGGACAGTCCGGCCGATTGTCTCCGGCACAGCTGGTGACCAGTTCTCGCAGGGTGTCGCGCATCGCCTGCAAATCCGCGATCTTGGCCTCGATCTTGGACAGATGCTCCAGCGCCAGCTGCTTCACATCGGCGCTGGCGCGGCTGTCGTCCTCATAGAGGGCCAGCAGCGTGCGGCAGTCCTCGATGGTAAAGCCCAGCGCCCGCGCCCGCCCCAGAAAGGCCAGCTTGTGCAGGTCCTTCTCCTCGAAACAGCGGTAGCCGTTGGCGCTGCGGTGCGGCCGGATCAGCCCGATATCCTCGTAATAGCGGATCGTCTTGGCCGGCAGGCCAGAGCGGCTGGATACGTCCCCGATGTTCATGCACGCGCCTCCTGCTGTGTCTCGCGGCCGGCGGATCCGCCGACCTCCTCCACATCTATAGCAGGTTTCAGGCGGCGCAAGCGCAAGGCGTTCGACAGTACGAAAACGCTGGACAGCGCCATCGCGCCCGCCGCCAGCGCAGGCGACAGCATCACCCCGCCGAACGGGTACAGCACGCCTGCCGCCACCGGCACCAGCAGCACGTTGTAGCCAAAGGCCCAGCCGAGGTTCTGGCGGATGTTGCGCATGGTGGCTCGGCTGACCGTCAGCGCGTTCACCACGCCGCGCAGATCGCCCGAGACCAGCACCACATCCGCAGCCTCGATCGCGACATCGGTACCGGTGCCGATGGCGATGCCCGCATCCGCCGCCGCCAGCGCCGGCGCATCGTTGATGCCGTCGCCGGTGAAGGCCAGCGCGCCATGGTCACGGCGCAAAGCCTCGATGGTCGCGACCTTGTCCGCAGGCAGACATTCGGCCCGCACGATGTCGATGCCCAGCCGAGCCGCGATCGCACGCGCCGTGGGTTCGGCGTCGCCGGTGATCATCGCCACTTTCAGCCCCTGCGCATGCAGCGCCCCGATCGCCGCGGGCGTGCCCGCCTTGATCGGGTCGGAGACCGCGATCACCGCCGCCGCGCGACCGTCGATGGCCGCGAACAACGGTGTCTCGCCGCGTTCTGCCAGCCGCTGCCCCTCTGCCGCCAGCGGGCCCAGCTCGATGCCTTCGCGCGACATCAGCCGGGCAGCGCCGACCAGAACATCGCGGCCCTCGACACGCGCCTGCAGGCCATAGCCCGGGATCGCCTCAAAGGCATCTACCGTCGGCAGATCGCTGCCTGCCTCGGCCACGATGGCCTGGGCGATGGGGTGTTCGGAACCGGTCTCTGCCGCGCCCGCCAGCCGCAGCACCTGCGCCCGATCAAAGCCTTCGGCGCAGATCAGCTCGGTCAGCGCCGGGCGGCCTTCGGTCAGGGTGCCGGTCTTGTCCAGCGCCACCACCTTGACCTCCTGCAGCCGCTGCAGCGCGTCGCCTTTGCGGAACAGCACCCCCATCTGCGCGGCCCGGCCGATGCCCACCATGATCGAGGTCGGCGTCGCCAGCCCCATCGCACAGGGACAGGCGATGATCAGCACCGAGACCCCAGCCACCAGCGCCAGCGGCAGGGAGGGGGCCGGGCCGAACAACGCCCAGGCCAACACCGTGACCGCTGCCACCGCAATCACCGCCGGCACGAACCACAAGGTGATCCGGTCGACCAGCGCCTGCACCGGCAGCTTGGCGCCCTGCGCCTGCTCCACCATGCGGATGATCTGCGCCAGCACGGTGTCCTGGCCGACGCGGGTCGCGCGGTACTCCAGCAGGCTGTTGCCGTTGACCGTGCCCGCCGTCACCTCGTCGCCCGCGCCCTTGGCTACCGGCACCGGCTCACCCGAGATCATGCTCTCATCCACGTAGGAGCTGCCGGAGACGACTTCACCGTCCACCGCGATGCGCTCCCCCGGACGGGTGCGGATCACGTCGCCGGTGGTGATTTCCGCAACCGGGACATCCACCGCCCCGCCGTCGCGCAGCACCAGCGCCGTCTTCGGCTGCAGCCCCGCCAGCTTGCGGATCGCCGCCCCGGTGCGGCCCTTGGCGCGGGCCTCCAGGTAACGGCCGGTCAGGATCAGCACCACGATCACCGCCGCGGCCTCGAAGTAGACGTTGGCCGTGCCTTCGGGCAGCAGACCCGGTGCGAAGGTGGAGACCACCGAGAACCCATAGGCCGCCGCCGCGCCCAGCGCCACAAGGGCGTTCATGTCAGGTGCGCCGCGCAACAGTGCAGGCACGCCCTTGGCGTAGAACTGCCGCCCCGGGCCCGCCAGCACGATGGACGTGAGAACAAACTGCATCAGGTAGCTGTTCTGCATGCCGATGTTGGCGGCGACCCAATGGTGCAGCGCGGGCACCATGTGGCCGCCCATTTCCACCAGAAAGACCGGCAGCGTCAGCAGGCCCGCAAGCAGAACCTGCCGCGACAGCCGCGCGGTTTCCTCGCGGCGGCGCTGGTCCGCCTGCGCGGCCTCATCCGCCGCTTCCTCGGCCAGGCGCGCGGGATAGCCGACCCCGTCGGCGGCGCGCATCAGCTCGGCCATCTGCGTCACGCCGGACAGGTACGTCACCTGCGCGCTTTCCGTCGCCAGGTTGACGCTGGCCGAAACCACCCCCGGCACCGCCTGCAGCGCGCGTTCGACCCGCCCCACGCAGGACGCGCAGGTCATGCCCTCGATCCGCAGCGTGACCTCGCTCTGCGCTGCCGGATAACCGGCCGTGGCCAGCGCATCGGTCAGCGCCGCCAGCGGCACATCCGGCGCCGCCTCGACGTGCGCGGATGCATTGGCCAGGTTCACCGAAGCGGCGCTGACACCCTCCACCCCGGCCAGGGCGCGTTCCGCCCGGCCGACGCAGCCCGCACAGCTGAGCCCGGTAACCTGAAGTGAATATGTGCTGAGTTCTGTCATGGCAAACCTGCTGGTCTAGATGCTGTGACAGGAGATATGAGGCTTCCAGTGAGAGGAAGGTCAAGAGCCCTGCTGCAGATTCCTTCCCAAAACTGGAAACTTTCTTCTAACCGCTTGCAAACCAAGGCGATTGGCCAGTCGGCGCCGCGAAATGGCGCGGACGAAGGGCCAGCCGTCGCATTCGGCGCAAAGCGCAGGCCTGCTGCGCTGCTAGAGTGCCGGGGAATGCTTGCGCGGGGTCGGCCGCAAATGTAACGCTGGGTCATCCGGCCGCTGTGTCCCCGCCGCTGGCAAAATTCCCGGCCCGCCCCGCGGGCGGTCGGCCCACCGTATGACAGACGAAGGATAGCCATCATGATCCGCACCCGTGCCGCCGTTGCGGTTGCCCCCGGCAAACCGCTTGAAATCATGGACGTGAACCTCGAAGGCCCGAAGGCGGGCGAGGTTCTGGTCGAGATCAAGGCCACCGGCCTGTGCCACACCGATGAATTCACCCGCTCCGGCGACGACCCCGAGGGGATCTTCCCGGCGATCCTGGGCCACGAGGGCGCGGGCGTGGTGGTCGAGGTCGGCGAAGGCGTTACCTCGCTGAAGCCCGGTGACCACGTGATCCCGCTTTACACGCCCGAGTGCCGCGAGTGCGAATACTGCCTCAACCCCAAGACCAACCTCTGCCAGGCGATCCGCTCGACGCAAGGCCAGGGCCTGCTGCCGGACGGCACCACC
The DNA here is from genome assembly GCF_041224635.1 of Leisingera sp. XS_AS12. NCBI lineage: Bacteria > Pseudomonadati > Pseudomonadota > Alphaproteobacteria > Rhodobacterales > Roseobacteraceae > Leisingera > Leisingera sp. XS_AS12. Next base: position 216,639 of record NZ_JBGFGM010000087.1, read on the forward strand.
CGCTTCTCGATGCTCGACGGCACCCCGATCCACCACTACATGGGCTGCTCGACCTTCGCCAACCACACCGTGGTGCCGGAGATCGCGCTGGCGAAGATCCGCGAAGACGCGCCGTTCGACAAGGTCTGCTACATCGGCTGCGGCGTCACCACCGGCATTGGTGCTGTGATCAACACCGCCAAGGTGGAAATCGGCAGCCGCGCCATCGTCTTTGGCCTTGGCGGCATCGGCCTCAACGTGATTCAGGGCCTGCGGCTGGCGGGCGCCGACCAGATCGTCGGTGTCGACCTGAACCCGGGCAAGGTGGAAATGGCCGAGAAATTCGGCATGACCGATTTCGTCAACCCGGCCGAGGTCGAGGGCGATCTGGTGGCGCATCTGGTCGAGCTGACCAAGGGCGGCGCCGATTACACCTTTGACGCCACCGGCAACGTGAACGTGATGCGCACCGCGCTGGAATCCGCGCACAAGGGCTGGGGCGAGAGCATCATCATCGGCGTGGCACCTGCCGGAGCCGAGATTTCGACCCGCCCCTTCCAGCTGGTCACCGGCCGGGTCTGGAAAGGCACCGCCTTCGGCGGCGCATCGGGCCGCACCGACGTGCCCAAGATCGTCGACTGGTACATGGACGGCAAGATCGAGATCGACCCGATGATCACCCACAAGCTGACGCTGGACCAGATCAACGAGGGCTTCGAGCTGATGCACGAAGGCAAATCGATCCGCGCGGTCGTGGAATTCTGAACCGCGCCAGAAAATTGAAACGGGAAAACGCAGGCCGGGCGGCCTGCGTTTTTCTTTTCTGTCCTGTCCGAACGGGCCACACTCCCGGGCGGTTGCCGCCCCCAGCCCTGCGACCTCACCCCTCCCTGGTCGCCTCGACGGCGTCCAGGCTGACGTCATACCCCCAAAGGCGGCGCAGGTGTTTCAGCACCTCTTCCTGATCGTCTTCGTCCAGGTGGATACCGTCGCGCACGGTGTGGGTCAGCTTCAGCTCTCGGTCGCCACGCAGGTCGGCATCCGTGACCTGGATGTCCGGCTCCAGAAAGGCCAGATCATATTGCTTGGCCAGATCGCGGCGGATCGCCTTGTACCCGGCCCTGTTGTGGATCTGGCTGACCACCAGGTTGGGCAGGTCAGCATCGTTCGTCAGCGTAAACAGCTTGAATTTGCGGATCAGATGCGGCGACAGGAACTGCTGGATGAAGCTTTCATCGCGGTAGTTCGCCCAGGCATCGCGCAGAACGCCGCGCCAGTCGGGATTGCCGGCAAAATCGGGGAACCACTCGCGGTCCTCGTCCGTGGGCTCCTCGCAAATGCGGCGGATGTCCTGCATCATCGCAAAGCCGAGCGCATAAGGGTTGATGCCGGAATAGCGCGGATCGTCGTATTCCGGCTGCATCACCACGTTGGTGTGGCTGTGCAGCATCTCCATGTAGGCGCCTTCGGTGATCTGGCCCTGCTCGTACAGCTTGTTGATGATGTAATAATGCACGAAGGTCGCGCAGCCCTCGTTCATCACCTTTGTCTGTTTTTGCGGATACAGATACTGCGCCAGCATGCGCACGATACGCAGGATCTCGCATTGCCAGGGCTCCAGCACCGGGCTGTGCTTTTCCAGGAAATACAGCAGGTTTTCCTGGGGCAAATTCATCAGCTTGCGCCGCGCCGCGTAGGAGCTGTCCTCGACCGCCTCCAGCGTGTTGCGCCCCATGGTGCTGTCGGTCCAGATGTCGAGCACGCTCTGGCCACTCTCATAGCCCTCGCGCACCTTCTGCATCGCGGCCAGTTCCTCGCTGGTGGGCTTGGGCGGGCGACCGTAGCGGAACACCCCCTGCGACTGCAGCGCATGGGCGGCGTCCAGCACCTCCTCCACGGCCGACAGGCCATAGCGCTCCTCGCAGGCGGCGATGTAGTTCTTGGCAAAGGCCAGATAGTCGTGAATGCCCGCCGCGTCTGTCCACTGCTGGAACAGGTAGTTGTTCTTGAAGAAATGGTTATGCCCAAAGGCTGCATGCGCCATCACCAGCGTCTGCATCGCCATGGTGTTTTCTTCCATGTTGTAGCTGATGCAGGGATTGGAATTGATGACGATCTCATAGGCCAGCCCCTGCCGCCCGGTGCGGTAGAGCGCCTCGTCGCGGGCGAAATGCTTGCCGAAGGACCAGTGCTGGTACATCAGCGGCAGGCCGACGCAGGAATAGGCGTCCAGCATCTGCTCGGCCGAGATGATCTCGATCTGGTTGGGATAGACATCCAGCCCAAGGTCGCCCAGCGCGATCTCCTCGATCGCGTCGCGCGCCTTTTCCATCAGCTCAAAGGTCCATTCCGGTCCGTCGAACAACGGCTTGCGCGCCTTTTCAGCTGCCTGCATTCTGCGCCCCTTTCACCTTGGGGAGGAAGAACTCCCGGAAAATCGGATAGATGTGGCCCGGCTGCGACACCCGCTGCATCTCGAAATGATGCGCCTGCGCCTTCACCTCGCGGTAGTTCTGCCACAGGTCTTCGCCTGCTTCAGGGTTATTCAGCAGCATCTCCGCCGCCTCGTCGACGATCTCCAGATACGCGTAGAACTGGCTGACCGGCAGCAAATCCTTCAGCAGCAGGTTCTTGCAGCGCACCGAGTCATTGCCAAAGTTTTCGCCGTCCGACGCCTGCGCGCCGTAGATGTTCCACTCGTCCGGCGGATAGCGTTCCTCGATGATTTCCTTCATCTTCTCCAGCGCGGTCGACACGATGGTGCCGCCGGTTTCGCGGGCGTAAAAGAAGGTTTCCTCATCCACCTCCTGCGCGTGGTGGGTGTGGCGCACAAAGACCAGCTCGGTGTGCTCGTAGCAGCGCTCCAGGAACAGGTGCAGCAACAGGAAGAAGCGTTTCGCCAGGTCCTTTTCGCGTTCCTGCATCGAGCCCGAGACATCCATCAGGCAGAACACCACCGCACGGGAGTTGCGGATCTTTTCCGGCACGAAGGTGTCATACCGCAGGTCCAGCGGGTCGATATAGCCCACCACCTTGCGCTTGCGGATGATGCCCTCCAGCTTCTTGCGCAGCGTCTCCAGGAATTCTTCCTGCGGCGGGGTGCGCTCCTCCAGCGCCTCCAGCTCGGCGATCTGGTCTTCCAGTTCGCGCTGGGACTTGCTGGTGGGACGCTGCAACGCGATGCGGCGGCCCAGCGAGTTGCGCATGGTGCGCACGAGGTTGAGGTTGTTGGGCGTGCCCGCGGTGGTCAGCCCGGCGCGGCGGGTGCCGATGGTTTCGGTCTCCACCGTGGCCTTTTCAACCAGGTCCGGCAGCTCCAGCCCCTCGAACAGGATCTCCAGGTATTCCTCCTGCGTCAGGGTAAAGGAAAACTCGTCCTCGCCGTCGCCGTCCTCGGAGGCCTTGCGACCGCCCTCCCCGGCGCCGCCCTGCGGCCGCTTGATGGTGTCGCCGACAACAAAATCCTTGTTGCCGGGCAGAACATGGCGGCGCAGCCCGCCCTTGGAGGAGTGAAAGAACCGCGGCTCCTTCAGCCCCCGGGTGGGGATGGTGACCTTCTCGCCTTCATCCGGGACGCCGCTGCCGTTCTGGATCGACTTGCCCCGAACCGACTGGTCAACGCGCTCCTTGATATTCTCGCGGGCCCGCCGCAGGAACCGCTGGCGGTTCCCGAGGCTCTTGCCCTTTGGATTGGCGCGCCTGTCGATGAAATGATGCATGTTGCACAGCGCTCCTCTTTAGCCCGCCTTGTTGACCCGCATGTACCATTCGACCAGACGCCGGACCTGGCGGTCGGTGTAGCCGTGGCCGCGCATCCGCTCGACGAACTCCTGGTGCTTGCTTTCGGTCTTGCTGTCCTTCTTCGAGCCGAAGGAGATCACCGGCAGCAATTCCTCCACCTGCGAGAACATGTGCTTTTCGATCACGTCGCGCAGCTTCTCGTAGGAGTTCCAGGCCGGGTTCGACCCGGTGTTGGCGCGGTGGCGCAGGGCGAACTTTACCACCTCGTTGCGGAAGTCCTTGGGATTGGCGATGCCCACGGGCTTTTCGATCTTCGACAGCTCCGCATCCAGCACCTCGCGGTTGTAAAGCTGGCCGGTGTCGGGATCCTTGTAGTCCTGCTCCTCGATCCAGGCATCGGCATAGGCGATGTAGCGGTCAAAGACGTTCTGGCCGTATTCGGTATAGCTTTCGAGGTACGCCTTCTGGATCTCGTTGCCGATGAATTCCTCATAGCGCGGCGCAAGTTCCGTCTTGATGAACTCCAGGTACTTCTGCTCCGTTTCCTGCGGGAACTGCTCGCGCTTGATCATCTGTTCCAGCACATACATCAGGTGCACCGGGTCCGCCGCCACTTCGTTGGTGTCGAAGTTGAAGGTGGTCGACAGGACCTTGAAGGCAAAGCGGGTCGAGATGCCGTTCATGCCCTCGTCCACCCCGGCGCGATCCTGGTATTCCTGCACCGTCTTGGCCTTGGGGTCGGTGTCCTTCAGGCTTTCGCCGTCATAGACCCGCATCTTGGAATAGAGGTTCGAGTTCTCATGCGGCTTCAGTCGCGTCAGCACCGAGAAGCGGCTGAGGATCTTCAGCGTCTCCGGTGCGCAGGGCGCATCGCGCAGCTCGCTGTTCTCGATCAGTTTCTGGTAGATCGAGGTTTCGTCCGACACCCGCAGGCAATAAGGCACCTTGACGATCGACACCCGGTCGATGAAGGCCTCGTTGTTCTTGTTGTTCTTGAAGCTCTGCCATTCGCTCTCGTTCGAGTGGGCGAGGATCAGACCGTTGAACGGGATCGCACCAAAGCTCTCGGTGCCCATGTAGTTGCCTTCCTGGGTCGCCGTCAGCAGCGGGTGCAGCATCTTGATCGGCGCCTTGAACATCTCGACGAATTCCAAGATGCCCTGGGTCGCCCGGTTCAACCCGCCCGAGAAGCTGTAGGCGTCCGGATTGTCCTGGCTGAAATGCTCCAGCTGGCGAATGTCGACCTTGCCAACCAGGGTCGAGATGTCCTGGTTGTTCTCGTCGCCCGGCTCCACCTTGGCGACACAGATCCGGCGCAGCCGCGAAGGATACATCCTGACGACGGAGAACTTGTTGATATCGCCGTCGAATTCATCCAGTCGCTGCACCGCCCAGGGCGACATCAGCCCCGGCAGCCGGTGCTGTGCGATGCCGTATTCTTCCGCCAGGACCTTGCCCATGCGCAGAGGGTCGAAGAGGCCCAGCGGGCTTTCGAAGATCGGCGAAATCTGATCGCCTGCCTTCAGCACATAGATCGGCTGGTCCTCGACCAGGCGCTTCAGCCGCTCCGCCAGCGAGGACTTGCCGCCGCCGACCGGCCCCAGGAGATAGAGGATCTGCTTGCGCTCTTCCAATCCCTGCGCCGCGTGGCGGAAGTAGCCGACGATCCGCTCGATCGTGTCTTCCATACCGTAGAAATCGTGGAAGGCGCTGTAGCGCTTGATCGTCCGGTTCTGAAAGATCGGTCCAAGCCGCGCGTCCTTGGAGGTGTCGATCAACTCCTCCTGGCCAATTGCCTTCAGCATCCTCTCGGCAACGTTCGCGTAGAGGCTGGGATCGTCGCGGCAGGCGTTCAGATACTCCTGCAGCGGCATTTCCTGCTCGCGCGTTTCGCCGTACTGCTCTGCAAAAAGTTCGGCAATGTCTTTCATCGTGGATCAAGCCTCCTGGTTAGCTGGCGCCGGTCCTCCTGGCGTTCTGGTTCGCGCACGGACAGAGAGTGCCCAGCACGTGGGCATGGGTGTCCGCGTCAGTGTTAGAATTCTGATTTCTGCTCAGCGCCGCTGCTGGCTCTTTACGTCCGGCTAGCCGCTCTTGGCGGCGGCTTGGGCCCGGCATGCCAGGGCTCTCGGCGTCATGTTACTTACATTCGAGCTTACACCAATTACGAACTTCATACTATCTGAAAGTGGTGTACTTTTAATTAATTGCCAGAAACTTTTGCGGGAAATTTTCCTCACATTGCAGCGATCAGCCTGCCCCCGCGACCACGCTGCAACGCGGCATCAAAGGCTCGCAAACGCCTCCCCCACAGGGCGTACCACGATTGGCTGGGCCCGAGCGCGGCCTGATTCCGACGCGCCGTCATCTCGCGGCATCCAAGCGCAAAGGATCGCAAAAAGCGCAATAAACCTTAGAGAATCTGCGGCAGTCAGGACACGGTTGCGCCCCAAACGCCCCCTTTCACGGCATTGCAACACTGGACAGCATGGCCAAACTCGTCACATTATGGCCCCTAAATGGCCGCATCAGACGGTCGATGGGCAATACACAGGCAACGCAACCACGCGGCGCGGACGGGCTTTCCCCGGCGGCGTAGCGAACAGATGAGCGGTAAACATGAGCACTGTCGCATATATCACCCGCAACATGGCGGGCACTACGCAGCATGGGAATTCTTCCGAAGGCAACCCCGCGCGCATTCAGGCCGCAGGCGCCAAGGACATCTCGCTGAACCTCAACCCGGCGGACGTCGAAAGCTATGCCCGCCACGGCAGCAACCTGCACATCACCCTGGCCAACGGTCAGGAGCTGGTGCTGGAGGATTTCTACGCCTTCGGTCAGACCGGTTCCAAGAATCTGTTCCTCAGCGAGGAAGGCCAGTTCATCGAAGTGGTGCTGGAAGACAAATCCGGCGGAATGCTGTTTGCCACCTATGAGCCGCTGGATCTGACCGGCAAGTGGAGCGCATATGACGAAATGGTGTTCCTGGACGTCGATCGCATCGAGCCGGTCGTGGCCCCCTTGGCAGCGCCGCTGTTCGGTGGCCTCGGCGCGGCTGGCGCGGCGGCAGCCGGTGTGGCCGGCGCGGCTGTTCTCGCCGGTGGCGGTGGCGGCGGCGGTGGTGGCGGCGGCAATGGCGACGGTCCGCCGAGCGGCATCTACCCGACCGTCGACGACCCTGACGCAACGCACCCGGTTTCCAGCTCCACCACCGACCCTGTCGTGATCACCGGCACCGGCGCGCCCGGCTCGGACGTGACCGTCACCGTCGGCACCACCGAAGTGACCACCACCGTCGAGGACGATGGCACCTGGGGTGTCTCGATTCCGGTGGATGAGCTGCCTGTCGATGGAAACTACGATGTCGACGTGCATGTGGTCGACCCGGACGGCTATGAATTCGATCTCGACGGCCCCGCCGTGGTGATCGACACCGTGGTCGATGTGGACATCGACGCGGGCCAGGCCGGTGGCGACGACATGATCAACGCGGCCGAGGCCACGGATGGCGTCACGCTGACCGGCACCGCCGAGGCCGGCGCCACCGTCGAAGTCACCTTTCAGGGGGTGACCCGTACGGTGACCGCCACCGACGCCGGCACCTGGAGCGCCGACTTCGCCGCAACCGAAATCGCCGCCGGCGAATATGACGCGGAGGTCTCCGTCACCGCGACCGACAGCTTCGGCAACAGCGAAACCACCACCGGGACCATCCGTGTCGACACCACCACCGCCGTGTCCATCGATGGTGGCAAGGCCGGTGGCGACGACATTCTCAACAGCGCCGAAGCCGCCTCCGGGCTGGTCCTGACCGGCACCGGCGAGGCCGGATCCGCGGTCAGCGTCACCGTGGAGGGCGTCACCCGCACCACCACCGTCGACGGCAATGGCAATTGGAGCGCCACCTTCGAAGCGGGCTCGCTGCCCGCAGGCGAGTATGACACCACGGTCACCGTGACCTCCACCGATGCGGCCGGCAACAGCGCGACCACGACCGCGGGCCTGCGCGTCGATACCCTCGTCGATCCCCTCACCCTGGCCTCCGACAACATCGAGGGCGACAACGTCGTCAACCAGGCCGAGCGCAGCGATGGCGTGACCCTGACCGGCACCGTGGAGCCCGGCTCCACCGTCACCGTGCAGCTGGGGGGCGCCACCACCACGGCCACCGTGGATGCCAGCGGCAACTGGAGCGCCACTTTTGCGGCAAGCGACATCCCCGAAGGCAGCTATGACGCCGCCGTCGTGGTCACCGCAACCGATGCGGCGGGCAACAGCGAGACGATCACCGACACGCTGACGATCGACACCGAGGTTACCCCCCTCACCGCCGCGCCGGAGCAAACCACCGACGACGTGCTGAACCTGGCCGAACATGCCGCGGGGCTGACCCTGACCGGCACCGTGGAGCCCGGCTCCACCGTCGAGGTCACCATTCAGGGCGTCACCCATGCGGCGACCGTGGATGCCAGCGGCAACTGGAGCGCCACTTTCGCCTCCGGCGAACTGGCGCAGGGCACCTATGACACCTCGGCGACGATCGTCGCCACGGATGCGGCGGGCAACACCCAGACCCTGACCGAGAGCTTCAGCGTCGACACCGACTATTCCGCGCCCGACATCGGCAAGGTGATCAGCGCAGGCACATCCACCAGCGCCTTCTTCAGCGACGATTTCGCCGCGGGCGACACGGTGCATGAACTGACCAGCACCGGAAACGTCTCGACCATCAGCGGCACCCAGACCGACCTTACCGACGGCCGGGTACTGTTCGAGTTCGATGCAGATGTACCGGACGGCTCGCAACTGGTGCTGAACCGCGTGGACGACGCCGGCAACAGCTCCGGCACGCTGGTCGTGCTGGACGATGGTGCAGGCGTAGACGTGCTGAGCCAGTCGGGCCTGTCGCAGTTCAACATCGACGAGCTGAACCTCGATCACTCCGACAACGCCAGCCTGACCTTGACAGAAGCCGACATCAACGCCCTCTCGGGCAATTCGGACACTCTTGTCGTGCACGGGTCCGACAACGACACCCTCACCATCAGCGGAGCCACCAAGACCGGCACCCAGACCATCAACGAGGAGACCTACAACGTCTATACCCTCGGCGATGGTGGCACGACGGTGATCGTGGACGAAGACATCAATACCGTGATCTGAGCCTTTGGCCCGGCGCCCGCCAGCGGATGCCGGGCCGCACCGCCAGACAGCAACAAAAACCGCCGGGCCAAACGCGGATCAAACAGGCAAGGGGCAGGATGCAACCGGGACGCTTTCTATGCGCCATCGCAGTCACGTGCAGCCTGTCGGCCTGTGCGCAAACCGGCCTGTTCGCCACCAAGGACAGCCCGGACACCGCGCCCCGCAGCAACTTCGCCCAGACCGGCACGGCGCAGTCGGAGGTGATCCAGACATTGCTGGAGCGACGTTCGCTGTTGTCGTCTGACAGCGCTTTTGGCGAGGTCGCCGAAGCCGCGCTCGCCGCCTCGGCCCGCGCCGCCGAGGCCGAGCTGATCAGCGCCAAACTGCGCGCCGAAGCCGCCTCCAAGAACTGGCTTCCCACCCTTGGCCCCTCCGTCAGCCTGACCGACCTGGGTGACGTGGTCGCGGGGTTGCTGATCGAACAGGTTCTGTTCGACAACGGTCGACGCAAGGCAGAACGGGAATTCGCCGCCGCCGATGTTGAAGTCGCCGCCGTGAACCTGTCGCAGGACATGAATGGCCGGGTGGAAACGGCCGTCGGCCTCTACGTCGCCGCCTTGCGTGGTGACGAAAAGGCCGCCTATGGCGAACGCGCCCTGCGCCGCATGCAGGAGTTCCGCCGCATCGTGCAGGGCCGCGTCGATGGCGGGGTTTCGGACCATTCCGACCTGAACGTCGTCGACAGCAAGATCAGTGGCATCCACACCACGACGGCCACCGCCCGCGATGATGCCGCCACCGCCCGCGCGGAATTGCAGGCGATGACCGGGCAAGAGTTCAAGCGCGCGGCGACGCATCTGGACATCGCGACACCGCCATCGCAGGCGCAGTTCCTGTCGGTGCTGAAAGCCAGCGCCGAAGCGAACCGCACGATTGCCGAGGCCAAGGCCGGGCGCGCCGGACTGCTGCCGCAGATCTCCGCTGCGGGCAATGCCACCACCGATGGCTCCGGCGCCGGGCTGACGCTGGACATGGCGCAACCGCTGGGGCTGGGCACACCGGCAGCCATGCAGGCGCTCGAAGCCTCCAAGGAAGCTGCCAAGCGCCAGGTGAGCGAGGCCGAGGAGGCGGCGCGGCGGACCTATAGCCGCCAGATGCAGCAGATCGCCTCTCTGCAGCGGCAGGAAGCCGAGACCGCCGCGCTGGTGCGCCGCAGCCGCGAAACCTATGAGCTGTTCCAGAAGCAGTTCGAAGCCGGTCAACGCCCGGTCATGGAAGTCATCCAAGTGTACGAGGAACTGGTCCGCCGCGAACAGGCCTATATCGACGCGAAATACGAGGCGGTGCTGATCCAGCTGCAACTGGCCCGGGATCTGGGCCTGCTGGCCGATGGGGACAAGATTTGACCGACAAACCGCAGAAACCGGCCCCTTCGGCACCAGCCACCGGTAAAAAACCGGTGCTGCGTGCCGTCCCCTCCTCCGGAGCGACAGCGCCCTCGGGCCAGTCTCGCCCCGCCACCATACCGCCTGCCCCGCCGCCCGGCGCGGCCTTCGCGCCCGCACGGGCGCCGTTCGATGCCACCGCATCGGCCCAGGCAACCGCCGAGGCGAGATCCGCCGCGAGCCCGGCCGCCAAGCCAAACACCCAGGACGCCCAGCCCGAGGTCGGCACCCTGCTCGAGGGGGCCGCGGCCCGCATCCAGCACCGCGCCAGCCTGATCGCCACCCTCGCCGCGCTCAAGGGCAGTGAAGTTCCGGTCAGCGACATTGCCGCGCTGTTGTGGCGTGAAACGCCCGGCGACTTGTCCCTGCACACCCTGGCAAAGGCCGTGCAATCCACTGGATTGCAGCCGAAAATCCTCGAAAAACAGGCCCTGACCCCGGCCCTGTGGCCTGCGCTGGCAGTGATGTCCGGCGGCCAATGCGTGCTGGTGCTCAGCCAGGCCGAGGATGTGCTGACGATCTATGACACCTCCTGCGCCGACAACCGCACCGAGGTGGCCTTGGGCGAATTTGCCCCCTATTTCACCGGCACCGTGCTCTCGGCCCGCCCGTCTCTCAGCCAGATGGCCGCGCGCCATACGCCGCAGATCGACCCCGGCCACTGGTTCTGGAGCGAATTTCCCAAGTACCGTCGCCAGGTGGGCGAGATCATGCTGGGCTCGCTGGTGGCGAATATCCTCGCAGTGTCGGTCGCGCTATTCAGCCTGCAGGTTTACGACCGCGTGGTGCCGCATCAGTCGCAGGCGACCCTCTGGGTTCTGGCCATCGGCGCCTTTCTGGCGATTGCGCTGGAAGCGATGCTGAAGCTGGCGCGCGCCCGGCTGACCGACGCGGCCGGACGGCAAATCGAGCTCTCGGTGCAGCACAACCTGATGCGCCGCCTGATCGGCATGCGCTCCGACAAGAAACCGCTGCCGCCCTCGGGCCTGTTTGCCGCGATGCGGGATTTCGGCTCGGTGCGGGAGTTCTTCACCTCCTCCACTATCTCGACGCTGGCGGACATCCCCTTCATCGCGGTGTTCCTGATCCTCGTCGCCTCGATCGCGGGGCCGGTGGTCTGGGTCATCGTCATCGGCGGCATCCTGATGCTGCTGCCTGCCTATTTCATGCAGAAGAAGATGATCGCCTACACCCGCCAGACACAGGGCGCCAATGCCAAGGCGGGCCGCCTGCTGCATGAAGTGGTGACCGAGCTGGACACGGTGAAGACCCAGCGCGGCGAAGAGCGGGTGCTGCGTCTTTGGGACGAGCTGAACACGCTGTCCTCCCATTCCGCGACCGAGCAACGCAAACTCTCCAGCGCCCTTACCTACTGGTCGCAAGGCGTGCAGCAGGCGACCTATATCACGGCCGTGGTGCTGGGCACGCTCCTGGTCTTTGCGGGCGAGTTCACCGTCGGCACCATCATCGCCACCGGCATCCTGACCAGCCGCACCCTCGCCCCGCTGACCCAGTTCGCCGCGACCCTGGCCCGCTGGAGCAACGTCAAGGCGGCACTCGAGGGTCTGGACGCCATCGCCAACGCGCCGCAGGAAAAGGACAAGGAACGCACCTACCTGCGCCGCCAGAAGATCCAGGGACGCTTCGAGCTGCGCGAAATCCTGTTCCGCTACGAGGATGACGCCGCCCCCACCGTGGATGTGCAGGCCGCCGTCATCACGCCGGGTCAACGGGTTGCGGTGCTGGGCGTCAACGGCTCCGGCAAGTCGACGCTGCTGAAGCTGCTGTCGGGTCTCTATGCGCCCGACCGCGGCCGCATCCTGCTGGACGGCACCGACATGGCGCAGATCGATCCGCGCGACCTGCGGGCGGGAATCGGCTACCTCAGCCAGGACGTGCGCCTGTTCGCAGGCTCCCTGCGCGACAACCTGAACCTGAACCAGCTGGAGCGCGACAACGACCGCCTGATGGAGGCGCTGGAGTTCGCAGGCCTCGGCGCCCATGTGCGCAGCCACCACAAGGGGCTGGACCTGGAGATCAGCGACGGCGGCCATGGCCTGTCGATCGGCCAGCGCCAGTCGATCGGCTGGGCCCGGCTGTGGCTGCAGAACCCTTCGGTGGTGCTGCTGGATGAACCCACCGCGGCGCTGGACCAGACGCTGGAACGCACCCTTGTCAGCCGCCTTGAGAGCTGGCTGGAGGGCCGCACCGCGATCATCGCCACCCATCGCATGCCGATCCTGGCGCTGACCAATCGCACCCTGATACTGCAATCGGGCCGGATGGTGGTCGACGGGCCACGCGACCAGGTGCTGGCACATCTCGCCGCCGGAGAGGGCAAATGACCATGGATCTCAACGATCCCTACGGCACCGCAGACACCCCGCGCAGTGCCAGCCGCATCATCTATCTGGCGGTGGCCGTGGTCGCGGTTTTCCTGGTCTGGGCCGCCTTTGCCTCGATCGACGAGATCGTGCGCGGCGAAGGCCAGGTGGTGTCCTCCTCGCGCGCGCAGATCGTGCAGAACCTCGAAGGCGGCATCCTCGCCGAGCTGCACGTACGCCAGGGCGACGTGGTCAGCGCCGGCCAGGTGCTGGCCAAACTGCAGGATACGAAATTCCGCACCGCTGCCGATGAGCTGCAGAACCAGCTCGACGCGCTGGAGATCAAGCGCCACCGTCTCGAAGCACAGATGAAGGGCGCTTTCGAGTTCACCGTGCCGGACATGCTGGCGCAGCGCTCGCCCGACATTCTCGCCTCGGAGCGCAGCCTACTGACCGCGCGGCAGACCGACTTCACCAGCCGTCGGGAAAGCGCGCGCCAGATCATGGATCAGCTCGACGCCGAGCTGGCCAACATGGAAAAGCTCTACAAGCAGAAGATCGTGGCGCTGATCGAGGTCAACAAGGCCCGCAAGGCCGCCACCGATGCGCGGGCAAAATACAATGAAATCGGCACCCAGGCGGAACTGGAACAGGCCGAGGAATACTCGAAAACCCTGCGGGAGATTACCACCCTGCGCCAGGAGCAGCGACTGGCGGTGGACCAGCTGAACCGTACCGTCATCACCTCGCCCATGGCCGGTATCGTCAACAGCCTGGCCGTGACCACCATCGGCGGCGTGATCCGCCCCGGCGAGGAAATCCTGGAGATCATTCCGCTGGGTGAGGAGCTGTTCGTCGAGGCCCGCGTGCGGCCCGAGGACATCGCCAGCGTGCAGCCGGGACAGCCCGCCACCATCAAGCTGTCCGCCTATGACTACACCATCTACGGGGCCCTGAAGGGTAAGGTGGACTTCGTTTCGGCCGACACCTTCGAGGACGAGCGCAACCCACGTGCCGAACCCTATTATCGGGTGACCGTGCGGGTCGACAAGGCCAGCTTCACCGAACGCCAGCAGGCGATTGAAATCCGCCCCGGCATGCGCGCCACCGCCGAGCTGCAAACCGGTTCAAAGACCGTTCTGCAATATCTGTTGAAACCGCTGTACAAATCCCGCGAGGCGCTGCGCGAACCCTGACGGGGGACGCCGGGCTCAGCCCGCCCGGCGCATCAGATCCCGCAGCGTGGTGTCAAAGGCGGTGCCGATCGAAACCTTGCGCCGCCCCATCTCGGCCTTGGCGGAGATGACCGAAACCAGTCTCGGTGGCTGCCCCGGCCGCATCGCCAGCACCGGCGACCCCGAGGCCCCGAATTCGACCAGGCAGGACATCACCAGGGTGCGGCTCTGCCGGGCCAGAACATTGCAATAGTTCTGCAGATTCTGTCGTGTCGCCTGCCGGGCAGTGTAGGACAGGACCCCCAGCACATCCCCCCGCTCGGCTCCGGCCGAGACGGTCAGCGGCTGGATCCGGCGGCTGCTGATCGGGCGTTCCAGCTTCAGCACCGCAAGGTCGCTTCCGATCTGATGCGCGCCGTCGGGACGATACCGGTATTGCGGGTGTTTCACGGCTTTCACGACCCGGCGCAGCGCGATCGCCTCGCGCCCGGCCAGCCCGGCCTCGAAACGGATCGAGGTGGGATCCACCGCCGCGCCGCTCTGCGGATCATACAGGCAATGGGCCGCCGTCAGCACCAGATCGGGAGCAACCAGCGCCCCGGTGCACATGCTGCGGTTGGCAATATTCAGCCGCCCCACCGCTTCCCAGCCGTCAACCATTCGAAAATCGGGCTGCGCGTTCTGTGCCAAAACGCCGACTGGCAGCACCAGCGTCAGGCACGCAGCAATAGCAGCAAATAAAAGCTTCATGTTCCACTCCAGCTTCCCACCCCGGCATCGTCATTCACGCACAAGGCCGAAATGAGACAGAAACCTGCGACCCAGTGGCAAAAACACGCCGCCAATGCGGCAGCGTTAACAATCCCCTAACGCTGCTTTCATTGATGCTTAACCATGGCAAAAAATATCGTCGATTTACCAGAAAAACCGGAAAAAACTTTTCCACTTTTGGCAAATCCCTAAAAAGACGCCAGAAAATCAGCGCCCGTGTGGGGCAGATGTCGGCGATTCTCGCCCAAAACCGGCCTACGATTCGTCGGTCTTGCCTGCGGCGCCCTCTTTCCAGAGGCTTTCGGGCTGCGAAAGTCTTAACGGAAGGTCCGCCCCGGAATCCATCGCCGCGGGATCACACTGGTTAACACCGCCCCGGTTCGCCGCACCGCGTTCGCCGCGGTGGCAACCGGGAAATGGACTCAATTCTAGCGATCCACAGCCGATTAACGTCTCGCTCACCTAACTGTGACTTCATCTGTGGAAATTTGCGTTCTCTGCTCTGACGGACCCGTCTTCCGTGGAGCGCCCATCCGCTGGAGTTTAGGTATCCATGTTCAAATCTCTCAAACTCGCGCACAAGCTGCCACTGCTCATCGTCTGCATCGCGCTGACCCTGACCGTCGTCTTGATCGCGGTAAGCACCACCTATTTCCGACGCAGCGTGGTCGCAGATGCAGAAAACTTCATGATGTCCTTGGTGCGCGACCGGGAGCTGGCACTGCACTCCTATCTCAAGGGGATCGAGGCCGGGACGCTGACCATCGCGTCGGTGCCCTCCACGGCCAAGGCGATCAAGGATCTGACCGTCACCTGGTCAACACGCGCGGGTGCGGACAAGGCCGCGGTCGGCAACCTGGCGATGTTCGCCTCGGCAGCTTCGCCCTATGACGTCCACTTCAACCGCAACCTTCCCCCGTTCCAGCGTATCATCGAACGGATGGGGTTCTACAACGTGGCCCTGATCAGCCCTGATGGCGATGTCGTCTTCTCGGCAACACAGGAAGACGATTACACCAGCAACCTGGTCTCCGGACCCTACCAAGGCTCCGGCCTGGGAGAGGTCTTCAAAAAGACCGTCGCGGGCGACGCCAAGCAGGTCTACTACTCTGATATCGCCGCCTATGCGCCCAGCGGCAACGCGCCCGCGGCCTTTGCGGCCACTCAGATCATAGATGAATCCGGCCGCTTCATCGGTGTGTTCGCCGTCCAGATCACCGTCGCGGAAATCACCCGCATCATCTCGAATGCCGGCGGCGAGCGGCAGACCCTCGACACCTACCTGATCGGCACCGACCTCAAGGCCCGCACCCGGTCGCGGCTCGAGGGGGGGCATGCGGTTCTGGATGCCCTGCCCCAGCAGCCACATTTCGACACCGCACCGGCAGCGGCGGAAGCAACCGCCCGCTTCCATCCCGCGGTTCAGAAACCCGACGGCCGCACCGTCGCCGCGGTCACCGCTCCCGTCGTCTTCAACGACATCAACTGGACCATTGTCGCGGAAATGGACCACAGCGAGCTGCTGGCACCGGCCGTTCAGCAGCGCCAGATCATGCTGCTGGTATCGCTGTCCTGTGCGCTTCTGGTGTCCCTCCTGGGCTGGCTCTTCGCGCGCTCGATCACCAAGCCGATCAACCGCATCTGCGACAACATGGAAGCGGTCGCCGGTGGCAATCTCGACACTGAGGTCGAGGCCGCGCAGCGCCGCGACGAGATCGGCAAGATCGGCAAGACGCTCCTGTCGATGCAGGACGACCTGAAACTGGCCCGCGCCGCCGAGGAGGAGCGCGCCGAGATGCAGCGCCAGCAGCAGCAGGTGGTCGACAACCTCAGCAACGGCCTGATGTGCCTGGCGGAGGGCGACTTCTCGCAGCCCATCGACACCCCCTTCCCGCCGGAATACGAACAGCTGCGGCAGAATTTC
>NZ_JBGFGM010000052.1:0-392 GCF_041224635.1 Leisingera sp. XS_AS12
ATCGCGGGCATGGCGCTGGCGGTATCTGCCACCCTCATCGGCCCCAGCTCAGGCATGTGGCTGCTGTCGGTCCTGCTGATCGCGGGCGGCGGCATAATAGGCAGGGATGTAGCAAAGAAGGTGCAGATGACCGAGATGCCGCAGCTGGTGGCGGCGATGCACTCGCTGGTCGGCCTCGCCGCGGTGTTTGTCGGCTTCATCGCCCATTTCGAGATCGGCAATGTGGCGGCCGCCGCGGCGGCGGGCACGGCAGACGAGCTCGGCACCTTTGCCAAGCTGATCGCCAAGAAGACCCCGGCCGAGATCGCCTTTTTGCGGGTTGAGCTGTTCCTCGGCATCTTCATCGGCGCCATCACCTTCACCGGTTCGGTGATTGCCTTTGGCAAGCTGGC
>NZ_JBGFGM010000053.1:0-277 GCF_041224635.1 Leisingera sp. XS_AS12
CAGGCATTCCGCCCGGAGCTTGCTGTTAAATGCCTCAATGAAGCCATTGTCCGTTGGCTTTCCTGGCCGTGAGAAGTCGAGCGTGACGTTGTTGGCATAGGCCCACAGATCAAGGTCGCGGGAGATAAATTCGCTACCGTAGCACGTCGGGAAGATTGGCCGCTGAGAGGTTATGGCCACGCGCGCAGCCCTCAAACCGCGCAGCGGGTGGCCATAACCGGGTCTCAGGTCTCAACAGTGGTTTTGCGTAGACCACACCGCTGAGGAGACCGGCTAT
>NZ_JBGFGM010000058.1:0-1887 GCF_041224635.1 Leisingera sp. XS_AS12
CGACCTCTCAACCTGTTCGTGACCGCCGGGCAGGTGAGCGATTATGTCGGCGCACGGGCGCTGCTCAGCAGCCTGCCAAACGTCGATTGGTTGCTCGGGGATCGGGGCTATGACGCCGACTGGTTCCGAGAGGCATTGCAAGACGAACGGATACGCGCCTGCATCCCCGGCCGAAAGCAGCGCAAGATCCCGGTCAAATACGACAAGCGCCGGTACAAGCGGCGAAGTCGCATCGAGATCATGTTCGGCAGGCTCAAGGACTGGAGGCGTGTGGCAACCCGCTATGACCGCTGTCCGAAAGTCTTCCTCTCAGCCATCGCCCTCGCGGCAACCGTCATCTACTGGTTATGAATCCTGACCCTAGAATATGGAATTGTTAATCCTAGGCTTGCTCGGACTTGTCGCAGGCAGCTTTGCCCTATTTGACAATGGCGACGATCCTGTGGATACCCCGGACGACTCCTCCGGGGAAGCGCCAGATCCAACCACCTTTGTAACTGATGGTTCTAACCTCATCGGCACCGCAGAAGACGACATTTTCGTTCTGGACCAGAACGCCTCCGGCCCTTTAGAAACTACCATTGATAGCGGCGACGGGGACGACATTATTGATCTGTCAGGCTGGCCTGACAGTGATGCCTCTGTCACCGCTGACGTGTCAGGCGGTGCGGGCAATGACCAGATTTCTGGCTTTTCCGAGGGCACCATCTCCGGCGGCCAGGGCAATGATACGATCACAAGTGAACTTCTCAGTGGGACCGTTCACGGGGACGACGGCGATGACCAGATCGAAATTCTTTCGGAGGCGTCAGATAGAGCCCTGGTTTTCGGAGGAGCGGGCAATGATACGATTGACAGCCTGGGATCTGACAACATCCGCATACATGGTGGCGAGGGCGATGATTTTTTACACACACGCGGTGCTCCAAGTTCAGGCGCAGGCTACGAGATCTCGTCGAACGGTGGCGATGGAAACGACACGCTCCATGACCTGCCCCCCGCAAAATCCCTCACCATGAAGTAGAGTCTGCCCAACCTATGTAGGAGCAGACGAATGCGTAAGAGCCGTTTCACCGAGGCGCAAATCATCGGGATGATCAAAGAGCAGGAAGCCGGGATGCCGACGGCGGAGGTGTGCCGTCGGCACGGCCTGAGCCCGGCGACCTTTTACAAGCTGAAGTCCAAGTATGGCGGCATGGAGGTGTCGGAGGCCGCACGGCTGAAGGCGCTGGAGGATGAGAACGCCAAGCTGAAGCGGCTGCTGGCAGACACGATGCTCGACAACGTGGTTTTGAAAGACCTGCTGGGAATGGAGGCCGCCAGCCCGCCATTGGTTCGAGGGCAAGGCCGACACTGACGACACCGAAAGAGCGGCGAGAGGCAGCGCTCAATGCAATGCGGGATCATGATATCTCGCAGCGCAGGGCCTGCCGGCTTGTCGGTGTCGACCCTAAGACGGTCCGGCGAACGTCCGCCCGACCATCCTGAGATCCGCCAGGAGATGAAAGAGATCGCAGGCAAGCGCCGCCGGTTCGGCTACCGGAGGATCGGCGTTCTGCTTGAGCGCAAAGGCATGATCATGAACCACAAAAAACTCTACCGCCTCTACCGGGAAGAAGGCCTGGCGGTGAAGCGGCGGCGGGGCCGCAAACGCGCCCGGGGGGCGCGCACGCCGAAGCCCGAAGCCACACGGCCGAACCAGCGCTGGTCCGGATCTACGGAAAACCCGCTTGCATTGTCAGCGATAACGTCCTATGTCGGGAATTTCCGGCTGCTTAGGTCAGCAGGTCATGGAGCATCCGGAGCCCCGGACGCCCTGACAGGTTTGCCCAGACGGGCTCTGCCGTCAAGAAATGATCTCTTCCATAGCAAACACAGGGTACGCGC
>NZ_JBGFGM010000067.1:0-51376 GCF_041224635.1 Leisingera sp. XS_AS12
GGGGGGGGGGGGGAGGAGGAGCGGGTCGGTGGGTTTGGTGCCTTCCTTTTTTTTTTTCTTTTTCCCCCCCCCCCCCCCTTGTTTCTCCCCCCGGGCCCAACTGCGGACGGTCCTTGTCCAAGGACCGGGGCGCAGGCGGGAGCGCATCACTGATCTGCAAAACCGGCGGGGCGATGCAAAAAACACTTGAACGACTCGTCGGTTTGCCAGATATGGGCCGCCAAGACGCCAACGCACGCGCCTCTGGCGAAAGGGGTCACGCCCCTAAGGTTACGTAGCGACGGTAACGTCTCTGACAGCACTGAGCGGCCGTATTCGGCCGGGTCTATTGGAGATGACCATGAACGCAAACGTAGCCGGGCTGACCGCCCGCAACTGTGAATTCGTATCCCGCACCCTGAGCTACATCGCCTCCAACCGGTTCGACCGGCCGACGCTGGTGGTTGACGCCGAGGCCGTTGCGGCGAAATACCACGCATTGGCGCGTGGCCTGGGGCGTGCGCGCATCCACTATGCGGTCAAGGCCAACCCGGCTCCGGGCATCCTGCAGCGGCTGGTGGCCGAGGGGGCAAACTTTGACGCCGCAAGCCGTGCCGAGATCGACATGTGCCTGGCCGCCGGGGCGCAGCCGGAGCAGATCAGCTTTGGCAACACCATCAAACGGCCGACGGATATCGCCTATGCCCACCGCCTCGGGATCACCCATTTTGCTGCCGATGCGGCAGAGGAACTGGACAAGCTGGCCGAGCATGCGCCCGGGGCCAGCGTCTACCTGCGCATGCTGGTCGACAACACCGAGGCCGATTGGCCGCTGAGCCGCAAGTTCGGCAGCTCGGCCGAGATGGTCCTGAAGCTGATGGACCAGGCGCGTGACGCCGGTCTGGTCGTGGCCGGGCTGTCGTTCCACGTCGGCTCCCAGACGCGGGCGCCGCAGATGTGGGCGGGGACGCTGGATCAGGTGGCCGCCGTCTGGCACCAGGCGCGTGCGGCCGGCCATGACCTGCAGCTGCTGAACATCGGTGGCGGCTTCCCGGCCTCTTACGGTGCCGAAATGCTGCCCGCAGAGGATTATGCCCGCGCGGTCATGGCGCTGGTGACGGAGCGCTTTGGCGAAGTGCCGCAGATCATGGCCGAGCCGGGGCGCGGTCTGGTCGCCGAGGCCGGTGCCATCGCGGCAGAGGTCCTGCTGGTGTCGCGGAAGGACGCTGACGACCTGCATCGCTGGGCCTATCTGGACATCGGCATGTTCTCGGGTCTTGCCGAGACCATGGGCGAGGCAATTCGCTATCGCATCACCACCGAGCGCGACCATGAGCCGACAGGTCCCTGCATCCTGGCCGGCCCGTCCTGCGACAGTGCCGATGTGCTGTATGAGCGCATCCCCTACCAGCTGCCGTTGGGCCTGAAAGCCGGGGACCGCGTGGTGATCCACAGCTGCGGGGCCTATACCTCGACCTATGCCTCGGTTGGCTTCAATGGCTTCCCGCCGCTGGATGTCGTGGTGATCTGAGACTGGCGGCGGGGCTTGCAGCCCGGCCACGAAGCAGTCTTGATGGGGCAAGCATTGAGAAAGGTTTGCCCCATGACAGACACTCCCTCCGCGCCCGATGATGCGCAGGCCCGCCGCGCCGTCCGCCCGGTCATCTGCTATCCCAATGACAGCCTGCCGGAGCCGGATCTGCCGCTATACCGACGGGCGCGACAGGGGGCGGTGAAAACGGCGGAGCAGCGCGTCGACCCCCGCGAGGCGGCCTGTTTCGAGGTGCCAGCCGGGCATTTCTTCCGCATCACCTCGATCGAGGGGCCACAGGTGGGGGATCTCAACCTGTGGAACCGCAACAACCTGTCAGAGCGCTTCTATTCCGGCAAGACCCGCGCATTGCACGGCACCCATGTGAGCACCGGCGAGCGCCTGTGGAGCAGCTTTCCCTACCTGCGCCCGATGGCCACCATCGTCGAGGACACCCTGGGGTGGTATGGCATTGATGAATTCGGCGGCTCGGTTCACGACGTGATCGGGACACGCTGTGACCCCTATACCGGCAACCTGCTGTCGGGCAGCCAGTATCACCACTGCTGCCACTCCAACCTGACCCGGGCGCTGGCGGATCACCTGCGGCTGCCGCTGGCGGAGGCCGAGCCGCATGTGCACGACGTTCTCAACGTCTTTATGTGCACAGGCTTTACCCGCGACACCGGCCAGTATTTCATGAAGGCAAGTCCGGTTCGCCCCGGTGACTACCTTGAGTTTTTCGCGGAGATCGACTTGCTGGGCGCGCTCAGTGCCTGTCCGGGTGGTGATTGTTCGGCGGAGCATTCCAGCGACACCGCCGCCTGCTTCCCGATGTTGGTAGAGGTTTTTGCGCCATCTTCCGATGAGCTGGCGAACTGGCGGCCGCCCGCGGTTAATGGCTATGACCGCAGCCACGGGCGAGGGTGAGACAGGGCAGAGGGAACACCCGCGGCCCGGCAGGTGATGGCATTTCGCAAACCGGACAGCTCGCCTGTTGCAATTGACGCGATCCCACAGGGCAAATGAAAAGGGCAGAGGTCGCGCCTCTGCCCATAATCAACAATGCCAGGGTCGGACCCTTACGCGGCGCGTGACAGGGGCATTCAGCGAAACGCGGCCTCGAGTGCAATTTCAACCATGTCGCCAAAGCTGCGCTCGCGCTGACCGGACGGCAGCGCCTCGCCTGTTTGCAAATGGTCGGAAACGGTCAAGACCGCCAAGGCGCGGCAATCGTAACGCGCGGCCAGGGTATAAAGTTCCGCGGCCTCCATTTCGACGCCGAGAATGCCATGCCGCACCATCTGTTCATTCAGATCCGGACGCTCGTCGTAAAAGACATCCGAGGAATAGATGCCGCCCACATGGGTGGCCACGTCACGGGTTGCGGCGGCTTTTGCAGCAGCCTGAAGCAAGCCCCAATCGGCACAGGGGGCAAAATTCACCTCGCGGAAAATACTGCTGGAGGGGCTGTGAACGGTGGTTGCCGTCATGGCGAGGATCACGTCGCGGACCTTGACCTTTTCCTGCATGCCGCCACAGGAGCCGATGCGGATCAGGGTCTTTGCGCCGTAGTCGCGGATAAGCTCGTTGGCGTAGATCGACAATGAGGGCATGCCCATGCCGCTACCCTGGATGGTCACGCGGTGGCCGTTCCAGGTGCCGGTGTAGCCCAGCATGCCGCGCACTTCATTGACGAGAACCGCGTCGCTGAGAAAGGTCTCCGCCGCCCATTTGGCGCGATAGGGATCCCCCGGCATCAGCACGGTTTCCGCGATTTCACCCTTCGCAGCGCCGATATGAACTGTCATTTGCGTTTCCCTTGGTTCAGATTTCCAGATCGGAAATGTCCATTCCGGCGGTCAATGCGGCGTGGACCCAATGCGGTTTGCGACCGCGGCCGGTCCAGGTTTCTTCGGGATTGTTCGGGTTGCGATACTTGGGGGCTGCTTTTGTTTTCTTGCCACCCGGGCGGGGACCATTGGCAATTTCGTCCAGTGAGAAACCGTATTTCGCGGCCGCTTCTTCGGCCGCTTTCAGGGCTTCCTGACGTTCCCGCAATTCGGCGGTGCGCAGGGCTTCCTCTACATCACCTTGCAGCTGGAGCAGTTCTTTTCTTGTCATTTTCGAAAGATCGAGCGTCATTTCTTACTCCATGATAAATGGCACTCCGGAAAAGCCGGTGTGCCATTCTTTATGGACCGAATTTCGAATTCGGTTTAGCTTTTTCTTTGTCGCTCGCGGAAAATTGCGCAGGAAAGATCAGTAGGCTGCAATTTCCGGTGGCTTTGCAAGTTCGACAATGTCACTCATAATTGCATTGAGCTCGAAATCCTTGGGTGTATAGACCCGGGCAACGCCGAACGATTTGAGCTTTTTCGCATCTTCGTCGGGAATGATTCCACCCACGATCACCGGGACGTGGCCAAGGCCGGCGTCGCGCATGCGCTGCATCAGATCCTCGACCAGTGGCAGGTGGCTACCGGACAGGATCGACAAGCCCACCACATGGGCATCGTCTTTCTGGGCGGCTTCGACCAGTTCGGCGGGGGTCATGCGGATGCCGTCATAGGTGATGTCCATGCCGCAGTCGCGGGCGCGGAAGGCGATCTGCTCGGCGCCGTTGGAATGGCCGTCCAGGCCCGGTTTGCCGACCACGAACTTGATCCGGCGGCCGAGTGCGTCGCTGACGCTGTCGACTGCCGCGCGCAATTCATCCAGCCCTTCGGTCTTGTTCGATACCGAGGCCGACACGCCGGTGGGGCCGCGGTAGGTGCCGTGGACGCGCCGCATCTCCTCGGCCCATTCGCCAGTGGTCACCCCGGCCTTGGCCGCCGCAATTGACGGCTCCATGATATTGTCACCGTTTTGCGCCGCCGCCCGCAGGCTGGCGAGGGCCGATTGCACCGCGTCCTCGTTTCGCTCTCGCCGCCAGATGTTCAGGCGGTCGACCTGCTCTTGTTCCACAGCGGGATCCACGACCATGATGCCGCCATCCTCGGTTTGCAGCGGCGAGGGTTCGCCTTCGGTCCACTTGTTGACGCCGACCACGACGGTTTCATTGCGTTCGATACGGTTCAGACGCTCGGCATTGGAGTCGACGAGGCGGCCTTTCATATACTCGATCGAGGCGACGGCGCCGCCCATGGATTCCAGATTGGCGAGTTCGGCGCGGGCCCCCGCCTTCAATTCCTCGACCTTGGCATCGACCACCGGGTTGCCGTCAAAAAGGTCGCCGTATTCCAGAAGGTCGGTCTCATACGCGAGGATCTGCTGCATCCGCATCGACCACTGCTGGTCCCAGGGGCGGGGCAGGCCAAGCGCCTCGTTCCAGGCGGGCAGCTGCACCGCGCGGGCGCGCGCCTTTTTCGACAGCGTCACCGCCAGCATCTCGATCAGGATCCGGTAGACGTTGTTCTCCGGCTGCTGTTCGGTCAGCCCGAGCGAGTTCACCTGCACGCCGTAGCGGAAGCGGCGGAACTTCGGGTCCTCCACGCCGTAACGGTCGCGGCTGATTTCATCCCACAGGTCGACGAAGGCGCGCATCTTGCACATCTCGGTGATGAACCGGATGCCCGCATTCACGAAGAAAGAGATGCGCCCGACCATGGCCGGGAAATCCTCTGGCGCGATGCGCGGTCGCAGCTCGTCCAGCACCGCCTGCGCGGTGGCCAATGCAAAGGCCAGCTCCTGCTCCGGCGTCGCGCCGGCTTCCTGCAGGTGGTAGGAGCAGACGTTCATCGGGTTCCATTTCGGCACGTTGGTGTAGCAGTATTCGGCCACATCCGCGATCATCCGCAGGCTGGGCTTGGGCGGGCAGACATAGGTGCCGCGGCTCAGATATTCCTTGATCAGGTCGTTCTGCACCGTGCCTTGCAGCTTGGACACATCCGCGCCCTGTTCCTCGGCCACCGCGATATACAGGGCCAGCAGCCACGGCGCGGTGGCGTTGATCGTCATCGAGGTGTTCATCTCCTCGAGCGGCATCTGGTCGAACAGCGTGCGCATGTCGCCGAGATGGCAGATCGGCACGCCGACCTTGCCGACCTCGCCGCGCGCCAGCACGTGATCGCTGTCATACCCGGTCTGCGTGGGCAGGTCGAAGGCGACCGACAACCCGGTCTGCCCCTTCGCGAGGTTTGAGCGGTAAAGTGCGTTCGAGGCCTTGGCGGTGGAATGTCCGGCATAGGTGCGGATCAGCCAGGGGCGGTCTTTTTGCATCTGCGGCATCGGGGACCTCGCGAGTCAGTTAGTGGGTAATTTTATTTCGCCAATGGGATCTAAACTGCAATTTTAGACCCATGTCAATTCGCTGCGTTGCGGCAATGTCGAGCGAAGCCGCAGATCTGAGGGGCTGGAGGCTTGGCGGTTGTAATGGCGGCAGCCATCGGCAACTGTCGGTGTATGACGCAGACCGTGGAACTTCCGCTGTGGCTTTTCGTGCTGATCCTCGGCTTCGCCGCGGTGACCTTTGCCTCGCATTTTCTGTTTCCCTCCGTGCGCTGGTTCGTGCGGCGGCGGCTGGAGCGCGCGGTGGCGCGGTTGAACCAGCGGCTGGAGCGCCCGATCGAGCCGTTCAAGCTGATCCGGCGCTACGACATGATCCAGCGGCTGATCCACGATCCGCAGGTGACCCAGGCGGCGGCGGATCATGCCCGCGCCGAGGGGATTCCCGAGAACGTCGCCTTTGAGCAGGTGCGCCGCTACGCGCGCGAAATCGTGCCGGGGTTCTCCGCCTTTGCCTATTTCAGCTTTGCGGCGCGGGCGGCGCGATTGCTGTCGAACAGCATTTACGACGTCCGCCTGGCGCAGCAGCAGCCCGGTGCGCTGAGTGACATCGATCCCGAGGCGACGGTCGTGTTCGTAATGAACCACCGTTCCAACATGGACTACGTGCTGGTGACCTACCTGGCCGCACGGCGGTCGGCATTGTCCTATGCGGTGGGCGAATGGGCGCGGGTCTGGCCGCTGTCGCGGCTGATCCGGGCGATGGGTGCCTATTTCATCCGCCGCCGCTCGCGCAATGATTTGTATCGCAAGGTGCTGGCGGCCTATGTGGGGATGGCTACGCGCGGTGGCTCGACGCAGGCGATGTTCCCGGAGGGCGGGCTGAGCCTGGATGGCGCGCTGGCTGCACCGAGGCTGGGATTGCTGAAATACATTGTCGAGGCGCGCGACCCGAAGGGGCGCGACGTGGTCTTTGTCCCGGTGGCCCTGAATTACGATCGGGTGCTGGAGGACCAGATCCTGCAAGACGCCGCGCGCGCCGGGGAGCGCCGGTTCAAGGCCCGCATCGGCGTGGTGGCCCTGCGGTTGCTGCGGCAGCTGTGGCGTTGGCTCACAGGGCGCTATCGGCGGGCTGGCCGCGCTGCCGTAACGGTTGGCGCACCGCTGAGCCTCAGCGGGTTTGCTGCCACGCAGGCGGGTGACCCGACCGAGCCGCTGGCACAGGAGTTGATGGCGCGGATCAGCACCATTGTGCCGGTGCTGCCGGTGCCACTGGTTGCGGCAGCGCTGTGTCGTCATGGGCCCCAGACCCGCGCCGAGATCGAGGCGCAGGTGCAGAAGTGGATCACGGCTCTTCCAGTGGCGAGGTTGCACCTGCCACCGCAGGAGGCCTGTAAAGCCGCGGGCGAGGGGGTGGAGCACCTGCGCCGCCGGAAGCTGGTGACCTGTGAGGATGACCGGTTGGTGCCGGACCCGGCGCGGCTGGGACTGCTGGAGTTCTATGCCAATTCAATCCGCCATCTGTTGCCCGCAGACGACGGCTGCGGGGCGGGTGATGCTGCACCTGCTAAAGGCAATGCTGCATCTGCTGGGTTATAAAATTTCACAAACTGAGCAAAAGTTGTTGCAATGTTGCTTGGTGAATTTTATCCACTAGGTAATCGCCGCGATTCTGCACTGCGGCAAAACCTGGATGCAAAGGAGGCCGTCATGGCATTGGATACCCAGACTGACGTCATGTCTTACGAGGCGCCCGAAAAGGATCTCTATGAAGTGGGGGAAATCCCCCCGATGGGTTACGTCCCCAAGAAGATGTATGCCTGGGCCATCCGCAAGGAACGCCACGGCGAGCCGGACACCGCGATGGTGCAGGAAGTGGTCGACGTGCCGGAGCTGGACAGCAACGAGGTGCTGGTTCTGGTGATGGCAGCGGGCGTCAACTACAATGGCGTCTGGGCCTCCCTCGGCACGCCGATCTCGCCGTTTGATGGCCACAAGGCCCCCTATCATATCGCCGGGTCTGACGCCTCGGGCATCGTCTGGGCGGTTGGTTCCAAGGTTACCCGCTGGAAGGTCGGTGACGAAGTGGTGATCCACTGCAACCAGGACGACGGCGACGACGAGGAATGCAACGGCGGCGACCCGATGTACTCCCCCAGCCAGCGGATCTGGGGTTACGAGACGCCGGACGGGTCCTTTGCCCAGTTCACCAATGTGCAGGCGCAGCAGCTGATGCCGCGACCCAAGCACCTGACCTGGGAAGAAAGCGCCTGCTACACGCTGACGCTGGCAACCGCCTACCGGATGCTGTTCGGCCATGAGCCGCACGACCTGAAGCCGGGCCAGAACGTGCTGGTCTGGGGCGCCTCGGGCGGTCTTGGCTCCTACGCGATCCAGCTGATCAACACCGCCGGCGCCAATGCCATCGGCGTGATCTCGGACGAGAGCAAGCGCGACTTCGTGATGGGCCTCGGTGCCAAGGGCGTGCTGAACCGCAAGGACTTCAACTGCTGGGGCCAGCTGCCCACGGTGAACACGCCGGAATATGCCGAGTGGTTCAAGGAAGCCCGCAAGTTCGGCAAGGCGATCTGGGACATCACCGGCAAGGGCGTGAACGTCGACATGGTGTTCGAGCATCCCGGCGAGGCGACCTTCCCGGTCTCCACCTTCGTGGTGAAGAAGGGCGGTATGGTTGTGATCTGCGCGGGTACCACCGGCTATAACCTGACCTTCGACGTCCGCTACATGTGGATGCATCAGAAGCGCCTGCAGGGCTCGCACTTTGCGCATCTGAAGCAGGCCGCCGCTGCCAACAAGCTGATGGTCGAGCGCCGTCTGGACCCCTGCATGTCCGAGGTCTTTGCCTGGGCCGATCTGCCCGAAGCCCACATGAAGATGATGCGCAACGAGCATCTGCCGGGCAACATGTCGGTGCTGGTGCAAGCGCCGAAAACCGGCATGCGGACGCTTCAGGACGTGCTGGAGAGCAACAGCTGATCGTATCTCCCTGTCGGCCGAGCCAAGGGTCGGCCGCGCCTGGTTGGCGATCTCCCCGGGTCGTCGGCGACCTGCGAGTCACTGAGGTGATTCGCAGGTTCTTTTTCTGACTGAGATAACAATTTCAATGGCTTGAACTGAGTGCTTTCGCTATTCCGGGGGAGTTTGGGCCTCGCGCATCTTGAACGGATTTCGACCGTCTTGTTCGGATTTGCGTCAGGTCTGTCCGGATTTGCGCTAAACTCGGCGCTTGCCGTTGACTGTTCCGTGTCGGGCGCGGCACAAGGTGGTCGAACCACGTCGCAGCCCGGATGCTGCCACGGGTTGCAAAAACCAACTGGGCAGACTCGCGAGGGCGACAGCGGCACGACATGGCTAGCAAGGCAGACCTGGATCGCATTCTGGAAGCACTTGACGCGACCGACATGCTGGACGGTCTGCAGCAGATCATCGAGCAGGTCTGCGAGGTGTTTGGTGTCGACCACGCCATGTATCATTGGGTCGACAGTGCCGGCGACCACTATTATTTCGGAACCTACCCGCAGGACTGGGTGCAACGCTACCAGGAGCGGGCCTATGTGCGGGTCGACCCTGTCGTGGTGGGATGCTACCAGCGCTTTCACCCGGTGGACTGGAAGCGGCTTGACTGGTCGCCGAAACCAGCGCGGGAATTCCTAAAAGACGCGTTGGAACATGGGGTTGGCAATCAGGGCTATTCGATCCCGATCCGCGGTCCCAACGGCCAGTTCGCGGTTTTCACGGTCAGCCACAATTGCGACGATGCAACCTGGGAAAAACTGACCGAGAAATTCGGTCGGGAGCTGATCCTGATGGGGCATTACTTCAACCGAAAGGCGCTGGAGTTCGAACCCAACCGCACGCCAGAACAGACCCAGCCGCTGTCCCCGCGCGAGGTGGACGCGCTGACCCTTCTGGCCATTGGCTACAGTCGCGCGCAAGTGGCGCAAACGCTGGCAATCTCAGAACATACCCTGCGCGTCTACATCGAAAGCGCGCGTTTCAAACTGGGCGCGATCAACACCACTCACGCGATTGCGCGTGCCTTGTCCCTGGGGTTGATCGTCGTGTGATCTCTGGGTGTGCGCACCGCGTTCGACACAGCCTGAAATTGTAAGAAATCGCGTAAGCTGTCCCCACTGTTCACCAGAAGGGGACTATATCATGCTTCGTTACATCTATGGCCATGACCTGAACAACCACGCCTTGCTGGCCCGGTCCATGTTCCGCGACCGGGCGGACCAGTTCCGAACCCGGCTGGGCTGGGAGGTGCAGGTCGACGCGCAGGGAGAGGAGCGCGATGAGTATGATGCGCTGGATCCGCTCTATGTGATCTGGGAGATGCCCGATGGCCGTCACTGCGGCTCGATGCGGTTTTTGCCCACCACAGGGCCGGTGATGGTCAACGACGTGTTTCTGGAATTGGCGGGTGGGGTGCCAGTGTGCAGCCCGCTGATCTGGGAATGCACTCGGTTCTGCCTGTCGCGCAAGGCGGGGGGATCTGTTGCCGGGGCGCTGACCCTGGGCGGCGTGGAAATCATGCGCAACTTCCATCTGCGCCACTTCGCCGGTGTCTTTGACCGACGCATGGTGCGGGTCTATCGCGGCCTTGGTTTCTGTCCCGAGGTGATCGGCAGCAGCGGCGAAGGCCGTGAACGGATCTGTCTGGGGTTGTGGGAGTACAGCCCGGAGGTCTACCTGAGGGTGGCGGCAAAGGCCGGGATCGCGCCCGAGCTGTCGCAACTGTGGTTCGACCGAGCGTTCGGCGGCGTCGCCGCGTCACCGGCGCTGCCGCTCACGGCCTGACCCGGCACCGGGCGCAGTCTGCAAAGCACACGGCGGAGCCGGGAGCCTCTGGCGGACCCGGCTCCGCGGCTGTAGTGTCGCGCCATGACCACCTTGCCCGTACAGTTTTCCGATGATCAGGCCACCGCTTATGACAGCGTGACCGAGCTCCTGCGCCAGGCGGGAATTGACCTTGATGACGGGCTTTTGCACCCGCCGCGCGGCGATGCCGGGGTGATGGCGGTGATTGGCAAGGCGGGCTCGGGCAAGACGCTGCTGCTGGCGGAACTGTACAAGGCGCTGGAACAGGCCGGGGTCGAGGTTGTCTCGGGCGATTACGAGAGCCGCAAGAAAAGTGACGACCGTCGCACGTTGGCGATTCTGGCACCCACCAACAAGGCGGCCAGCGTTCTGCGACTGCGCGGGGTGCCGGCCACCACCATCCATCGCATCCTCTATACCCCGGTTTATGACCCGGAGTTCGAGAAGATCGCCGAATGGCTGGCCGGGCAGGGCGATCAGCCCGAGATCGAGGGCTTGACCGAAGAGGCCTTGGCGCGCGCGGCGGCGTTCTACGAAAAGAACAAGTCGATCCCCGGTGCGCTGGCTGCCGCGGGTTTGCGTGGCTCGGACTTCATCACCGGCTGGAAGCGGCGCGAAGAGCCGCTGGATATCGGTTTTGTCGATGAGGCTTCGATGCTGGACGACCGCCAGTTCGAGGATCTGAAGGAGATCTTCCCCAACCTCATCCTGTTCGGAGATCCGGCGCAGCTGGCGCCGGTCAACCAGTCCGGCTCGATGGTGTTCGACGCGCTGCCGGAGCCGCGCCGCCTGATCCTGAACCGCATCCACCGTCAGGAGGCGGGCAACCCGATCCTGGATCTGGCGCATGCGTTGGCCGATCCGCAGCTGGGGTTCGAGGATTTCGAGCGGATGATCGAGGACACCGCCCGCCGCGATGAGCGGGTAGTCTGGGGCCAGCGGGTCGAGGTCGACCTGATGGCGCGCTCACCGGTTCTGGTGTGGCGCAACAACACCCGCATCCGGCTGATCAATGCCTTCCGCGCCGTGCATGGCGCGCCGGAAGATGCCCTGATCGAGGGCGAGCCGCTGATCTGCGACGGTATCGAGTTGCCGATCAAGCATCGCAAGAAACGCCTCGATCTTGAGGCGCGCGGCCTGATCAAGGGCGCGCAGGTGATTTTTCTCGGGGCAGGGCGCAAACCCGGTTTTTCGCGGCTGCACGTGATGGGGGCAGAGGATCCGCAGGTGTCGGCGGCGTCGATCGTCAAGATCGAGAAACCGGATGAGGAAGAGCCCTTCATCCCCTATGCCGCGCGCATGGGGGCCACTTTTCTGCACGGCGCGGCGGTTACCATCCACAAGGCGCAGGGCTCGCAGTGGGACACCACGCAGGTCTTCGCACCCGACATCTATGCCGCCGCCCGAATGGGCCGGGTCGAAGCAGGGCAGCCCTTGTGGAAACGTCTGGCCTATGTCGCCATCACCCGGGCGCAGGAGCGGCTGATCTGGGTGGTGCGCAATCGTCTGGCCAAACCCAGCGGCCCGTTGCGTGTGGATGACCTGAAAGCGGTCCCGGCGGCGGCACTGACTTTGGACGTACAGGAGGACACCCCGGCATGACGCAATCGATCCTGATTACCGGCGCGAGCTCCGGTATCGGCCGCGCGGTGGCTGAACTGTTCCTGGCCGAAGGCTGGCAGGTTGGTCTGCTGGCGCGTCGAGCCCACAAGCTGCAGGAGGTGGCGCAGGGCCATGCCAACGCGCATGTGCTGGCGGCCGATGTGACCGACCCGGCAGCGGTGGATCACGCCGTGAACAGCTTTGCCATGACCGCGGGGCGGCTGGATGTGCTGTTCAACAATGCAGGCATTTTCACGCCGCCCGGCACCATTGACGAAATCCCGCTGGACGACTGGTTCGCCTCGGTGAACGTCAATCTCAACGGCATGTTCCTTGCCGCCCGCGCAGCGTTCCGGCAGATGCGGCAGCAGGCGCCGCAGGGTGGGCGGATCATCAACAACGGCTCCATCGCCGCGCATGTCCCCAGACCGCAGAGCGCGCCTTATGCCGCGACCAAGGCGGCGATCACGGGCCTCACCAAAAGCCTGTCTCTGGACGGCCGCGCGTTTGACATCGCCTGCGGCCAGATCGACATCGGCAATGCCCGCACGCCAATGGTGGAAGAGTTGAGCCAGCGTCAGGCCGCCGCCGATCCCGAGGCGGCGCCGATGCAGAGCTTTGCAGTCGAAGATGCGGCGCGTTCGGTGCTGCATATGGCCAATCTGCCGTTGGAGGCCAACGTGCAGTTCATGACGGTGATGGCCACCAAGATGCCCTATATCGGCCGCGGCTAGGCGCTCCCGCCCGTCGCTGGCGCATCTGGGATGCGCCGCTCCCATTGGGCGTGGCGCTGCGCTGATGCGCAGCGGGCCTCCGGCCGGAGTATTTTTGGAAAGGCGAAACACCGGGCTTCATCTTTCCGCAAATACTCCGGGGAGAATTGGCCGCAAGGCCAAGAGGGGCAGAGCCCCTGTCAGCGGTTCCTGATCAGGCTGAAGGCGGCGGAGGCGCCCCAGCCGGCGGCGATGGCAATTGCCAGCGACATCAGCCCATAGAGAAAGGGCTGTTCGCGCGACAGGGCGTAGAGGAACTTTTCCAGCCCGACTTTGCGCACGTCGATGGCGGTTTCGTAGCTGGAGACCACCTCGCCGCCACGGGTCAGGAAGATACGGGTCGCATAGGTGCCTTCGGTCAGGTTCGCGGGCATCCGGATGGCGGTGCGGAACAGGGTCTGCTCATCCACCGCCACGGTGTTCTCCCGCAACGAATAGAGGCCGTTTTTCTCGCGGATACGCACCACCGCATCGGCGAAATCCTGGGCGCCGCGAATGTGCATCGCGGCGCCGACCGAGCGGATCGCCCGCTCGATCGAGATGCGGTGGCGCAGGTCCTCGGTATCAGTTAGCACCTCGTCAAACGGCGCGCTGGTGGCCACCGCGTAAAAGGCCGGTGCGGAATCAACCAATACGCTGTCGGCGTTGACCCAGATGCCGAGCTTCTTTTCCTTGCGACGCACCATCACCGCGGGTGCCGGGCCGGAGACCGTCACGACAACCTCCAGCGGGTCATCCACCGGTATCGGTGTTTCGCGTTTCACTGCGCCGAACACGAGGATCTCGGAGCCATCGAACGTGGCGGTGATCGCGACGCGGTCCTGGCTGAGGCCCAGAACGACCTCCTCCTTGGCGGCCTGGGCGGCGGTCTGCGGCAGCAGCAGCGCGGCAGCGGCAAGGGCGGGCAGCAGCAGCTTGCGCATTGTCAGTGCCCTCCCATCGCGCCGAGCGAGAACAGCTCAGCCGGTTGCAGCAGCAAATCGAGGCCCAGCTTGACGCAGACAGCAATGACCATCAGCGCCAGCAGAATGCGCAGCTGCTCTGCCTTGAGGTAGACGCCGATGCGGGTGCCGATCTGCGCGCCGATGACGCCGCCGACCAGCAGCAGCACCGCCAGGACGATATCGACGGTGTAGTTGGTGGTGGCGTGCAGCATGGTTGTGAAGCCCGTGACCAGGATGATCTGGAACAACGAGGTGCCGACCACCACCTTGGTGGGCATACCAAGAATGTAGATCATCGCAGGCACCATGATGAAGCCGCCGCCGACCCCCATGATGGCCGCCAGGATGCCAACGCAGACCCCGACCAGCACCGGCGGGATCACCGAGATATAGAGCCCGGAGGTGCGAAAGCGCATCTTGAAGGGCAGGGCATGTACCCAGCCGCGCTGGCGCCGGCTGGGTGGCGCGGAGCCGCCTGCCTTACGGGTCTTGCGGATGGCGTTGAGGCTCTCGATGAACATCAGCCCGCCGACGACGCCGAGGAACACGACATAGCACAGCTTCACCAGCAGATCGACCTGACCCAGTGCCTTGAGGTAGTTGAAAACCACCACCCCGAGCGCGGCGCCGATGAGGCCGCCTGCCTGCAGAACCAGCCCCATCTTGATATCGACGGTGCGCCTTCGGAAATGGGCCAGCACACCGGAAAAGGAAGAGGCGACAATCTGGTTGGCCTCGGTCGCCACCGCCACCGCGGGTGGAATGCCGATGAAAAACAAGAGCGGCGTCATCAAGAAGCCGCCGCCAACCCCAAACATGCCCGACAGAATCCCGACCAGGCCGCCAAGGCCCAGCAACAGGAACGCGTTCACCGAGACCTCGGCTATGGGAAGGTAGATCTGCATGTTCTTTGTTAGACCTGAGTTCGTTCAAAAATCAATGACCGATGCTGCTATGCAGCGTGCAGGACTGAGTTGACGCGAGAAACTGGACCTATCTAGCCTCGGCAATTTCGGGCGCAGACGGGAAAACAGAAAACGCCCGGTGCGGGACCGGGCGTTTGAGTGACAGCGCGTAGCGGCAGGGCGATACGCGCTCTTAGCGCTCTTAGCGCTCTTTTACATAGGGTTGGCCGCCGGCACGGGGCGGGATCGCCTTGCCCACGAAGCCGGCCAGAATCACCACTGTGAGTACATAGGGAAGCGCGTCCATTGCCTGCACCGGGATGGTCAGACCGCCCAGTTCGATGTTCTGAAACCGCAGCGCGATTGCTTGCAACAGGCCGAAAAGCAGGCAGGCCCCCATGGCGTGCCAAGGCCGCCACTTGGCAAAGATCAGCGCCGCAAGCGCGATGAAGCCGCGCCCTGCGGTCATCTCCTTGACGAAGCCGGCCTGAAGCGCGGTGGCGAGGTAAGCACCGGCAATGCCGCACAGCAAGCCGCAGATCAGAACGGCTGCGTAACGCAGCCCCACGACCGAGACGCCGGCGGTATCAACTGCGGCTGGGTTTTCGCCCACCGCCCGCAGCCGCAGACCAAACCGGGTGCGGAACAGGATCCACCAGGTTGCGGGCACTGCGAGGAAGGCGAAGTAGACCAGGATGGAGTGGCCCGACAGCAGCTCGGAATAGACCTGATGCACGGGGTTGGCTTCGGCCATCAGGCGCGACACCGGCTGACCTGTCGCCGCAGCATCCTCAGGGCCGATGGCAAAGGGCCATTCCCAGCCCTCGAACCGGCCGCCGCTGAACAGCGAAGGCGTGCGGCCGCCCTGCTTGAACCAGTCCTGCGCGATCAGAACCGTCAGGCCAGAGGCGAGGAAGTTGATCGCAACGCCGGAGATCAGCTGGTTACCCCGGAAGGTGATCGACGCGACCCCGTGCAGTACCGACAGTACCAGAGAGGCGGCAATGCCTGCCAGCAATCCCAGCCAGACATTGCCGGTGACGGCGGCCACCGCCGCCGAGAAGAAGGCCGCCATCAGCATCTTGCCCTCAAGCCCGATGTCGAAGATGCCCGCGCGTTCGGAAAACAGACCCGCGAGGCAGGCCAACAGCAGCGGTGTTGCCAGGCGGATGGTGGAGTCCAGAATCTGGATGATCGTCAGGAATTCCATCAGTTTTGCCCCTTCCGTACCGCGATGAAGATCTTCTCAAGCGGCATCCGCACCATGTTGTCCAGCGCGCCGGTGAACAGGATCACCAAGGCCTGGATCACCACGATCAGCTCGCGCGGGATCGAGGTCCAGAGCGCCAGTTCTGCGCCGCCCTGGTAGAGAAAGCCGAACAGGATTGCGGCCAGGAACACGCCGAAGGGGTGGTTGCGCCCCATCAGCGCCACCGCGATGCCGATGAAACCGGCGCCTTCGGTGGAGTTCAGCACGAGGCGCTCGGCCTCGCCCATGACGTTGTTGATGGCCATCATCCCGGCCAGCGCGCCGGAGATCAGCATGGCGATCATCACGATGCGCACCGAGGAAATGCCCGCATAGCGCGCTGCCGGTTCGGATTTGCCCAGGGAGCGGATCTCGTAGCCCAGCGGGGTGCGCCAGATCAGCAGCCAGATCACCACGCAGGCGGCCAGCGCCACCAGAAGGCTGACATTGGCGGGGCCGGATTTGGAGAACTCGATCCCCAGCGGCGCCAGCATTTCATGCAGCGAGGGCAGGTGGACCGTTTCCGGGAAGCGGGCCGAGGCCGGATCCTGCGAGCCCTTGGGGCGCAGCACATTGACCAGCATGTAGTTCAGCACCGCCGCGGCGATAAAGTTGAACATGATGGTGGTGATCACGATATGGCTGCCGCGCTTGGCCTGCAGATAGGCGGGGATCGCGGCCCAGGCGGCGCCAAACAGGCCG
Source organism: Leisingera sp. XS_AS12 (assembly GCF_041224635.1). NCBI lineage: Bacteria > Pseudomonadati > Pseudomonadota > Alphaproteobacteria > Rhodobacterales > Roseobacteraceae > Leisingera > Leisingera sp. XS_AS12. The sequence continues at coordinate 16,755 of NZ_JBGFGM010000067.1, forward strand.
GCGCCAAGGGCGGCAAAGATCAGCGCCAGCGACCAATGCGGCCAGGGGATGAACAGGCACACCAGGGCAACGCCGAGGCCCCCCAGCATTGCCTGGCCTTCACCGCCGATGTTGAACAGCCCTGCATGGGCGGCCACCGCCACCGCGAGGCCCGTGAACATGAAGTTGGTGGCGTAATAGAGCGTGTAGCCCCAGCCATAGGTGGACCCCAGCGCTCCGTCGACCATCAGCTTGACCGCGGCCACCGGGTCTTCGCCGATGGCAAGGATCACCAGCGCCGAGAGCGCGGCGGCCAGCAGCAGGCTGATCAGCGGGATCAGGACCACGTCGGCCCATTTTGGCATCTTTTCCATTACGCGGCCTCCCCCGCGACACCGGCCATCATCAGGCCGAGCTCTTTCTCGTTGGTCTGATCAGCCGGGCGTTCGCCCATTATCATGCCGTCAAACATCACCGCCACACGGTCCGACAGGGACAGGATTTCCTCCAGCTCGACCGAGACGAGCAGGATGGCCTTGCCCTGATCGCGCAGGGCCACGATCTGCTTGTGAATGAATTCGATGGCGCCGATGTCGACGCCGCGGGTCGGCTGGCCCACCAGCAGCAGGTCGGGGTTGCGCTCGATCTCGCGGGCGACCACGATCTTCTGCTGGTTGCCGCCAGAGAAGTTCTTGGCGGCCAGCCAGGGATCCGGCGGGCGCACGTCGAACTTCTCCATCTTGGCCTCGGTATCGGCGCGCAGGGCGGCATTGTTCATCATCAGGCCGTTCTGGTAGGCCGGATCGCGATGATAGCCGAAGGCGACATTTTCCCAGGCGTGGAAATCCATGATCAGCCCTTCGCGCTGGCGGTCTTCCGGCACGTGGCCGACATGGGCGGCGCGGCGCGCCCTGCCGTCGGCACCATGACCTGACAGTGGCAGCGGCTGGCCGTGCAGCTTGAGGGTGCCGGTGCCTTCGCGCATGCCGCCCAGCACCTCCAGAAGCTCGGACTGGCCATTGCCCGCAACCCCGGCGATGCCGACGATCTCGCCCGCGCGCACGGTCAGATCAATGCCCTTCAGGCGCTCGACGCCGGCGCTGTCGACCACCCGCAGGCCCTCGACCTCCAGCACCGGGGCCCCTGGTGTTGCGGGCACCTTGTCGACGCGCAGCAGCACCTTGCGGCCGACCATCAGTTCGGCCAGGTGCTCGGGGCTGGTCTCAGCCGTCTTGACGGTGGCGGTCATCTGACCGCGGCGCATCACCGACACCGTGTCGGTGTACTCCATGATCTCGCGCAGTTTGTGCGTGATCAGGATGATGGTCTTTCCTTCGGCGCGCAGCCGGTCGAGGATGCGGAACAACTGGTCGGCCTCGGACGGGGTGAGCACCCCGGTGGGTTCGTCCAGGATCAGGATTTCCGCCTTGCGGTACAGCGCCTTGAGGATTTCGACCCGCTGCTGCGCGCCGACGCCGATTTCGTCGATGCGGGCATCGGGGTCGACGAACAGCTCGTATTCTTCCTCAAGCGCCTTCAGCTCCTTGCGGGCGCGGCGCAGCGAGGGCATCAGCAGGCCGCTGTCCTCGGCGCCCAGCACGATGTTTTCCAGCACGGTGAAATTCTCCACCAGTTTGAAATGCTGGAACACCATGCCGATGCCGGCAGCGATGGCGGCCTGGCTGTCGGGGATCTCGGTGCGCGTGCCGTTGATCCAGACCTCGCCCTTGTCAGCCTTGTAAAACCCATAGAGGATCGACATCAGTGTCGATTTACCGGCGCCGTTTTCACCGATGATGCCGTGAATGGTGCCGGGGGCGACGCGGATGGAAATGTCCTTGTTTGCCTGGACCGGGCCAAAGGCTTTGGAAATGCCTTTGAGTTCGATGGCGGGGGCGGTCAAGCGGGCTCTCCCATGCCTGAAGTTCCGATCCTTGCTCCCAAAGTGAGGGCGGCTGGCGCGATGCGGGACGGGCAGGCGGGATAGATGCCTGACCAACCGGCGCTGCCGGGATCGGAGTGGAAAAAGAGGAACCCGCCCCCCATGTCCGCCGAGGCGGATCGGGAAGCGGGTGATAGCTGGCCCCAGGCGGCACGCAGAATATGCAGACAATCCGTCATGGCCTGGGACAATCGGATCAGAAGCTCAGCGCAGGGCAGCTGTCGTTTTCATAGTAGCTTGCGACGCTGATCTCGCCTGCGATGATCTTTTCGCGGGCTTCTTCAACCGCGGCCTTCATCTCGTCGGTGACCAGCGGGGCGTTGTGCTCGTCCAGGGCATAGCCCACACCGTCTTCGGCCAGACCCATGGTGAAGACGCCGGTCTCCAGGTCTTCGCCGGCCTTCATGGCTTCATAGACGGCCACGTCCACCCGCTTGAGCATGGAGGTCAGAACCTTGCCCGGGTGCAGGTGGTTCTGGTTGCTGTCCACACCAATCGACAGGATGCCTTCGTCGGCGGCGGTCTGCAGCACGCCCACACCGGTGCCGCCGGCCGCTGCATAGATCACGTCAGCGCCCTGGCTGATCTGCGACTTGGTCAACTCCGAGCCCTTCACCGGGTCGTTCCAGGCCGCCGGGGTGGTGCCGGTCATGTTGGCGACAACCTTGGCGTCGGGGTTCACGGCCTTCACGCCCTGGGCATAGCCACAGGCAAAGTGGCGGATCAGCGGGATGTCCATGCCGCCGATGAAGCCGACGGTGTCGGACTTCGACGCCATCGCCGCCATCATGCCGACCAGATAGGAGCCTTCATGCTCGGCAAAGCCGATCTGGCGAATGTTGGGCGCTTCCAGCCAGGTGACGTCGACAGCCACGAACTTGGTGTCCGGGTAATCGGCGGCAACAGTGCTGAGCGGGTCGGCCATGGCAAAGCCCATGGTGATGACGGGGTTAGCGCCGGCTTCGGCAAAGCGGCGCAGGGCCTGCTCGCGCTGGGCTTCGGACTGCAGCTCGATCTCGCGGTAGCTGCCGCCAGTCTCTTCGGCCCAGCGGCTGGCACCGTTATGGGCGGCTTCGTTGAAGCTCTTGTCGAATTTGCCGCCCAGGTCGAAGATCAGCGCCGGTTCTGCCAGTGCGGCGCCTGCGGTCAGCGCCAGCGACGCGGCTGCGCCCATCAGCGATTTCATCAGGGTCATCAGGAAACTCCCACTATCATTTTTTTTCATATGCAGCGGGGTTTGCCGCTGCCCGGCCTCGTTCAGGCCAAAAGGGTGCGGCAATTTAGCCTGCAGGGCAGGGAGAGGGTCAACAGCTTTTTGACCAAATGGTGCGAAATAGCGGGCTGAACCGCAAAGTGGCCTAACGTAAAGCCTTGCGCATCAGCAGCGCGTCGACAGCTTGCGCGCCCGGACGCGGGTAATATTCCCGCCTCAGGCCGCACTCCGCGAATCCCGCGCTGAGATATAGCGACTGTGCCGGAGCATTGTCGGCGGCGACCTCAAGGAACACCTCCGTCACGTCACACAACCGCAGCTCGACCTCCGCGCGGGACAGGCAGGCCCGCGCCAGTCCCTGGCGCTGGTGGTCCGGGTGGGTGGCAATGGTCAGCAGTTCCGCCTCGTCCGCGATCACGCGAAACAGGGCAAAGCAGCGCTCGTCGCCGGCCACAAGGGACAGGGGGCTGCTCAACAGCTCCGCGAATTCACCGGGTGTCCAGGGACGCGATTGGGTGAAGGCGGCCGCATGGGTCGCGGCCATCTGTGACGGGTTTGGTGCGTCAGTCATCGAGCAGGGTCGGCGCTACGTCACTCGAGGGCGCGGCGTCCGCGGCCCGCAGGTAAAGTGGCGCGGGGGGCTCGGTGGCGGTGGCAAAGCGTACGGAGGCGATGCGCGCAATGGCTTCCGCGATCCCGGGGGGGCTCGCCTCGGGCGCAAACGCCAGACCGGCACCGCGGGCGGCGTCCTCGGCCTCCTGGCGCGGCATCAGACGCGGCGCCTCGCCGGGCAGGGCGGCATAGACCTGGTCACGGGGGGCAGGCACCGCGGGCAGGCTGCCGTCCGCCTTGCGGGCCTCAAAGCCGTTGACGCCCACCGCCGGGATGTCCAGCCCGAGGGCCAGCCCACGGGCTGCGGATACGGCTATGCGGATCCCGGTGAAATTGCCCGGCCCGATGCCGACTCCCAGCGCGTCGAGGTCTTCCCAGCTGGCATCGGCCTCGGACAGCACCTCTTGCAGCAGCGGCATCAGTCGTTCGGCCTGGCCGCGGGTCATCTCTTCCAGGCGGGTGGTCAGCACCTCGTCGCCGCGCAGCAAAGCGGCCGCGCAATGCGCGGCCGATGTGTCAAATCCCAGAACCAGTGGTTCAGAGGTCATGCAATGTCCTTTCGCAGCCGTCACACGGCAACCGGGCGCACCTCGGTGACTTCCGGGATGTAATGGCGCAGCAGGTTCTCGATGCCCATCTTCAGCGTCAGGGTCGAGGAGGGGCAACCTGCGCAGGCACCCTGCATGTGCAGGTAGACAACGCCGCGATCAAAGCCGTGGAAGGTGATGTCGCCGCCGTCCTGGGCAACTGCGGGGCGGACGCGGCTGTCCAGCAGTTCCTTGATCTGGTTGACGATCTCGGCATCTTCGCCCGAGTGTTCCGCGTGGCCCGAGGCCGGATCGGACGAGCCATCGGCCATCACCGGCTGACCGGATTGGAAGTGCTCCATCACCGCGCCGAGGATGGCGGGCTTGATGTGGTCCCAATCGACGCTGTCTTCCTTGGTCACGGTGACGAAGTCATTGCCAAAGAATACGCCGGTCACGCCGTCCACGGCGAAAATGCGGGCAGCCAGGGGGGATTTCTCGGCGGCCTCGGCACTGGCAAAGTCTGCGGTGCCGACCTCGAGAACTGTCTGACCCGGCAGGAATTTCAGCGTCGCCGGGTTGGGCGTGGATTCGGTCTGAATGAACATGGCGGGTCTCCGTTAAGCGTGTTCCCGATATGCGCCTTGCGCCCCGGCAAGTCAAGATTTGGAACCATTCTAAATTGCCGGGGCTCGGCAGAGCAATGGCAATGGGAGCGGGGCGCAGCGCGGTGGTGTTCGGTCGCGTCGGGTGTCAGGTGATGGCTTCCAGCCGTTCCTTGGACAGATCGCCCGGAACGATGGTGATCGGCACCGGCAGCGTGCCCGAGTTCTTGGTCAGCTGGGTGACCAGCGGTCCCGGTCCCTTGCGCCCGATGCCCGCGCCCAGCACCAGCACGCCGATTTCTGGATCGCCCTCGATATAGTCGAGGATTTCAGGCACTGGCTCGCCTTCGCGGATCACCAGCTCGGGGTCGACATTCTGGCGGTCACGCATCCACTTGGCGAAAACCTCGAAGTGCGCGTGAATGCGTTCGCGGGCCTCTTCACGCATGACCTCGCCGACACCGATCCAGTGGTTGAATTCATCCGGCGGGATCACCGACAGGATGGTCACACCGCCGCCGGTGTGCGCAGCCCGCATCGCGGCAAAGCGCATCGCGTTCAGACATTCGCGGCTGTCGTCCAGTACCACCAGGAATTTGCGCATCTCGCCTCACGTGTTGTTGCGTCGGGATCATGGCGCAAGCAGGCCGATCAGGCAATAGAGCTGCTGCCGCGCTGTCATTTCTGCCCTGCTGCCCAATCCCAGTAGAGCGCGCGGACGCGTTTGGTCACCGGGCCGATCTCATAGGTGCAATCGTCGAACGCGGTGACCGGGGTCACTTTGGCCATGTTGCCGGACAGAAAGACCTCATCCGCGGTTTCGAAGTCTTCGTAGGTCAGCACGCATTCGGTCACGGTCATTCCATCGGCGCGCATGTTGGCGATATGGCGGGCGCGGGTGATGCCGGCCAGGAAGGTGCCGTTGGGTATCGGCGTGAACACGACGCCATCGCGGACCAAGAAGACGTTGCTGGTGGCGGTTTCGGCAACATTGCCCATGGCATCCAGTGCCAAGGCATTCGTAAAGCCCTTGCTGCGGGCCTCGCGCAGCATGCGGGCGTTGTTGGGATAGAGGCATCCGGCCTTGGCATTCACCACCGCGTCTTCCAGCACCGGCCGACGGAAACGGGTGCGGGTCAGCGTGGCAGAGGCGTCGGCGGCGGGCATCGGGATCTCTTCCAGGCTGACGGCGAATTGCGTGCTGTCCGCGTCCGGAGCAATCAGCGTCGCATCACCATCGGTGGCCCAGTACATCGGCCGCACGTAGACGGCTGCGTCCGCGGCAAACCCTTTGAGCCCGTCGCGGATCAGTTCGGCCATTTCAGCCGCCTGCACGGTCGGTTCCATCATCAACGCAAGGGCCGAGGCATTGGTGCGGGCGCAATGCAGGTCCAGGTCCGGTGTGACGCCATCAAAGAAGCGGGCGCCGTCAAACACCGAGGAGCCCAGCCACATCCCATGGTCCGCGGCCCGCATCACGGCGACATCGCCGTCGTACCAGGTGCCATTGAAATAGGTCCGGATTTTTCTGCCTGCGGCCATCGATCTGTCCTTTCGCTTGGTGGCGGAACGCTAGGCAGGAATGGGTCAGAGGTCCATACCCTTTTCCGCCTCCAGCAGCGCCTCGAGATCAAGCGGCCCGTTGACCATCGCCAGTTCGCCATCGGCGGTCCGCGGCCACTCCGTTGCCGGGCGGTCCCGGTAGAGTTCGACACCGTTGCCGTCCGGGTCGCGGATGTAGAGCGCTTCTGAAACGCCATGGTCGGCGGCGCCCTCCAGCGGGATGTTGGCCGCCAGGACCCGACGCAGCACCGCACCGAGGCTGGGGCGGTCCGGTAGCAGGATTGCGGTATGGTATAGCCCCGTGGTGCCCGGAGCCGGTTGCGCCCCGCCGCGCGAGTGCCAGGTGTTCAGGCCAATGTGGTGATGATAGCCGCCTGCCGAGAGGAAAGCCGCGGACTCGCCGATCCGCTGGGTGACATCGAACCCCAGAACGCCGCTGTAGAAGCCGATTGCACGCTCAAGGTCGGAGACCTTCAGGTGAACATGGCCGATGCAGGTGCCTTGGGGGAGGGATGTGGAACCAGTGCTCATGTTCGTCTCCTTGAGGTGCTTTGCCGCCGCGCGGTCTGTCCCTTTGATTATGGCGACAGTCAGGGCCGGTGCCAGTCCACAGGGGCGCACCATTCCCCTGTGCGGTTGCACACTGTCACAGGGATCGTGAGCGCGCGCCGACAGGCGCGCCGCGCCCAAGCGGACCAGCGCATGGTAATGCGTGCAAGGACGGGCGGGAGTGCCGGCTGCGCGTTCTGCTTGTCTCGAAGACGCAGCCGGGCTCAGCCTGCTGGCGCCAGCCCGGCTTTTGTCAGGATGGAAGTCGCCTGTTGCTGCCAGCGGGTCTTCAACTCGGCGTTTGGCGTGCGGCGCAGCCCCATCGCTTTCAGCCCTTCGAACTTGTCCGAGGCTTCCTGCCCGAAGCTGGCCGCGACCCGTGGCCACCAATAGTCAACCAAGTCTTGCAGGGGCTCGGTTCCGGTTGATTCCACGAGTTTCATCAGCCCTTCTTCGGCCAGTTCCGCGTGGCGGGTCTCCGCTGGCAGGATCGTGCGGAAGGCCTCGGCCAAGGGCTGATAGGAGACATGGCTCAGCTCCTCCAGCTGGAGGGTCACGGCGCGGCCCATCAACATGTTCATCACGACCGCATCGGCCCAGCCTTGCAGCGGGTAGTTGAAGACCGCCAGCCGCATGTCGTGTTGGCTTCGGCTCTGTCCGATGTCGGCATCACGTGCCAGCCGGGCGGTCCAGGGATGGTGATCGGCATAGCGCGCCGTGTCCGCACCGAATTCCCCCATCAGGCGCAACACCCGGTCCGCATGCGCGGTTTTTTCCAGCACGATACGGGCCGCGGCGATGCGGGCCTGGATGCCGGGACCCTGGTTGATGATATCAGCAAAACCTGCGGCACCGGCCAGCTCGCTGTCGACGAAGGTTGCCATCAGCTTCAGCAGCTCTGCCCGGTAGCGGGGCGGGACGTTGGCCGGGGTGGTCAACACGCCCCCGCGGGCCAGGTAGGTTTCGATGCTCATATCTTCAGCCACGGCTGATCCTCCCCAAAACGGTTGCTACTGGTCGTAGTCCACCACCACTGTATCCGTCACCGGGTAGGCCTGGCAGCTCAGCACATACCCTTTTTCGACCTCGTAATCCTCAAGCGCGTGATTGGCGACCATCTCCACCTCGCCCTCCAAAACCTTGCAGCGGCAGGTGGAGCAGACGCCCGCCTTGCAAGCGTAGGGCGCGTCCATGGCGTTTTCCAGAGCGGCGTCCAGCAGCGTCACGTCCTTGCCCATCAGTATGGTCTGGGTGGCCCCGTCGAGCGTGATGGCCGCCTTGGTCTGATTGGCGCTTGTGCCGGCTTCTGCGGCGCCCGCCTTGCGCTTGGCGCGGCCCGGCTGGGCAGAGGCGAAAAGTTCAAACTTTATCTGGCTGTCCTCCAGCCCGGCCGTGCGCAGGGCTGCGGCGATGCCGAGCATCATCGGTTCTGGGCCACAGATGAAGGCGGTGTCGACGGACGTGATGTCGATCCAATGCTCAAAGAGCTGGGCGCATTTCTCCTCGGTCACGAGACCGGTGAATAGGTCAATGTCCTGAGCGTCGGATTCCAGCACGTGGATGACGTTCAGTCGCCCCATGTGGATGTTCTTCAGATCCTCCAGTTCCTCGCGGAACATGATCGTGTTCACGCCCTTGTTGGCGTAGACCAGCGTGAAGGAGGACTTGGGCTCTGTTGCCAGCGTCGTCTTGAGGAGCGAGAGGACGGGCGTGATGCCGGAGCCGCCCGCGAAGCCGAGATAGTGTTTTTCAGCCTTCGGATCGAGCGGCGTGTGAAAGGTGCCCATCGGCGACATCGCCTGCAGGGTATCGCCGACTTTCAGCTCGGTGTTGGCCCAGGTTGAAAAGGCGCCGCCGTCGACGCGCTTGATGCCGACCTGCAGGATGCCCTCGTCCTTGCCGGCACAGATGGAATAGCTGCGGCGCAGCTCCTCGCCGTCGAAGTCCCGCCGGAAGGTCAGATATTGGCCTTGGGTGAAATCGAACGCAGTGGCCGCCTCCGGCGAGGGTTTCAGGGTGACCACCACCGCATCGCGAATGGTCTTGCGGACATCGGTGACTTCAAGGTCGTGAAAGCGCGCCATCAGGGTCTCCTCAGATGCACTTGAAATAATCAAAAGGTTCGAGGCAGTCCTGGCAGCGCCAGTGGGCCTTGCAGGGGGTCGAGCCGAACTGGCTGACCTTGGTGATATGTCGGCTGCCGCAATGCGGGCATTTTTCCGGGCCGCCCGCGGGCTGGGGCGGGGCGATGCCGTAGGCCTCGAGCTTGGCGCGGCCTTTGTCCGACAGCCAATCGGTGGTCCAGGCGGGCGAGATCTGGGTGTTCAGCTTCAAATCCCCGATGCCGCGGGCCTTGAGGGCGGTTTCGATATCCATCTGGATCACCGCGGTGGCCGGGCAGCCGGAATAGGTGGGTGTAACGGTGACGACCAGCGTGTCGTCCTGCCACTCGACGCCGCGGATGACGCCAAGGTCGACAAGGGAAATCACCGGGATCTCCGGGTCCGGCACCGCGTCCAGCCACTCCCAGACCTGGTCCAGGCTGGGCTTCTCGGCTGGCTTTTCGGCAAGTTGGCTCATGCGGAAATCCTCATTGGCTGTTTCGCCCGGACGCTAGGCCGGGCAGCTCCCGACCTCCCCCACGGGAGGGGGGCTTTACCCCCCACCCGAGGCCGGGGGCTGCCCTTAGTTCTTGTACCGTGACGTTACCACTTGGCGCCGGGGTAGGCGCGTTGCAGCCATTGCATCTGGGTCAGGAGATGGCCTAGGTGCTCGGTGTGCATCTGGCCGGTGCGGCCGCCTTTCTGGGCAAAGCGGCTCTCCGGGATGGTAAGCGTAGCCTCTGCCAGAACGTCGCAGACGCGGCTATCGTATGCGTCGCGCAAGGTCGCCGGATCCGGCGCGATTCCTGCCTGCTCCATCGCGGCGTCGATCTCGTCGGAGAGGAACATTTCGCCGACGTAGGGCCAGAGGTAATCCAGCGCCGCCTGCATGCGGTTGTGGCTTTCCTCGGTGCCGTCCCCAAGGGAAATCACCGTCTCGGCGGACCGCTCAAAGTGGTAGGCAACTTCTTTCGAAGCCTTCTCCGCAATCGCGGCCACCCGCTCGTCCGAGGAGCTTTTCAGCTGCTCCAGCATCAGTCCATGCCAGGCGTCGAACAGGAACTGGCGCATCAGCGTCTGGCCGAAGTCACCGTTGGGCATCTCGACCAGCAGCAGGTTGCGGAAGTCCCAGGCATCGCGCAGAAACGCGAGATCGTCTGCGGATTTCCCCTCGCCCTGCACATCTGCTGCTACCTCCAACCACATCTGGGTCTGGCCGATCAGGTCGAGAGCGATGTTGGCCAGTGCGATGTCTTCCTCCAGCACCGGCGCGTGCCCGCACCATTCGCTGACCCGGTGACCGAGGATCAGCGTGTTGTCTCCCATGCGCAGCAGGAACTGCACAAAGGCTTCTTGCTGGGTGAGGGCGGGCTGAGCTTTGGCGGCGGCGGCAGTCATTACATCGCCCCCACTTCGTCAGGAATGTCAAAGAAAGTCGGGTGACGGTAAACCTTGCTTTCCGACGGCTCGTAAAGAGGACCCTTGTCGCTGGGTGAGGAGGCGGTGATCGCCGCGGCTTCGACAACCCAGATCGACACACCTTCGTTACGGCGGGTGTAGACGTCGCGGGCGTTCTTGATTGCCATCTCGGCGTCGGGCGCGTGCAGGGAGCCGACGTGGCGGTGGCTCATGCCGTGCTGGCCGCGGATGAAGACTTCCCACAGGGGCCATTCGTTTTTCATATCTCTAATCCTCTTGGCTGAGGGGGCGCCGCGGGCGCTGGAAGGTTCGAAAGTTACTCGGCCGCGTGCTTGCGCGCGGCCTTTTTGCGGGCATGTGCGAGCATGCCGTCGCGCACCCACTGGCCATCCTTCCAGGCCTTGTTGCGGGCGGCGAGACGGTCGGCATTGCACGGGCCATTGCCCTTGATCACGTCAAAGAACTCGTTCCAGTCCGGGTCGGTGAAATCATAGTGTCCGCGCTCCTCGTTCCATTTCAGGTCCGGGTCCGGAATGGTCAGCCCCAGGTATTCCGCTTGCGGCACGGTCTGGTCGACGAACTTCTGACGCAGCTCGTCGTTGGTGTTCATCTTGATCTTCCATTTCATCGACTGCGCGGAATGCACCGAGTCCTTGTCGGAGGGACCGAACATCATCAGTGACGGGTACCACAGCCGGTTCAGCGCATCCTGCGCCATCTTCTTTTGCTCCGGCGTGCCCTCGGCCATTCTGCGAATGACATCGTAGCCCTGGCGCTGGTGAAAGCTTTCTTCCTTGCAGACGCGGATCATAGCGCGGGAGTACGGGCCGTAGGAGGTCCGCTGCAACGGCACCTGGTTCATGATCGCCGCACCGTCCACCAGCCAGCCGACCGCGCCGATGTCGGCCCAGTTCAGCGTCGGGTAGTTGAAGATCGAGGAATACTTCATGCGCCCGTCGAGCAGCATTTCCGTCATCTCGTCGCGGCTGATGCCCAGCGTTTCCGCGGCACAGTAGAGGTAGAGCCCGTGGCCTGCCTCATCCTGCACCTTGGCCAGCAGGATCGCCTTGCGCTCCAGCGTCGGCGCGCGGGTGATCCAGTTGCCTTCGGGCAGCTGGCCGACGATCTCGGAGTGCGCGTGCTGGCCGATCTGGCGGATCAGCGTCTTGCGGTAGCCCTCGGGCATCCAGTCCTTGGGCTCGATCTTCTCACCCGCGTCGATGCGGGCCTGAAAGGCGGCCAGCTTCTCCGGATCGTCCTGGGTCGCTTCGGATTTGATCATCTGAGCATACATGTCTGGGACCTCCTGCGGGGTAGATTACACGCGTTCGAGGATCAGGGCTGTTCCCTGACCGACGCCGACGCACATGGTGCAGAGCGCATAGCGCCCGCCGCTGCGCTGCAGCTGATAGGCGGCGGTCAGCACCAGCCGCGCGCCGGACATGCCGAGCGGGTGGCCAAGTGCGATGGCGCCGCCATTAGGGTTAACATGGGGCGCATCGTCCGGAAGGCCAAGTTCGCGCAGGGTGGCAAGGCCCTGGCTGGCGAAGGCCTCGTTCAGTTCGATCACGTCCATCTGTTCGATGGTGAGGCCGGTGCGGGCCAGAACCTTGCGGGTGGCGGGCACCGGGCCAATGCCCATGATGCGCGGCTCGACCCCTGCGGCGGCCATGCCGACGATGCGGGCCATCGGCTTCAGGCCGTTCTTCGCAGCCGCAGCCTCATTCGCCATCAGGATCGCGGCGGCGCCGTCATTGACGCCGGAGGCGTTTCCTGCCGTCACGCTCTTGTCCGGGCCGTTGACGCCCTTGAGACCCGCCAGCTTCTCCGCTGTGGTGCCGGGGCGGGGGTGTTCGTCGGTGTCGATCACCAGGTCCTCGCCCTTGCGCTGGGGAATGGTGACCGGGGTGATCTCGTCCTTGAAAATGCCAGCCTCATGCGCGGCAGCCCATCGGGCCTGGCTGCGGGCGGCAAAGGCGTCCTGATCCTCGCGGGAGACGCCGTAGTCTTCGGCAACGTTGTCGGCGGTCTGCGGCATGGAATCGGTGCCATACATGTCATGCATGCGCTTGTTCACGAAGCGCCAGCCGATGGTCGTGTCGTAGACCGCATTGGCACGGGTAAAGGCTGCGGTGGCCTTGGGCATCACGAAGGGCGCGCGCGACATGCTTTCAACGCCGCCGGCGATGGCCATGTCATAGTCACCCGCCTTGATCCCGCGCGAGGCCATGCCGACCGCATCCATGCCCGAGGCACAGAGACGGTTGATCGTGGTGCCCGGCACCGTGGTGGGAAGGCCCGCCAGCAGGGCCGCCATGCGTGCGACGTTGCGGTTGCTTTCGCCGGCCTGATTGGCGTCGCCCAGGATCACGTCGTCCAGACTGCCCCAGTCCACATCCGGGTTGCGCGCTGCAAGAGCGGCAATCGGCAGGGCGGCCAGGTCGTCAGTGCGTATCTGGCTGAGCGCACCGCCGTAGCGGCCGATCGGGGTGCGGGTGGCGTCGCAGATGAAAGCATCCATGGGTGTTCGCGTCTCCTGTGGTGCTGGCGGGAATTCCCCGACCGTAGGGTCGGTGATACGCCGAATGATGATTCGCAGCAAGTTAAATGTAACGCAATTAGGTGATGGTGGAAAATTCTGTAACAAGTGGGCAGGCGCATCGCGGCTAGCCAGCGTCCACAAACTGAAAGACCTGATTGGGGTATTTTTGACCGTCGATCTGAAAATGGGTCATGCCAGCGCGACAGAACCCGTGCCGCAGGTAGAATTCGATTGCAGGATGGTTTTCAGCGTTCGTGGCCAGCCAGGGCGCGTCCCAGTGCAAACTGCGCCTCTGCTCCAGCCCGGCGTGGAGCAAGCGTCGACCGATACCGCTCCCTTGGTGGCGTGGCTGAACATACAGCGTCGAGATCTCGGTGCAGGACACGCCGCCGGTGGGGTGCGCGCGGTTGTGGCTCAGCCGAATGTAGCCATCAATTCCCTGCTGGTTCTGCGACACCAGAATTCGTTCCTGGGGATCTTGTAGCGCGGCCTCGAAGTGCAATCGGGTGAAATGGTCGAGGACGAAGTCGGCAAAAGCCGCTGCAACGCCTTGGCGCAGGTAGGTTCCCAACCAGACTTCGATTGAAAGCGCGGCGAGGCAGGAACAATCGTCCAGAGTGGCGGGGCGGATGCGGGACCTGGTTGCGTTCATTATGGCTCCGTGGGCGAGGGGGAAATGCGCAATCGTTTCGTCAGGGCTGAACGCGGGTCAAGGGTCTTGGCGCCCCTGAAGGGATCTTCCGACGCCAGGCTGGCTGGCTCCTCGTTTCCGCACTGACGCTCGCCGGGGTGGGGGCGTAAATGTTCTTTGGGGTTTCTTTTCCGGCCGTCGTCGGCTCTTCTTGCCGCGGAAAGCTGAATGGCACGCTTGGGCAATGCGTTTCAAAAGTTTCACTTCTGCCTGAAACTTGTTACAAGTTGCCAGGTGCCCTCCGGTTGCCAAAGGATATCGGGGCTAGGCGCAGAGTGTTCTGCGTGGCCCAATCAGACGTAAGCTGCGCTGCGCCGCAAGCAGCGCCGAAGGGGAGAAGACAGCCGCATGAGTGAAGCCATTTTATATGAGCGTGAGGGCAGCATCGCTGTCCTGAAAGCGCAGAACCCGCCCGTGAACGCCTTGGGCGTCGAGGTGCGTAAGGGGCTGCTCGCGGGCATCGAACGGGCCGAGCAAGAGGGCGCCAAGGCGGTGCTGATCTACGGCGAGGGTCGCACCTATTTCGCGGGCGCCGACATCCGCGAGTTCGGCAAGCCGCCTCAGGAGCCGAGCCTGCCGGATCTGTGCAACCGGATCGAAGCCTCGCCGCTGCTGGTGGTCTCTTCCATGCATGGCACTGCGCTGGGCGGCGGGCTGGAGGTGGCGTTGTCCTCGCATTACCGGGTGGCGGTGCCGTCCGCCAAGATGGGCTTGCCGGAGGTGAACCTCGGCATCCTGCCCGGTGCCGGCGGCACCCAGCGGCTGCCGCGACTGGCGGGAACCGAAGCGGCGCTGGAGATGATCACCTCGGGGCGTCACGTCAGCGCCGCCGAAGCGCTGGAGAAGGGCATCGTCGACCGGGTGGTGGACGGCGATCCGCGTGAGATCGGCCTGTCCTATGCCCGCGAACTGTTGGAAAAAGGGGCCGCGCGCCGGGCGGTGGGCGAGATGCCTGCGCCTGAGGCGGTGGACTTTGATGCGGCCTATGCGGCAGTGCTGAAGAAGGGCCGCGGCCAGCTGTCGCCCGCGACCGCGGTACGGGCGGTTCAGGCTGCGGCCGAGGCGGGTAGTTTCGAAGAAGGGCTGAAGCGCGAGCGCGCGCTGTTCATGGAGCTGATGGACTCGGATCAGCGCCAGGGCCTGATCCACGCCTTCTTTGCCGAGCGAGCGGTCAGCAAATTGCCGGAACTAGAGGGCGTCAGCCCGCGCGACGTCGCATCGGTCGGGGTGATCGGCGGCGGCACCATGGGGGCGGGCATTGCCACCGCCGTCCTGCTGGCCGGTTTGCCGGTGGTGTTGATCGAGATGACAGAGGACGCGGTGGCGGCAGCGCGCGGCCGGATCGAAGGCAACCTGCGCGGCGCGCTGAAGCGCGGCAAGATCAGCGAGGCGCAGTTCTCCGAGCTGACCGGCGCGGCGCTGACGGTGTCCACCGATTACACGGCACTGGCGCAGGTGGACCTGGTGGTCGAGGCGGTGTTCGAGGACATGGACGTGAAACGCGAGGTCTTTGGCAAACTGGACTCCCATTGCAAACCGGGGGCGGTGTTGGCGACCAACACGTCCTATCTGGATGTGGATGAGATCGCGGCGGCGACTTCCCGCCCGCAGGATGTGATCGGTCTGCATTTCTTCTCTCCTGCGCATGTGATGAAGCTCCTCGAGGTCGTGGTGGCAGAGAAAACCGCGCCGGAGGTGCTGGCCACCGGCTTTGCCCTTGGCAAGCGGTTGAAGAAAGTCGCCGTGCGCTCGGGCATCTGTGACGGCTTCATCGGTAACCGCATCATGAACGCTTATCGCAAGGCGGCGGAATATGTGGTTCTGGACGGTGCCTCGCCCTACCAGGTGGACGAGGTGGTGCGCGGTTTCGGCTTCCCGATGGGGCCGTTCGAGATGGGGGATCTGGCGGGGCTCGATATCAATTGGGCGGCCCGCAAGCGCCGCGCGCCGACCCGCGATCCACGCGAACGTGTGCCGCGCTTTTACGAGATGCTCTGTGAAGGCGGCGACTTCGGACAGAAGACCGGCAAGGGGTTCTACATCTACGAGGCAGGTCAGCGTGGTGGCGTGCCCAACCCGGAGGTGGCCGAACTGATTGCCAGGGATCAGGCGCAGCAGGGCGTGACCCCGCGCGAGTTCAGCGATGCCGAGGTGCTGCGGCGCTACATGTGTGCCATGGTGAACGAGGCCGCCAAGGTGGTGGGAGAAGGCATAGCCCGCCGCCCGCTGGACGTGGATATGGTCATGCTGTTTGGCTATGGGTTCCCGCGCTTCTGGGGTGGCCCGCTGAAATGGGCGGACCTGCAGGGGCTGGACGGGATCCTCGCGGACATCCGGGCCTATGCAGCAGAGGATGACTTCTTCTGGCAGCCTGCGCCGCTGCTGGAGCAGCTGGTCGCCGACGGCCGCCGGTTTGACGATCTGAACAAGGCCGACTGACACCGGAAGCGCCGCCCTCGTCGGTGGCGCGCCCTTCCGGCCCGTCGAGGGCCATCAGGCCGCGGCCCGGCTACGCCGTGCCAGGCGCGCTGAGGCCGATGTTAAATGCAAAAGCGCCGCGCGAAACGCGCGGCGCTGGGCCTAACAAGGCAAACAAGACAAGCGTGTCACATCCCGGGATGGCCGAGGGGCAGGCCCCTAGCGATTGGCGCAAGTGCCCCGGTCTGGCGCTCAGGCCCAGGTGCCTTGGGTCGAGCTGCGGATCTTGCGGATGTTTTCGCCGTAGACGTCAGGGTTGTCGACCGAACCGCCCTTGAACACGGCCGAGCCCGCGACAAGCACATCTGCGCCAGCCTCGGCCACCAGCGGAGCAGTGGTGGGGTCAACGCCGCCATCAATCTCGATATGTACCGGGCGGTCGCCGATCATGCTGCGCAGGCGGCGGACCTTGGCGGTCATGTCGAGAAACTTCTGGCCGCCGAAACCGGGGTTCACCGTCATCACGCAGACCAGGTCAGTCAGGTCCAGAAGGTGTTCAACCGCCTCGGCCGGGGTGCCGGGGTTCAAGGCGACGCCAGCCTTCATGCCAGCTGCGCGGATTGCCTGCAGGGTGCGGTGAATGTGCGGACCAGCCTCGACATGGGCGGTCAGCACGTCGGCGCCTGCATCGGCATAGGCATCGATGTAGGGGTCCACCGGCGCAATCATCAGGTGCACATCCATCACCGTCTTCACATGCGGGCGGAACGCCTTCACCGCCTGCGGGCCGAAGGTGAGGTTCGGGACGAAGTGCCCGTCCATCACATCCACATGCACCCAGTCGGCGCCTTGGGCTTCGATGGCCTGGATCTCCTGCCCGAAGTTGGCGAAATCGGCGGAGAGGATCGAGGGGGCGATCTTGATGGAACGGTCAAAGGACATCTGGCAGCTTCCTTCAGCAGCAAAGATAGAGGCAGTTTCTGGCCGTATAGCGGGTCTGGCGGGCTGAGGACAGGGGCAGTTTGCATCCACACCATCTGCGCAGGGCACCTTCACCTAATGGATGCGGGCGGGTGGCGTTACAAAACTTTCACGGCTGTGACACATGAGCTTTGAGCAGCGAGGCTAGGCAGTCCCGGAAAGAAAAGGGAGCGCCGCCGTGCTGCGCATTGACAGACTTACGAAACGTTTCGGCGACAAGACTGCGGTCGAGGCCGCGACGCTGGATATCGACAAACCCTGCATGATCGGGATCATCGGCCGCTCCGGCGCCGGCAAGTCCACATTGCTGCGGATGATCAACCGGCTGGGCGACGCCAGCGAAGGCCGCATCCTGTTTGAGGGTCGTGACATTACCCGATTGAAGGGCAAGGAAAAACGTGCCTGGCAGTCCGAATGCGCGATGATCTTCCAGCAGTTCAACCTGGTACCGCGGATGGACGTGGTGTCCAACGTGCTGCACGGGACGCTGAACCGCCGCAACGTGATGGCGACGCTGTTCAACCTGTACCCGATGGCAGACATCCACAAGGCGATCGATATCCTGGACCGTCTGGGCATCGCCGAACACGCCGCCAAGCGGGCCGAGGCGCTGTCGGGCGGCCAGCAGCAGCGGGTGGCGATTGCCCGGGCATTGATGCAGGACCCCAAGATCATCCTGGCGGATGAACCGATTGCCTCGCTGGATCCGATGAATGCCCAGACCGTGATGGAGGCACTGCGCCGCATCCACGAGGAAGACGGCCGCACCGTCATTGCCAACCTGCACACGCTGGATACCGCGCGTCGCTATTGCGACCGGGTGGTGGGCATGCGCGATGGTCGCATCGTTTTTGACGGTCTGCCCGAGCAGCTGACCACCGGCGTTGCCCGCGAGATCTACGGCGCCGGAGAGGAGTTCTCGGAGGCCGCGACCTCGACCGAAATCGAAACGCTGGAAAAGACGGACGCGCTGCGTGCCGTGGTTCCCGCCTAATAACCCCCTGACCGTATTCGTCAAACCGGCAGTTTGCCTGTCGGGGAGATCATTTGGAG
This sequence comes from Leisingera sp. XS_AS12, assembly GCF_041224635.1. Taxonomy (NCBI): domain Bacteria; kingdom Pseudomonadati; phylum Pseudomonadota; class Alphaproteobacteria; order Rhodobacterales; family Roseobacteraceae; genus Leisingera; species Leisingera sp. XS_AS12. The sequence continues at coordinate 34,951 of NZ_JBGFGM010000067.1, forward strand.
AGACGTAAAATGAAGAAGATTATTGCTGCCGTACTGGCCTCCACCGCCCTGACCGCCCCGGTCGCGGCCGAAGGAATCACCGAATTCCGCATTGGCCTGCTGGGCGGTGAAAACGCCCAGGACCGTCTGAACAACAACGAATGCCTGCGCAAATACGCGGAAGAAGAACTGGGTGTCGAAACCAAGCTGTTTGCCCCCGCCGACTATAACGGTGTGATCCAGGGGCTGCTCGGCGGTACCATCGACATGGCCTGGCTGGGCGTTTCGGGCTATGCCAAAACCTATCTGTCCGACCCGGAGGCGGTCGAGCCGGTGCTCGTCAAGGTGAACACCGATGGCGGCTACGGTTACTACTCGGTCGGCTTTGCCCGCAAGGACAGCGGCATTACCTCGCTTGAGGACCTGAAGGGCAAAACCTTCGGTTTCGGTGACCCGAACTCCACCTCCGGCTACCTGATCCCCTCGATCGAGATTCCGCAGAAGATCAACGCCAGCATGGAATCCGGCGACTACTTCGGTGAGGTGAAATTCACCGGTGGTCACGAGCAGACCATCGTTGCGGTTGCCAATGGTGACGTTGACGGTGGCGTGACCTGGGCCGACGGTCTGGGCGAATGGGAAGATGGCTACAAGTCCGGCGCTCTGCGCCGTGCGGTGGATGCCGGCCTGGTCGACATGAACGACATGGTCGAGATCTGGAAATCGGCGCCGATCCCGGAAGGCCCGGTGGTGCTGCGCAAGGCACTGCCTGCGGACGTAAAGGAAAAGATGACCGCGCTGATGGCGGGCCTGGCTGAAAAGGACCGTGACTGCTTCTATGGCGTTGCCGCCGGCGAAGCCCGCGCATTCGAGCCGATCACCCACGAGGCCTATGAGGTCATCATCGAAGCGCGCAAGCTGAAATCCAAGTAATTTCAGAGAGTAAATTCTCGATCACAGTCTGCGGGGTTCGGGTCGTCCCGGACCCCGCAATTTCCATGAAGGCACGCTGATGCGTCGCCTCAGCAAGACCAGGACCCTTAAATGGCAGATCTGACGGCAGCCCGGCCGACGCTGGACGAGATCCGGGAACAATACACGGACCATACTCGGCGCAAGCGCCTGTATGGCGGCATTCTACTTGCGGTATTCGTGGCCATGATGGTGGCGGGTTTCCGCACCGCTGATGATCGCAACGCCGGCTCCTTTGGTGAAGGGTTCACCCGTATCTTCGACTACCCGGCCGAGGTGCTTGCAGAAGCTGCTGAGAAGGCCGCGCAGCTTCCGGGCCATGTGGTGCATTTCTTCCCGGCGCTGGTGGAGACCCTGAACATTGCCGCGGCGTCGACCCTCGTGGGGGCGGTTCTCGGTACCTTGCTGTCCATGCTGGCCACCCGCGGCATGGCCCCTTGGCCTGCGCTGATCCCGCTGTTCCGGCGCATCAGCGACATCTGCCGCGCCATCCCCGAGATCGTCATCGCGCTGGTGCTGATCTTTGTGCTGGGCGGCGGGCCGGTGCCTGCGATGATCGCCATTGCCATCCACACCGCCGGGGCATTGGGCAAACTGTTTTCCGAGGTAAACGAAAATGCCTCGCTGAAGCCGGTGGAGGGGCTGACCTCTGTCGGGGCCAGCTGGGCGCAGCGGATGGCGCTGGGGGTGCTGCCGCAGGTGGGGCCGAACTATGTGAGCTATGCGCTGCTGCGTTTCGAGATCAACATCCGCGCCTCGGCGATCCTGGGCTTCGTCGGTGCCGGTGGTATCGGCTACGAGCTGAAGAACGCCATGTCCTGGGGGCAGGGGCGCTACGATGAAGCCGCTGCGATCTTCCTTCTGTTGTTTGTCACCATCGTGGCCGTGGATCAGCTGTCCGGCCTGCTGCGTGACCGTCTGACCCATGGAGCGAAGGCATGACCACCTTTGACACCAATCTGACACCGGCCGAGCTGAAGCAGGAAACGGCGCAGCTGTTCCTGAAGAAGCGCCTGCTGAGCTTTGTGCTGCCAGCTGCGGTTCTGGCCTACATGGCATATGTCTTTGTCGCTTTCGACGTGGCGGGACTGTGGCAGCGTGCCAGCCTTGAAAACGCGCGCACCCTGGTCAGCGACAGCTACAGCTACAAGACCCATGTCACACGCGACAATCGCAGCGGTGCGGTATCCGTCGCCATCGAGGGCGAGCGTAAGGGCGCCTACCCCGAAGGCACCGCGCCGGACTGGGTGTCGCTGGGAGAGACCACGGTGATCGACCTCGAAGACGGCCACCGCGTCACCTTTGGTCCTGAAACAATTGAATATGCGATACCGGGTTACGGCACCGTGCGCGCCACCCCCAGCCGCAGCGCCGGGGTGCAGGCGGAACTGCCCGCAGGCGAAGTGCCCGAGTGGATCAACAGCTCCAAGAACCGGCTGGCGATCACCACCGATGCTGGCCGCCTGACAGTGACCCGCAACCGGGCCGAGGTGTTCCGCTATTTCACCGGTTGGGAGCTGTTCTTCTTCACCCTCGACAGCCCCTATTATGGCCTTGGGGTTGGCGAGCTGTTGCAGCGCGCCGCCGGTGGCGAGGCGGGGGCGATCCTGCACGACGTCTGGACCAACAAGATGTGGCGTCATCAGGACGTGGCCTGGGCGATTGCGGAAACGCTGCTGATGGCCTTCCTGGGCACCTTCGGCGCTGGGCTGATCGCGCTGCCGCTGGCCTTTGCCGCGACCCGCAACTTCATGCCTTTTGCGCCGCTTCGCTTTGCCATGCGCCGCCTGTTCGACTTCGTCCGCGGCGTGGATTCACTGATCTGGACGGTGGTCCTCGCCCGTGCCTTTGGCCCCGGACCGCTGACCGGCGCGCTGGCGATCCTGGTGACGGACACCGGTACCTTCGGCAAGATCTTTTCCGAGGCGCTGGAAAACGTCGATGAAAAGCAGATCGAAGGCGTGGCCTCGACCGGGGCGAAACCGGCGCAGCGCTACCGTTTCGGGGTGATCCCCCAGATCACGCCGGTGCTGCTGAGCCAGCTGCTGTACTTCCTCGAATCCAACACCCGCTCTGCCACCATCATCGGCGCGATCACCGGTGGCGGCATCGGTCTGCTGCTGACCCAGGCGATCATCACCCAGAAGGACTGGGAGGAGGTGGCCTACTACATCACCCTCATCATCCTGATGGTGATGCTGATGGACTGGATCTCCGGCTGGTTGCGGCGGCGGCTGATCACTGGCGAGACCGGTTCTTCCAAGCGCAAAGCGCGCGCGGGCAAGGCGATGCTGCTGCCCTGATCGGGGCGGCGGCACAGACACCACAGATAAGGCAGCTCCATGGCCCGTTTGACCGCAGAGACCCCGTTTATACATCCCGACTGCAGCATCGCGGACAGCACGTTTGGCGCCTATGTCGAAATCGGTGCAGGCAGCCGGGTCACCAACTCGCGGATTGGCGACTACAGCTACTGCGATCGCAGCTGCGACATCGCCAATGCGCAGGTCGGAAAATTCGCCAATATCGCCAGCTTCACCCGCATCGGCGCGACAGATCACCCGATGGAGAAAGCCTCGCAGCATCACTTCCTCTACCGCTCCGGCGACTATTGGGAGGATGCGGAGGCGGATGCGGACTGGTTCCGTCACCGCGCCGGGCGCACGGCCTGTATCGGGCATGACACCTGGATCGGCCATGCCGCGATCATCAAACCAGAGGTAACCATCGGCCACGGCGCGGTGGTGGCTTCCGGCGCGATCGTGACCAAGGATGTGGCCCCCTACACGATCGTGGGCGGCAACACCGCCCGGTTGATCCGCCGCCGCTATCCTGAGGCTGTGGCCGAAGCGATGATGGCGCTGGCCTGGTGGGACTGGGACCACGCACGCCTGCGAGAGGCGCTGCCGGATTTCCGGACGTTGAAGGCAGAGGCGTTCCTTGAGAAATACGCCTGAACTAGGTCTGTTCGGCAGGCGCGGCTCCCGCCTGTTGCGGCGCATTTAATAAAATGCCCCTCACAGTTGGGCGTGGCGCCGCTGCGCGGCGCACGGGGGCCGGGCCGAAATCTGGCTGGCTGGGGAAGGGGGCGGACGTGCACGCACCGCAGTCGGAGGGGCACTTAAACCCATGTTTCATGGCGAACAGCCCGGTCTGAACGCACCCGCGCCGCGCGTCAGCGCGGCGCCGGGCCCAACGGGCGGCAGGCACGCCAGTGACTGACAACGGGCGGGAGAGGACCGCTGCCGCTGGCGCGCCTGGGCTGCCGACCTTAGCCGACGGCTTTCATCACCTCGCCAATCCGGCGGCCGGTGTCGATCATCCGGTTCGAGAAGCCCCATTCGTTGTCGTACCAGCTGACCACCCGCACCAGTCCCTCGGAGGTGACGGCGGTTTGCGGCGCGGCAAAGCAGCTGGAATGCGAGTCGTGGTTGAAATCCACCGAGACCAGCGGGTCTTCCTCATAGGACAGGATCCCGGCGAGATCGGATTCCGCCGCCGCCTGCACCGCCCGGTTCACCGCCTCGACAGTGGCGGGGCGTTCTGGCACGAAGCTGAGGTCGACCACGGAGACATTGGCGGTCGGCACCCGGATGGCAGAGCCTTCGAGGCGGCCTTTCAGATGCGGCAGCACCTCGGCGATGGCGCGGGCAGCACCAGTGGAGGTGGGGATCATCGACAGCGCCGCAGCGCGGGCGCGGTAGAGATCCTTGTGGCTGGTGTCATGGGTCGGCTGGTCGCCGGTATAGGCGTGGATCGTGGTCATGTAGCCGGTCTTGATACCGAAGGTCTCGTCCATGACCTTGGCCAGCGGTGCCAGGCAGTTGGTGGTGCAGGAGGCATTGGAGACGATCACATCCTCGGCGGTCAGATCCATGTGGTTGACGCCAAAGACCACGGTGCGGTCGGCATCCTTGCCCGGGGCCGAGATCAGCACCCGCTTGGAGCCGTTCTTCAGATGCAGCGCCGCCGTATCGCGGGTGGTGAACAGGCCGGTGCATTCATAGGCCACGTCCACGTCCTGCCAGGGCAGTTCCTCGGGGTTGCGGATGGCGGTCAGGCGGATGGTGTGATGTCCGACCCGGATTTCGTCGCCGGACAGGAAGACCGGGGTCTTCAGGCGGCCGTGGACGCTGTCGTATTTCAGAAGATGGACCAGAGTTTCCGGCGGGGACAGGTCGTTGATCGCCACCACCTCGATATCCTGGACGTTGTTTTCCAGCAGCGCGCGCAGCACGCCGCGGCCAATGCGCCCGAACCCATTGATTGCGATTTTCAGTGTCATTCCTGATCTCCGGCTGTGGCACCGGCGTGAAATCCGGTATCGATAACGGCTGCGCTACTGATAGCGATAACGGGGGCGTAAATCAAGCTCTGCGTTGCAACGTTCCCCTCTTGCGGCTGGCGGCGAACTGCAAGACCATGGGGTCATGACAAAAAAACTGTTGCTGAAAGATGTGGCCCGGCTCGCAGGGGTCAGCGAGATGACGGCCTCGCGCGCGTTGCGCGGGGCGCCGGATGTCTCGGCCAAGACCAAGTCCAAGGTCGAGGAAATCGCCCGCATCCATGGCTATGTGCCGAACCGGATCGCGGGCTCCCTGTCGTCGCAGTCGGTGAACCTGGTGGCGGTGGTGGTGCCGTCGCTCAACAGTTTCGTGTTTCCCGAGGTGCTGTCCGGCATTTCCGCGGTTCTGCGCGACAGCCCGCTGAAGCCGGTGGTGGGCATTTCAGGCTACGCACTGGAAGAGGAAGAGGAGGTCATCCGCGAAATGCTGAGCTGGCGGCCGTCCGGGCTGATCGTTGCCGGCCTCGAGCATTCCGACCCGACACGGCGGATGCTGCAGCAGGCGGATTGCCCGGTGGTCGAGGTGATGGATGTGGACGGTGAACCAGTGCGTCACTGCGTCGGCATTTCACACCTGGAAGCGGGGCGCGGCATGGCGGAACAGATCCTCGCCCGAGGCTAACGACGGATTGGTTTTATCGGCACCAAGATGCCGCAGGACTTCCGGGCCCGTAAGCGTTTTGACGGTTTTACCGACGGGCTGGCGGCGCAAGGGGTGACGCTGGCGGATCGCGAGCATTACTCCGGCGAAAGCTCGATCCAGACCGGGCGCCAGCTGACGGCGCAGATGCTGGCCCGCAGTCCGGACCTGGACTGTATCTATTATTCCAGCGACGTGATGAGCGTTGGCGGGCTAATGCACTGTCTCGCGACCGGGTTGAGCGTCCCGGACGACATCGCCTTGGCCGGGTTCAACAATCTGCAATTGTTGCAGGGGCTGCCCAAGCAGCTGGCCACCACCGACGCCTGCCGCCGCGAAATTGGCGAGCGCGCGGCGAAGATCATCCTGCAATCGCGCAGCGGTGACGCGGGAGGAGAGCTGGTGTTCGACCGGCTGCACCCTGCGATCAGTCTGGGCGAAACGCTCTGACCCGCGGAAAAGAGACGTTGAAGACTGGCGTAAAGTAAAACGCTCCCCGCGGGGGGGGAGCGTTTCTGAGTTCCGTGAGTGGTTGGCTTAGAGGGCCGCCTTGAAGAGTTGGGTCAGGTTTTCCTCGGTCAGCTCGACGGGGTTGCCGCCGCAGGACGGGTCGATGATCGCGCCCTTGACCAGATCTGGGATCGAGGCCTCGGTTACGCCCAGATCGGACAGCTTGCGCGGAATGCCCAAGGAGTCGTTCAACTCCTGCACAAAGGCGCGGAAGCCGTCAAAGCCGCCCTCGATGCCCAGATAGGCCGCTGCCATATTGAACCGGTCGGCGATTACCGGCGCGTTGAACTCCAGCACCGCAGGCATGCAGACCGCATTGGTGGTGCCGTGGTGGGTGTTGAAATGCGCGCCGATCGGGTGGCTCATGGCGTGGATCGCGCCGAGCCCCTTCTGGAAGCCGGTGGCGCCCATGGCGGCGGCGGACATCATCTGTGCGCGGGCTTCGATGTCGGTGCCGTCAGCATAGGCGCGCGGGAGGTAATCCTTGACCAGACGCATGCCTTCCAGCGCGATGCCCTGGGACATCGGATGGTAATGCGGCGAGGAGAACGCCTCGACACAATGCGCAAAGGCATCCAGACCGGTGCCCGCGGTGATGAACTTGGGCATGCCCACGGTCAGCTCGGGATCGCAGATCACCACGGTGGGCAGCACCTTAGGGTGGAAGATGATCTTCTTCTGGTGGGTGACGCTGTCGGTGATGACGCTGGCGCGGCCGACCTCGGATCCCGTGCCCGCAGTGGTAGGCACCGCGATGATCGGGGCGATGGCGTTGGCATCCGCGCGGGTCCACCAGTCGCCGATGTCCTCGAAATCCCAGACCGGGCGGGTCTGACCGGCCATGAAGGCCACCATCTTTCCCAGATCCAGGCCGGAGCCGCCTCCGAAGGCGATCACGCCGTCATGGCCGCCGGCCTTGTAGGCTTCGACGCCCGCTTCGAGGTTCTTCTCGTTCGGGTTGGGATCCACGTCCGAGAACATGCCGCGGCCCAGACCTGCCGCTTCCATGATGTCGAGGGTGGACTGGGTGACCGGCAGATCCGCCAACCCCTTGTCGGTGACCAGCAGCGGTTTCTTGATCCCGGCTGCCGCGCAGGCATCGGCCAGTTCCTTGATCCGGCCGGCGCCGAATTTGATTGCGGTCGGGTAGGACCAGTTTCCAACGAGGCTCATGTCGTTTTCCTTTGATGCAAACAGCCCGCTCCGGGAGGAGACTTCGGAGCGGGCAGGGTGTCCTCAGCCTGCCACTTTCTTCAGGTGGTAGGACTTCGGACGGGTCAGGTTGTGATAGCCGATGACGGACAGCCCGCCACCGCGACCGGTGTCCTTGCAGCCGGTCCAGCACAGGCCCGGATCCAGGTAATCGGCGCGGTTCATGAACACGGTGCCGGTTTCGATCTGGTCACCGACGCGCTGTGCCCGCTCCAGATCCCTGGTCCAGAGCGAGGCGGTCAGGCCAAAGTCGCTGTCGTTCATCAGCTTGATGGCTTCCTCGTCGGAGGTGACCTTCATGATGCCAACAACCGGGCCAAAGCTTTCCTCGCGCATCACGCGCATGTCGTGGGTCACGTTGGTCAGGATCTGCGGCGTGAGGTACGCGCCGCCGTCGTCTTCGGGCATGGTCTCGATATGGGCGGTGGCGCCCGCCGCGACGGCCTCGGCGATCTGTTCGCGCACTTCCTTGGCGAAGCGCACGTTGGCCATCGGGCCGATGGTGGTCGCCTCGTCCAGCGGGTTGCCGAGCTTGTAGCCTTTGACGATGGCGATGGCCTTTTCAAGGAAGGCGTCGAATAGGCTTTCATGCACGTAGATCCGTTCGATGCCGCAGCAGCACTGGCCGGAGTTGAACATGGCGCCGTCAATCAGCGTGTCGACCGCGGCGTCCAGATCGGCGTCATCCATGACATAGCCCGGATCCTTGCCGCCCAGTTCGGTGCCGACGCCGGTGAAGGTGCCTGCCGCAGCGCGTTCCATCGCTTTGCCGCCGCCGACGGAACCGGTGAAGTTGACGAAGTTGAAGGCCTTCTCGGCGATCAGCGCCGACGTGGTGTCGTGATCGAGGAAGACATTCTGGAAAACATCCGCGGGCACACCGGCTGAGGCAAAGGCCTGCGCCATGCGTTCACCCACCAGCAGGGTTTGCGTCGCGTGTTTCAGCAGCACCGTGTTGCCTGCGATCAGCGCAGGTGCCACGGTGTTGATCGCGGTCATGTAGGGGTAATTCCAGGGGGCAACGACAAGCACAACCCCATGCGGCACGCGTTTGATGTAGCGCTTGAAGCTGGCGTCGTCTCCGACCTCGATATCCGCAAGCGCTTCCTCGGCGATTTTCGCCATGTGGCTGGCGCGCTCGTTGAAGCCGCCAAATTCACCACCGTAGCGCACCGGGCGGCCCATCATGTGAGCGAGTTCGGGCACGATCTCGTCATTCATGGCGCCCACGGCGGCGACGCCGGCCATCACCAGGTCGATCCGCTCCTGAAGGGGGCGGGCCGCCCAGGCGGCCTGGGCGCTGCGCGCGCGCGCCACGGCGTCAGTCGCCGCTTCGCGCGACAGGGTTTCGCGTTCGGCAAAAACCGATCCGTCGATCGGCGATATGCACTTCAGTGTCTGGCCCATGCCAACAACTCCATTCCAAGGGGCAGGTTGCCCCTGTTTCTTTCTGGTCAAAATACCCGGGTGGCCCGCGCCTTGCGCCGGTGCCGCCCGGTAGCGGTTCACGCCCGCTCGAACCCTCGCGCGATCTCGTAGTCGGTGACCACGCGTTCGAATTCCTCGATTTCCACCTCGGCGGCGCGGACATAGTGATCCACCACGTCGTCGCCCAGGGCGGTGCGCAACATTTCAGACGCTTTCAGCGCCGCGCCTGCGTCACGCAGGTTGCCGGGGATCAGGCCGCTGTCGCCCTGGTAGACGTCGCCCTTCGCGGGTGCCTGCAGCTCCAGGCCTTCCTCGATGCCCGCGATGCCTGCCGCCAGCATGCCTGCCATCGCCAGGTAGGGGTTCATGTCAGAGCCCGGAATGCGGCATTCCACCCGGATCGCCTTGGTGCCTGCGCCGCACAGCCGGTAGCCCGCGGTGCGGTTGTCCACGGACCAGATGATGCGGGTGGGGGCAAAGGTGCCCTTCATGAAGCGTTTGTAGCTGTTGATATAGGGCGCCATGAAATAGGTGTAGTCGGGCGCGTATTTCAGCAGACCCGCCATGTAGCTCTTCATCAGGGCCGACATGCCCAAGTCGTCGCTTTCGTCATAGAACGCGGGCTTGCCGTCCTGCCACAGCGACTGATGCACATGGCTGGAGGAGCCGACCTTTTCGTGGCTCCACTTCGGCAGGAAGGTCACTGCATGGCCCTGCTGCTGGGCGATTTCCTTCACCGCATGCTTGGCGATGGTGTGGTATTCCGCCGTGTCCATCGCGGCGGCGTATTTGATGTTCAGCTCTTCCTGGCCGGTCTCGGCTTCACCCTTGGAGTTCTCGATCGGCAGGCCCGCGTTCCACAGGTGGTTGCGGATCGGGCGCATCACGTGCTCTTCGCGGGTGGTCTGCAGGATGCTGTAGTCTTCGTTGTAGCCCGAAATCGGCGCCAGATTGCGGAAGCCCGATTTGCGGATCTCGTCAAAGCTCTGCTCGAACAGGAAGAATTCCAGTTCGGTGGCGCACATGGCGTCATAGCCCATCGCCTTGAGGCGGTTCACCTGCTTTTTCAGGATCGCGCGCGGGGAATGCGGGACTTCCTTGTGAGTGTTGTGATCGAGGACATCGCACAACACCATCACGGTGCCGTCCAGCCAGGGCACCGGACGCAGGGTTTCCAGGTCCGGCTTCATCACGTAGTCGCCGTAACCGCTTTCCCAGGAGGTGGAGGCGTAGCCGTCCGGTGTCGCCATCTCCAGGTCGGTGGCCAAGAGGTAGTTGCAGCAGTGGGTTTCTTCCCAGGCGCCGTTGATGAAGTGCTGCGCATGAAAGCGTTTGCCCATCAGGCGGCCCTGCATGTCCACCAGGCAGACCAGAACCGTATCGACCAGGCCGGAAGACACCTGGGTTTTCAAATCGTCGAAGGAGAGCATGAGCAGCCCTTTGCGTGCTGGAGCCAAGACCTGTTCACGAAAGTCTTGGCAAATTACTTGGTCCAGGAGCCTGGCCGGCGGGTGCAGGCCAAACTCCGTCTTTTCAAGCGGTCCCTTAGCTATAGCGGTAGGGGCGGCCTGCCTTTTGCATGTCCGAGTTGTACTTCTTGAAGATTTCGACCACCTTGGCCTTTGTCGGGCTTTCGGCGGCGATTTCGTCCCAGAACTTCACTGCGGCGTCTTCGACCTGCTGCCATTCGTTGTCGGGAATGGTTGTCAGCTTCATCTTGTCGCCGTTCACGCGCAAGGATGCTTCGCCACCCCAGTACCACCATTGACGGTAGTAGTGCGACTGGTCGCAGCAGACGCGGAACAGGGTCTGCATGTCTTCGGGCAGCTCGTTCCAGCGCTCTTGGTTGGCAAAGAACGACCCGGCCCAGGCGCCGGAGATGTTGTTGGTCAGGAAGTAGTTGGTCACGTCAGCCCAGCCGACGGTGTAGTCTTCGGTGATGCCCGACCAGGCCACGCCGTCCAGTTCGCCGGTCTGCATGGCGACTTCGATGTCTTCCCAGGGCAGGGTGACCGGCACCACGCCGAACTGGCTGAGGAAGCGACCGGCGGTCGGGAAGGTGAAGACGCGCTTGCCCTTGAGGTCCGCCAGCGAGTTGATCGGATCCTTGGTGGCAAAGTGGCACGGATCCCAGGCGCCCGCGGAGATGTGCTTGACGCCGACCTTGGAGTATTCCTCGTCCCAGATTTCGTTCAGGCCGTACTGGTTGAACAGCACCGGCACATCCAGCGAGTAACGAGAAGCGAAGGGGAAGTAGCCGCCGAACACGGTGACTTCGGTCGGCGAGGCCATCGAGTCGTCGTCCGATTGCACCGCGTCGATGGTGCCGCGCTGCATGGCGCGGAACAGTTCACCGGTCGGGACCAGTTGGTCGGCATAATACAGTTCGATCTGCATCCGGTCGCCGGCGACCTTGTTGAACATGTCGATGGCTGGTTTTACGACATGTTCGGCCAGTGCTGCACCAGCGTAGGTCTGCATCCGCCATTTGATGGTGGATTGCGCGAGGGCCGGGGTGGCGAGGGGTGCTGCCATGGCACCGACGCCGGCAGTTTGCAAAAACTTGCGTCTCGTTGTCATTCGTCTCATCTCCTTGTTGAAATATCCGGCCCCTTGTCAGGGCTCTCGTTGATTATTTTCCGTAGACATATTCCGGCAGCCACAGGGCGATCTGCGGGAAGACCATGATCAGCGCCAGTGCCACCACCATGACCGCGGCAAAGGGGATGATCGAGACATAGATGTCTTTCAGCCCGATCTCCGGCGGCGCCATGGCGCGCATCAGGAACAGGTTGTAGCCGAAGGGGGGGGTCATGTAGGCGATCTGGGTGGTGATGGTGTAAAGCACACCGTACCAGATCAGGTCGAACCCGAGCGCGCCCACCAGCGGCACGTAAAGCGGCGCCACGATAACCAGCATTGCGGTGTCATCGAGGAAGGTGCCCATCACGATGAAGCTGAGCTGCATCAGGATCAGGATCATCCAGGGTGACAGACCCAGTTTGGTGGTGAACAGATCCTCGATCGCCTTGACCGCGCCCAGCCCGTCGAAGATGGCGCCAAAGGCCAGTGCCGCCAGGATGATCCACATGAACATGCAGGAGATCCCCAGGGTGGAGCGCACGGAGATCTCGAAGACCTCCTTGTTCATGCGCCCCTTCAGCACCGCGGCGATAAAGGCGGTCATCGCACCGATGGCAGAGCTTTCGACCAGCGAGGTCCAGCCGTTCACGAAGGGCACCATCATGGCGGCAAAGATCGCTAGCGGCAGCACGCCCGAGAACAGCAGGCGGTACTTCTCCTTCATGAAGATGTCTTTGTAGAACAGCGGGTTCTTGCGGGTCACGAAAGACAGCGCAGCGAGTGCCGCGGCCAGGCCGAGTGCGGGTTTCGCCTCCAGCAGGTCGGTCTGGATCAACAGCGGCACCAGCACCAGCGCGCCCAGAACAATGTAGTTCAGCCGCAGCGGATGGTCGGAGATGGTCTCGTACTCGGCCAGGTCCTCGGAGGCCATGGCAGGGCCAAGATCCGGCTGCATGCGGGCGCGCAGGTAGATGTAGATGATGAACATGGTGGCCATCAGCAGACCCGGCACCACGCCGGCCAGCCACAGCTGGCCCACCGGCTGGCGGGCGATCATCGCGTAAAGCACCAGCACCACCGAGGGCGGCACCAGGATGCCCAGCGACGACCCGGCCTGGATGGTGCCTGTCACCAGGATCTTGTCATAGCCACGGCGCAGCAGTTCCGGCAGCGCAATGGTGGCACCGATGGCCATGCCAGCGACTGACAGGCCGTTCATTGCCGAGATCAACACCATCAGGCCGATGGTGCCGATGGCCAGGCCGCCCTTCACCGGGCCCATCCAGACGTGGAACATCCGATAGAGGTCGTCGGCGATCTTCGATTCCGACAGCACGTAGCCCATGAAGATGAACATCGGCAGCGTCAGCAGCGGATACCACTTCATCAGCTTCATCGCGGCCGAGAAGGGAATCTCCACCCCGCCGGTGCCCCACAGGAGCATGCCCGCAACCGCGCCGACAAAGCCGATGGCGCCGAACACGCGCTGGCCGGTCATCAGCATCAGCATCATGCCGGCAAACATGACGATCGCAATCCATTCGTAGGACATCAGATTTCAACTCCACGCAGGCGTCCGATATCCCGGAACAGTTCAGCAAGGCATTGCAGCAGCATCAGGAAGACGCCGAAGCAGAGAATGGTTTTCACCGGCCAAAGGAAGGGCCGCCAGGCCGTCGAGCTGCGCTCGAGATAGCCCAGTTTGTCGCCCGCGGCGCTGAAGCCTTCGGTCACCAGCGTGACGAGCAGCTCCCAGAAGAACTGCAGCGGCTCCATCCCAAAATACCCCAGCGAATAGGCGGTGGAGCTGAGCGCGCCGTACATCAGAATCACGAGGTAGGTGATCAGGAACAGCACGGTGAAGGCATCAACCAAAGCCTTGGTGCGCACCGACCAGCTGCCGTAGAACAGATCCATCCGCACGTTGGAGCCCATCTGGATCGAATAGGGGCCGCCCAGAATGTAATAGGCGACCATCACGAACTGCGCTGTTTCCAGCGTCCACAGGGACGGGTTGAAGAAGGTCTTGGAGACCGAGGACCACAACAGCACCCCGATCAGGGCAAAGATCAGATACATCGCAATGCGGCCGATAAAGCGGTTCATCGCGTCGATGCCGCGGACGTAGGCCCGGATTACCTTAGGCATTGGTGTCCCCCTTCGGCGTCAGAGCGGCCAGGGCAGGGCGCAGCAGGGTGAGCATCTCCTCTGCCAGCGCTTCCTCGTCTGCGGGGGTCGACAGCAGGTCGTTACGGATCTCGATCATCACGTTGTCGAGCCCATGGGCGATCCCGTGGATCTGCAGCGAATGGGTCACCCCGTCCTGCGGCCCGTATGGCTCGTTCCGCTCAATCCGGCGGTGCGGCAGGGCCGGAGCGGCAGCGAGCATCGCATCCGCCAATCGGCTGTCGCTGTCGTGCAGAATGCCGATCTCTACGGCCCGTTCCTTGCCATAGTAGTGGCGGGTGAAACTGTGCATGGTGACCAGTACCGTCGGCACATTAGCGGCCTTGCGCGCCTCGATCAGCTTGGTGGTCGCGGCGCAAAAGGGGGCATACACCGTCGCCACGCGTTCCTGTCGTTGCGCGTCCGTCAAGTCGCGATTGCCGGGCACCTCGATCAGCTCGGATTTTTCCGGCATGGCAGAGGGGGCTTCGGGCGGACGGTTGCAATCATATACCAGCCGCGAGACGCGACCCGCCACCAGCGGCGCATCGAGGGCGCGGGACAGGTGCAGCGCCACGGCCCGCGCGCCGGGGTCCCAGGCAGCATGGCTCAGGCGGTGTTCCTGTTGCAGTCCCAGCCCCTGATAACGGTCCGGAATGTGATTGGAGGCGTGTTCACACAGCAGCAAGACCTGGCCGCTACCGTCCGCGTTCACCACCTCCACGGCTGTGTCCTGAGCGTGAGAATCACTCACTTGCATTTATCGTCCCCCCTGAGGCTTGGAAAAATGTTTCCATGAAGAGATTTTTGTGTCAATATACTTTCATGGAAGTTTTCCGACAGGACGGCTCTGAAAGATTTTCTTCAGAGTGAACCGGGCGGGGGATCCAGTTTACAAGCGGGAGTGCCACGTTGACCAAGCCGCCAGCTACCGTACGCGAGTTGATCCGCGAGAATTTTGCCGGGCTTACCCAGTCCGAACGGAAATTTGCCAATCGCCTGCTTGAAAACTACCCGGCGGCCGGCTTGGCTTCGATCACCATCGTTGCGGCCAACGCGGATGTCTCCACGCCGACGGTGGCGCGGATGGTGCAGAAGCTGGGGTTCAAAGGGTATCCGCAGTTCCATCAGGCGCTTCTCAAGGAGTTGGAGGCCAAGGTCTCCGGGCCGACAAAACGGCGGGACAACTGGGCGTCCGAAGCGCCTGAGGGGCACTTGCTGAACCGCTTTGCCACTGCCGTCACCGAAAACCTCCAGCAGACATTTTCAAACATCGACTCCGCGCAATTCGATGCGGCGGCCCGGCAGCTCGCCAATACGGAGGGGCGTCTTTA
This sequence comes from Leisingera sp. XS_AS12, assembly GCF_041224635.1. Taxonomy (NCBI): domain Bacteria; kingdom Pseudomonadati; phylum Pseudomonadota; class Alphaproteobacteria; order Rhodobacterales; family Roseobacteraceae; genus Leisingera; species Leisingera sp. XS_AS12. The sequence continues at coordinate 50,120 of NZ_JBGFGM010000067.1, forward strand.
TGTCGTTGGCGGCCGGATCACGCGGGCGCTGGCCGATTACGCCTTTACTCACTTCCAGGCCATCCGCCAGCGGGTCACCCATATGACATCCTCCTCGGCGACCTGGCCGCACTACGTGCTGGACATGGTCGAAGGCGACACATTGCTGATGTTCGACGTGCGTCGCTACGAGACAAATCTGCAGCGCCTCGCTGAACTGGCGGCCGAGCGGGGCGTGAAGGTGGTGTTGATCACCGATCAGTGGACCAGCCCGATCGCCTCTGTTGCGGACCATGTCTTCAATTGCTGGGTGGAGATCCCCTCGGCTTGGGACTCCAACATTTCCACCATGATGCTGCTCGAGGCGATGATCGCGGCCACTCAGGAGGAAAGTTGGGACAAGACCAAGGAGCGATACGACAGGCTGGACGAGCTGTTCGACATGACGCGGCTGTTCCGCAAGTTCTCCTGAGCGGTGAGCCGCGTGCATCGGTTTGGCTGCATGGACAACGGCGTGAGCTTGCGTCTTACTGCTCGAAGGTATTGTTGAACAGCATGGGGTCAGCGTCCCATGCCTCATGGAGTATTTGATATGCGTCTTTCTGGAGTTGTTCTTGCCGTTGTCGCCGCGCTGGCTTGCGCGCCGGTCGCGGCCAACCCGCTCAGCCGTATCCTGTCCAAATCCGGTTTCACCCCTGAGGATACAAATCTGATGCGCGAGACGGAGCAGCGGATCCTGGGGGCGGCGCAACCGGGCAGCCTTGGGGCGGTGAGTTGGAAGAATGCTGATAGCGGTGCGCATGGGGAGGTGCGTTTTGGCGCGCGGCAGGGAAATTGCATGACCCTGGTCCATCAGGCCTACCTCGAGGGCAGTGAGGGGCCTCGCCAGCTCAGCCGTAAATTTTGTGAAGCGGAGGCGGGCTGGCTGTTGTCACAGTGAGGGCTCCTGTTGGAGCGGGGCAGGTTGCTGCGCTGCGAAGTTTTCGGGCGCCCCCAGTGGGCGCCCGTTTTCGTTTCTGCGCGGTTATTCGTGTGAGCGAGTCGGTCGCGGGGCAGGTGGCCTTGGGGTCGGCTGATTCCGGGTCCGGTCTGTGGGTAAGTCCTGCGAGTCTGTGGGTAACTGGGCGTTTGGGTGGCGGTCGCGGTCGCGGGGCGGGGAGGGGAGGGCGGCATCGGCGATCCTGCGCCAGGTCCTGGCGGGCTTCTTGCCTTCTAAGTCATTGATTTTGTGTCGCTGCAGGGATTTTCTTCGGCGGATCTGCGTTTTTGTGAATTTTG
>NZ_JBGFGM010000073.1:0-61145 GCF_041224635.1 Leisingera sp. XS_AS12
CGCGAACTACCGTCCGCAGTTCTACTTCCGCACCACCGACGTGACCGGCACCGTGACCCTGCCGGAAGGCACCGAGATGGTGATGCCGGGCGACAACCTGAAGTTCGGTGTTGAGCTGATCGCTCCGATCGCGATGGAAGACGGTCTGCGTTTCGCCATCCGTGAAGGCGGCCGCACCGTCGGCGCCGGCGTCGTGTCCAAAATCATCGAGTAATCAGGTCTCCTGATACTGGATGGAAAGGGCCTCCCTCGGGAGGCCCTTTTTCTGTGCGTGGCAGAGGGCAGGGGCAGGTGACACCAGCGGCCCCAACATTTGCGCCTGGCTGCACGGCCCGGATGCCTCCGGCAAGGCGCGTGCGTGCGAATTCCTTTTGTTTCGCGGCGCACCCCCTTGCCAGACCGGGCCATAGCGCGTATAGGGCGCGAGTTCACCGAGTGTGATCAGGGGCGGGATGATTCCCGCCTTTTGGGTTCGATGAGGGATTGCGGTGAGCGCAGGCCCTCCTCTCAACCCCAACGCCTAGAATAAGGCTGTACGATGCAAAGCCAAAACATCCGTATCCGGCTGAAGGCATTTGACTACCGCGTGCTGGATGCCAGCACCCAGGAAATCGTCAACACTGCCAAGCGGACCGGCGCCCAAGTGCGCGGCCCGATCCCGCTGCCGAACAAGATTGAGAAGTTCACCGTTCTGCGTGGCCCTCACATCGACAAGAAATCCCGCGATCAGTTCGAGATCCGTACGCACAAGCGTCTTCTCGACATCGTCGACCCGACCCCGCAGACCGTGGACGCGCTGATGAAGCTCGACCTGGCCGCTGGCGTTGACGTCGAAATCAAGCTGCAATCGTAAGATCGGAGGGTATAGATTATGCGTTCCGGTATTATCGCAAAGAAAGTCGGCATGACCCGACTGTTCATGGAAGACGGCAAGCAGATCCCTGTGACCGTTCTGTCCCTGGACGGCCTGCAGGTTGTTGCTCAGCGCACCGAGGAAAAGGACGGCTACACCGCTGTTCAGCTGGGTGCCGGTACCGCCAAGGCAAAGCGCACCAGCAAAGCCATGCGCGGTCACTTCGCAGCAGCCAAGGTTGAGCCCAAGCGCAAGCTGGCCGAGTTCCGCGTTCCCGCGGAAGGCCTGATCGAAGTCGGTGCCGAAATCTCGGCCGAACATTTCCTGGCTGGCCAGAAAGTGGACGTGACCGGTACCTCGATCGGTAAAGGTTTCGCAGGTGCCATGAAGCGTCACAACTTCGGTGGTCTGCGCGCCTCGCACGGTGTGTCGATCTCGCACCGTTCGCACGGTTCGACCGGTCAGTGTCAGGACCCCGGCCGCGTCTTCAAAGGCAAGAAGATGGCGGGCCACATGGGTGCTGCCCGTGTGACCACCCAGAACCTGGAAGTGGTGAAAACCGATGCCGAGCGCGGCCTGGTCTTCATCAAGGGCGCCGTTCCGGGCCCGAAATCCGGCTGGGTTACCGTCAAGGATGCCGTGAAGAAGAAAGCCCCCGAGGGTCTGCCTTTCCCGGCCGCTCTGAAAACTGCGGAAGCTCCCGCGGAAGGTGGTGAAGCATGAAACTTGACGTGATCAAACTGGACGGCGGCAAAGCGGGCGACATTGAACTGTCCGAAGAGCTGTTCGGCCTGGAGCCGCGTGCGGACATCCTGCACCGTGTGGTTCGCTGGCAGCGCAACAACGCGCAGCAGGGCACCCACAAGGTGAAGACCCGCTCCGAGACCTCCTACTCGACCAAGAAGATCTATCGCCAGAAGGGCACCGGCGGCGCACGCCACGGTGACCGCAACGCGCCGATCTTCCGCAAGGGTGGTATCTACAAGGGTCCGACCCCGCGGTCGCACGGCCACGAGCTGACCAAGAAGTTCCGCAAGCTGGGCCTGCGCCACGCGCTGTCCGCCAAGGCGAAAGCGGGCGAGCTGGTCATCATCGAGGACGCGAGCGCCGAGGGCAAGACCTCCGCTCTGGCCAAGCAGGTGAAGAACCTGGGCTGGAAACGCGCTCTGGTCATCGACGGCGCTGCCGTGAACGAGGGTTTTGCCCGCGCCGCCAAGAACATCGAAGGTCTGGACGTACTGCCGACCATCGGTGCCAACGTCTATGACATCCTGAAGCGTGACACCCTGGTGATCACCAAAGCAGGTGTCGAAGCACTGGAGGCTCGCCTGAAATGAGCGCGAAGGCAGAACACTACGACGTGATCCGCAAGCCGATCATCACCGAGAAATCCACCCTGGCGTCCGAAAACGGCGCCGTGGTGTTCGAAGTGGCGATCGACAGCAACAAGCCGATGATCAAGGAAGCTGTTGAAGCTCTCTTTGGCGTCAAGGTCAAAGCGGTCAACACCACCGTCACCAAGGGTAAGGTCAAACGTTTCCGCGGCCAGCTGGGCCGTCGCAAGGACGTCAAGAAGGCCTATGTGACCCTGGAAGAAGGCAACACCATCGACGTGACCACCGGTCTCTGAGATCTGTCTTCTTGGAAAAATGAAAGGCCCTCGCGAAAGCGAGGGCCTTTTTACTTGCGCCTACGAGGCAGGCACGGGGAGGGAGCAGCCCCGCGTCGACCGGGTCACAGGCGTGCGATCCACTGATCGATTTCGCGTTCGGCTTCTTCTTTTTCGCGGCCGTAGCGCTCCTGGATCTTGCCGGCCAGTTCTTCACGGCGGCCGTTGATCCGGTCCCAATCGTCGTCGGTGATGTCACCCCAGGTTTGCTGGGCTGCGCCCTTCAGCTGCTTCCATTGGCCCTTCACTTGATTCCAGTCCATGGCTTCGTCCTTTCCTGTGGTTGGTGAGCCTGTCTCGACAACGTCTGGAGCGCGGATAGGTTCCGCCTTCCAGGGCCGCGCAGCGCACCGGAACCGGGCAGGGGGCCATGGCGTTTCACGTTCAGCAACCCACACAGGAGGACGCCATGAAAGCCAAGTCGAAGGCGCAGCAGAAGGCCGCAGGGGCCGCCTTGTCGGCCAAGCGCGGTGACACCAAGGTGTCCGAGCTCACCGGGGCGTCGAAGGACATGTACGAATCGATGAGCGAGGACGAGCTGGAGGAGCTGGCGTCGACCGACCATGATGGCCTGCCGCGCAAGAAGTCGTGAGCGCGGCGCCGTGGTGGCCGGTCGGTTCCGCCGCATATAACGCGTAATTCAGGGTGACTGGCCTGACAAAGCCAATGATCCGCTCCCCCGGTTTGCGGATCGGCGGGTGGTTCGGCAAACACCCCATTGCCAGCCCGCGCGGCATCTGTTAAGCCGCACCAATCCTGAAGACCCCGGATTCGTTCCGGGGTCGTTACGTTTGTCGGGATGTTCGAACTGGGGACCTTCGGGGCCCTATAACTCAGGCACCTACGGGGGCCTTAAACATAGCTGGGCCAAAGACAACAACCGAAGGCCCGGCACGCTAAACGGAAGACAGAAAGCATGGCACTTAAGTCGTATAAGCCGACGACGCCGGGCCAGCGTGGGCTGGTTCTGATCGACCGTTCGGAGCTTTGGAAAGGGCGTCCGGTCAAGTCTCTCACTGAGGGTCTGACCAAATCGGGCGGCCGGAACAACACCGGACGGATTACTTCCCGCCGCCGTGGCGGCGGCGCAAAGCGTCTCTACCGGATCGTTGACTTCAAACGGAATAAATTTGATGTCGCCGCAACCGTCGAGCGCATCGAATATGACCCCAACCGTACTGCCTTCATCGCCCTGGTGAAGTACGACGACGGCGAGCAGGCCTACATCCTGGCTCCGCAGCGTCTGGCAGTTGGTGACAAGGTCATCGCCTCCGCAAAGGCAGACATCAAACCGGGCAACGCAATGCCGTTCTCGGGCATGCCGATCGGTACCATCGTTCACAACATCGAAATGAAGCCCGGCAAAGGCGGCCAGATCGCCCGTGCAGCCGGTACCTACGCTCAGTTCGTTGGTCGTGATGGTGGCTACGCTCAGATCCGCCTGTCCTCGGGCGAACTGCGCCTGGTCCGTCAGGAATGCATGGCCACCGTTGGTGCCGTGTCGAACCCCGACAACTCCAACCAGAACTACGGTAAAGCCGGCCGTATGCGCCACAAGGGCAAGCGTCCTTCCGTGCGTGGTGTCGTGATGAACCCGATCGATCACCCCCACGGCGGTGGTGAAGGCCGGACCTCCGGTGGTCGTCACCCGGTGACACCCTGGGGTAAGCCGACCAAGGGTAAGCGTACCCGCAACACAAACAAGGCGTCGCAGAAGCTCATCATCCGCTCGCGCCACGCCAAGAAGAAAGGCCGCTAATCCATGGCACGTTCCGTATGGAAGGGCCCCTTCGTTGATGCTTACGTCCTGAAAAAGGCCGAAGCAGCGCGTGAATCGGGCCGCAATGAAGTGATCAAGATCTGGTCGCGTCGCTCCACCATCCTGCCGCAGTTCGTTGGTCTGACCTTTGGTGTCTACAACGGCAAGAAGCACATCCCCGTCAACGTCTCGGAAGACATGATCGGTCAGAAGTTCGGTGAATATTCGCCGACCCGTACCTATTATGGCCATGCCGCCGACAAAAAAGCGAAGCGGAAGTAAGTCATGGGTAAGGAAAAGAATCCCCGCCGCGTGGCAGACAACGAAGCAATGGCAAAACTGCGCATGCTCCGTACCTCGCCGCAGAAACTGAACCTGGTGGCTCAGATGATCCGTGGCAAGAAGGTTGAAAAGGCTCTGACCGATCTCACCTTCTCCAACAAGCGGGTCGCACAGGACGTGAAGAAATGCCTTCAGTCCGCCATCGCGAATGCTGAGAACAACCACAACCTGGACGTCGATGAGCTGATCGTCGCCGAGGCTTGGGTTGGCAAGAACCTGACCATGAAGCGCGGTCGCCCGCGTGCCCGTGGCCGGTTCGGCAAAATCCTGAAGCCGTTCGCGGAGATCACCATCAAGGTGCGTCAAGTTGAGGAGCAAGCCTAATGGGTCAGAAAGTCAATCCGATCGGCATGCGCCTTCAGGTCAACCGCACCTGGGACAGCCGCTGGTACGCCGACACCAAGGACTATGGTGATCTGCTGCTCGAGGATCTGAAGATCCGTGAGTTCATCAAGACCGAGTGCAAGCAAGCCGGCGTTGCGCGCGTCATCATCGAGCGTCCGCACAAGAAGTGCCGTGTGACCATTCACACCGCACGTCCGGGCGTCATCATCGGCAAGAAAGGTGCAGACATCGAAGTTCTGCGCAAGAAGCTGGCGAAGATGACCGACTCCGAGCTGCACCTCAACATCGTTGAAGTGCGCAAGCCGGAACTCGACGCGCAGCTGGTCGGTGAGTCCATCGCTCAGCAGCTGGAGCGCCGTGTCTCCTTCCGTCGCGCGATGAAGCGTGCCGTGCAGAACGCCATGCGCATGGGCGCCCTGGGTATCCGGGTGAACGTCGCTGGTCGTCTGGGCGGTGCCGAAATCGCACGTACCGAATGGTACCGCGAAGGTCGCGTGCCTCTGCACACCCTGCGTGCCGACATCGATTACGCACATTCCGAAGCGATGACCCCCTACGGGATCATCGGGATCAAGGTCTGGATCTTCAAAGGTGAGATCATGGAGCACGATCCGTCGGCGCGTGACCGTAAAGCACAAGAAATCCAGGACGGCCCTGCACCCCGTGGTGCTGGTGGCGGCCGTCGCTAAGGAGGATTTGAGATGCTTCAGCCAAAGCGCACTAAATTCCGCAAGATGCACAAGGGCCGGATTCACGGCCTGGCAAAAGGCGGTTCCGACCTGAACTTCGGCACCTATGGCCTGAAGGCAACCACCCCTGAGCGTGTGACTGCACGCCAGATCGAGGCTGCCCGTCGTGCCATGACCCGCCACATGAAACGTCAGGGTCGTGTCTGGATCCGTATCTTCCCGGACACTCCGGTGACCTCCAAGCCCGTCGAAGTTCGTATGGGTAAGGGTAAAGGTTCCGTGGATTATTGGGCATGCAAGGTCAAACCTGGCCGCGTGATGTTCGAAATCGACGGCGTCAGCGATGAAGTCGCTCGCGAGGCTCTGCGCCTTGCCGCGATGAAGCTGCCGGTCAAGACCCGCGTCGTGGTCCGCGAAGACTGGTAATACACGACCCCACCGGCAGGTTGCTGACAGCAGCGCCCGGGCCGGTGGACCGTGAACGAGACTAAAAAGCCCCCGCCGAGATTTCGGCGGGGGCTTTTTGCATGGTTTCCGTGTCTTTGATTGTGGGGAGCGTGGTCTCCGACGCCAGACACCGCAACGTGCGGCATCGCATCGCTTTGTTTGCGGGGGGATACATGGTGGGGGAGCGGATGGTGGCCGCGGAACCCGGCGGGTGACGTCCGCGGGCCGACCGATTGGCGGCCCGCGGGTCAGGCTCAGGCAGCGCGGTCGATGAAGTCGTCCGCTGCGGCGGTGACATCGTTGCCAGCGGTCCGGGGCACGCTGTCGTGATCCAGCCGGAAGCCCGAGATGGCTTGCGCCAGCCGCGCCGCCTCGTCACGCAGCATCTGGCCGGAGGCCGCGGTTTCTTCCAGCATGGCGGCACTGTGCTGCGAATCCCGGTCCAGCACCTCGAGCGCCACGTTCACTTCGGAGATCCCGTTCGCCTGCTCGTGGGTGTTCTCGGCGATCTCGTTCACCTTATCCGCAGCCTGGCTGACCATTTGGTGGATCGTGGCAAGGGCGGCCCCGGTTTCATCAGCCAGTTTCACGCCGCTGGTCACCTCGATCTGGCTGCTGCTGATCAGGGCGCTGATTTCCTGCGCCGCCGCAGAGGAGCGTTGCGCCAGTGCCCGCACCTCCGAGGCCACCACCGCGAAGCCGCGACCGGCTTCGCCCGCGCGGGCGGCCTCGACCCCGGCATTCAGGGCCAGAAGGTTGGTTTGGAAAGCGACGTCGTCGATCATGCCGGTGATCTTGGAAATCGCATCGGAGGATTCCTTGATGCGCTGCATGGCGGCGATGGTCTGCTCCCCCACTTTGCGGGTGGTTTCGGCTGTGGACTGGGCGTCGTTCACGAAGCTGCGGGCGCCCTGCGCGCTCTCGGCGGTGTCACGCACCGTATCACTGACGGTCTGCAGGGCAGCCGATGTTTCCTCCAGCGAGGCGGCCGAGGCTTCACCGCGGCGCGAGGCATCCGCCACCGCTCCGGCGATTTCGTTGGAGGTGTTGTTCAGCATCTCGCTGCTGCCCGCCAGCTGCCGCACGATGGTTTCCAGGTTTCCGGTCAGGTTGTCGATGGCGTCAGCGATGTCCTTGAACACGCCTTTCTGCCCCGAGGGCATCCGCTGGGTCAGGTCGCCATCCGCAATCGCGGCGAGCACTTTCAGCACGTCTCCCAAGCCTTTCTGGGCGACTTCGCCGATCGTGTTGACACCCCGGCTGAGGCCGCTGTCTTCGCCGTCGCCGCACTGGATGCGGCGGGAGAAGTCGCCGACGCCACAGGCGTTGATGACTTCTGAAATCTCGGCGTTCAATTGCTGCTTGGCAACCTCGGCCTGACGGAAGTCTCCGACCGCGCCGCCGATGGCGGCAATTTCGCGGATACGGGTGGTCGGAAGCTTGGCGGTAAAGTCGTTCCGGATCATCTGCTTCAGAACCTGGTCGATCTGCTTCAGCGGCCGCGCGATGCCGCGGGCCAGCAACAGTGCGACGGCGATGAACAGCAGGGAGCCGGCGATGCCCGCACGCAGGGCGTTTGTCTGCGCGGCGGAGCTGACGGCCTCGCCTTCGCGGCGCACGGAGTCCAGCTCACTGCGCACCTCGGCTTGCAGCGCGGCCAGCAGCGGCTCCGCGGTGGCGAAGTGCTGCGAGACCTCCTTGCGCAGCTCACTTTCGGCAAGCTTCTCGCTCACGTAGTCGGCAAAGCTTTTCTGGTAGGCGGTCATCAGCGCCAGAACCTCTTTTTGCTGGGCGCTGCTGCTGTAATAGCTGGCCGGGAAGGCGGCGAATTCCTCGACCCGGGCATTCAGCCGGTCCAGGTACTTGGGCGCCTGGCGCATGATGAAGTCCTTCTCATGCCGCCGCATCATCAGCATCTTCACTTCCATTTCCGGGCGGCCGAGGTCCTTCAGAGTGGCTTCGGCGCTTTTGACCGCGCTCCGCAGCTGGCCTTCCAGACCGCTGTTCTCATCAAGGCCAAGGCGCAGGTTGCTGGCGGTCAGCGCATGAAAGCTGGCTTCATAGGCGGCGATCACCTCTCCAAGGGTCGCCAGTTCGCGGCGTTTCTCCGCGAGTTCCGGAATGTTCGGAACCTTTTGCTCCAACGCGCCGTAGGCGTCCTTGATCCGCGCCATGGTGGCGGCGTGTCGTTCGACATGCGTGTCGTCCCGACGCAGCAGGAAATCCTTTTCGGCGCGGCGCGCCATCAGCATTTCCAGCTCGACCGTGTCGAGGTTGCGATAGGCGGATTCGATGACCGCCACCCGGTTCTGCATGTCGTCACGCACCCCGTGCGAGTACAGAAGAAGGCTGACCAGAACGGCCATCAGCCCCCCGGCAAGAACGATGATCGACAGGATTGCCGAACCAACAGTGACTTTGAGTTTCATGTGACTGGGACCATTTTCACGAGAGAGATTGTTGTCGTTTCTTGTTTTTCGTCAGCCTAGCCGCCAATGGTTAAATCCCTGTTGGAATCCGATAGAGATTTTATTTTGTCTTGATGATATCCGCCGGTTGCGCCGGTTGTTCAGCGGCGCTGCCAGCCTCTCGCGTTTGTTTGGCGTATGGAGTAGGAGGGGCGCATGGCTCAGATTGAATCGCTCTTCGTGACCCGACTTTACCGCGCGCCGCTGTCCGAACACGGACCGGCAATCGACGCGCAGGAACTGGAAAACTCATGCTTGGTCATCGCCGGTGATGATGACGCAGGCCAGGATTGGTGCGAGGAAAACGGGTATCCCGGGTATACCTCCTATGCATCCCTGACCGATCTGCCGTGGCGCTTCCCGATCTTTGCGGATCTGGTGAAATCGCTGGATCTGCATGTGGCGGCCTTTGCCGAGGATCTCGAGCTGGATCTTGATGGTCGCAAGCTGGTGCTGGAAGATCTGTGGATCAACATCCTGCCCGAGGGTGGCACCCACGCCAGCCACATTCACCCGCATTCGGTGATTTCCGGCACCACCTACGTGTCGATGCCCGAAGGGGCCAGTGCGCTCAAGCTGGAGGACCCGCGCCACGCGATGATGATGGCGCATCCGCCGCGCGTGAAAACCTGCCGCCAGGAGCTGAAGACCTTCGTCTACCAGTCGCCAAAGGTGGGCGACGTGCTGCTGTGGGAAAGCTTCATCCGCCACGAGGTGCCGATGAACATGGCCGAGGAAGAGCGGATTTCCGTCAGTTTCAACTACCGCTGGGAGTAGGGCATCGCATCGGCGCGATTGCCAAAGCCTCGAATCCTGCTAAGGCTTCTGCAGTTCGTCCTTGAGAGGCTCTTGCCATGTCGCGCCGTCCTGACTTCGAGATCGGTGGCTTCTGCATTCCTGCGGGCACCCGCCGCACGGTGGATCTGCCGGTCAGCGTACTGTCGGACCACACGCCGGTCACCATGTCCGCCCATGTGATCCACGGCGCGGAGGCGGGGCCGACCATGTTTGTCTCCGCCGCCATTCACGGCGACGAGGTGATTGGGGTCGAGATCGCGCGCCGACTGCTGCGCAGCCGCAAGTTCTCGCGGCTGAAGGGCACGCTGATCGTGGTGCCGATCGTCAACACCTTCGGCTTTCTGAACCATTCGCGCTACTTGCCGGACCGGCGCGATCTGAACCGCTGCTTTCCGGGCAGCGAAGGCGGCTCGCTGGCCAGCCGCCTCGCGCATTTGTTCATGACCGAGGTGGTGGCGCGCTGCGACCTGGGCATCGATCTGCACTCGGCGGCCATCCACCGCACCAACATGCCGCAGATCCGGGTGTCACCAAAGGCCAAGGATACTCTGGCCTATGCCGATGCCTTCGGAGCGCCGGTGGTGATCCGATCCGGCCTGCGCGAAGGATCGCTGCGCCAGGCCGCGCAGAACGTCGGCGTCGATATCCTGTTGTACGAGGCGGGCGAGGGGTTGCGCTTCGACGAATACTCGGCCCGGGTCGGGGTCGCCGGCATCCTGCGCGTGATGCACGCGCTTGGGATGATCCCGGAGGATGGCGTGCCGCTGGCCGAAACCGTCCCGGTCCGCGCGGGCAGCAGCAGCTGGGAGCGCGCCCCCGCGGGCGGCTTGTTGCGGGCCTTCAAGACGACCGGCGACATGGTCGAGCAGGGCGAGATCCTTGGCGTGGTTTCCGACCCCTTCGGCGAAACCGAGGCGGAGCTAGCGGCCGGCGCTGCCGGGCTGATCATCGGTCGCGCCAACATGCCGATCGTCAACGAAGGCGATGCGCTGTTTCACATCGCCCGGGTGGTGAATGCCGCCGAGGCGGAGCAGCGGATCGAGGATCTGAGCGCCCAACTCGACGGTGCGGCGATGTTCGATGAAGATGAAATCATCTGAACCGCGGCGCGGCAGGGACGGTGGCCAACCTTTCCCTTGCCCCTGCGCCCGGTCTCCTCTATAGGAACCCATCGCTTGGCCCCAATCCATGCCGGATCCGGGGTAAGTGATTCTTTTTTGCCGCGCTTTTGGCGCGGTTGACATAACCCACCAGGTTCAAGGTTACCCTCGGGGCCTTCTGGTGCTTTGGACAAGGAACAAAGGCGATGAACGCCAATGATCTGCGCGAGAAAACCGTGGATGAACTCCGCGATATCCTCGCATCCCTGAAAAAAGAGAGCTTCAACCTGCGCTTTCAGCAGGCAACCGGTCAGCTGGAATCGACTGCAGGCATCAAGGCGGCGCGCCGCAATGCCGCCCGCGTCAAGACCATCCTGAACGAAAAAGCTGCAGCAGCAGCCGAATAAGGAGCGACACAATGCCCAAACGTATCCTGCAAGGCGTTGTGACCAGCGACGCAAACGCCCAGACCGTAACTGTCTCGGTTGAACGCCGCTTCACGCACCCGGTTCTGAAGAAAACCATCCGTAAGTCCAAGAAATACCGGGCTCACGATGAAAAGAACGCTTTCAAGGTCGGCGACACCGTACGCATCATCGAATGCGCGCCGAAATCGAAAACGAAACGCTGGGAAGTTCTGGAAGCCTAAGAGTCTCGTCTCGAGACTCCTGGCGACTAGACTTTACAGTCAGTCGAAACCCTGGGGGATACCAGCACGCATCGCTGCCCCATAGGTCGGGAGAAACCACATGATCCAGATGCAAACAAATCTGGATGTTGCTGACAACTCCGGCGCTCGCCGAGTTCAGTGCATCAAGGTTCTGGGTGGCTCCAAGCGTAAATACGCATCCGTTGGCGACATCATCGTCGTCTCGGTAAAGGAAGCCATCCCGCGCGGCCGCGTGAAAAAAGGCGACGTCCGTAAGGCCGTTGTCGTGCGCACCGCCAAAGAAGTCCGTCGCGAAGACGGCACCGCGATCCGTTTTGACCGGAACGCAGCCGTTATCCTGAACAACAACAACGAGCCGGTCGGTACCCGTATCTTTGGCCCGGTTGTTCGTGAACTGCGCGCGAAGAACTTCATGAAGATCATCTCGCTGGCTCCGGAGGTGCTGTAATCATGGCTGCTAAACTCCGCAAAGGCGACAAGGTCGTCGTGCTGGCCGGCAAGGACAAGGGCAAGGAAGGCACCATCGCCTCCGTCGACCCCAAGGCCGGTAAAGCCGTTGTCGAAGGCGTGAACATGGCGATCCGCCACACCCGCCAGACCCAAAACAGCCAGGGCGGCCGTCTGCCCAAGGCACTGCCGATCGACCTGTCGAACCTGGCACTGCTGGACAGCAACGGCAAGGCAACCCGCGTCGGCTTCCGTGAGGAAGACGGCAAGAAGGTGCGCTTCGCCAAGACCACCGGGGAGACTGTCTGATGCTTGACGCTGCAACCTACACCCCGCGCCTGAAGGCCCTCTACAAGGAAACCATCCGTGGTGCCCTGAAAGAGGAATTCGCCTACAAGAACGATATGATGATCCCCAAGTTGGAGAAGATCGTTCTGAACATCGGCTGTGGCCGCGCTGCTGTCAAAGACAGCAAGAAAGCCAAATCCGCACAGGCAGACCTGACCGCGATCGCGGGCCAGAAGGCTCTGACCACCGTTGCCAAGAACTCCATCGCCGGCTTCCGCGTTCGCGAAGGCATGCCGATGGGCGCCAAGGTGACCCTGCGCGGCGACCGGATGTATGAATTCCTGGATCGTCTGATCACCATCGCAATGCCCCGTATCCGCGACTTCCGCGGTGTTTCGGGTACCTCCTTTGACGGCCGCGGCAACTACGCCATGGGTCTGAAAGAGCACATCGTGTTCCCGGAAATCGATTTCGACAAGATCGACGAAGCCTGGGGCATGGACATTGTGATTGCCACCACCGCGAAAACCGACGCGGAAGCAAAGGCGCTGTTGAAAGCTTTCAACATGCCCTTCAACAGCTAAGCGCGGGAGAGAAGAGACCATGGCTAAGAAAAGCATGATCGAACGCGAGAAGAAGCGCGAGCGCCTGGTGGCCAAATATGCCGCAAAGCGTGCCGAGCTGAAAGAAATCGCAAACGACGAAAGCCGTCCGATGGAAGAGCGCTTCAAAGCGCGCCTGAAGTTGGCCAAGCTGCCGCGCAACTCGTCGGCAACCCGTCTGCACAACCGCTGCCAGCTGACCGGCCGTCCTCACGCTTACTACCGTAAGCTGAAGATCAGCCGGATCGCGCTGCGGGAACTGGGCTCCAATGGCCAGATCCCCGGCATGGTGAAATCGAGCTGGTAAGGGAGAGACTGATATGAACGATCCTATCGGCGATATGCTCACCCGTATCCGTAACTCTCAGATGCGCGGCAAATCCACCGTCATGACCCCGGCTTCCAAGCTTCGGGCGTGGGTGCTGGACGTGCTGGCGGACGAGGGCTACATCCGCGGTTATGAGAAAGTGACTGGTGAAAATGGCCATCCCGCCATCGAAATCAGCCTGAAATACTTCGACGGCGAACCTGTCATTCGCGAGCTCAAGCGGGTCTCCAAGCCCGGCCGCCGCGTTTACATGGGCGTCAATGACATTCCGCAGGTCCGCCAGGGCCTGGGCGTGTCGATTGTCTCCACCCCCAAGGGTGTGATGTCGGACGCAAACGCACGCGCAGCCAACGTCGGCGGCGAAGTGCTTTGCACCGTCTTCTAAGGAGGCCTTAACGATGTCCCGTATTGGTAAGAAACCGGTCGAACTGCCCAGCGGTGTCACCGCCAGCGTGTCCGGCCAGACCATCGAAGTCAAAGGCCCGAAAGGCGCCCGTACCTTCACTGCCACCGACGACGTGACCCTCACCGTTGAGGACAACATCGTCAAGGTCGAGCCGCGCGGCAAGTCCAAGCGTGCTCGCCAGCAGTGGGGCATGTCCCGCACCCAGGTTGCAAACCTGGTGGCCGGCGTGACCCAAGGCTTCAAGAAAGAGCTGGAGATCCAGGGTGTGGGTTACCGCGCTCAGATGCAGGGCAATGTCCTGAAGCTGAACCTGGGCTACAGCCACGATGTCGACTTCGTTGCGCCTGATGGCATCACCATCACCGCGCCGAAGCAGACTGAAATCGTTGTGGAAGGTATCGACCAGCAGCAGGTGGGCGAAGTGGCGGCGAAAATCCGCGACTGGCGCCGTCCCGAGCCCTACAAAGGCAAAGGCATCCGCTACAAGGGCGAATTCATCTTCCGCAAGGAAGGCAAGAAGAAGTAAGGACCAGCAAAATGGCAAACAGCAAACGTACCCTGTTTCTGAAGCGCCGGCTGCGCGTCCGGAACAAGCTTCGCAAAGTGAACGCAGGCCGCCTGCGTCTCTCCGTGCACCGTTCGAACAAGAACATTTCTGTTCAGCTGATCGACGACCTGCGCGGTGTGACCCTGGCTTCGGCGTCCACCCTGGAAAAGGATCTGGGTGTTGTCGGCAAGAACAACATCGAGGCCTCCGCCAAGGTTGGTGCCGCGATCGCCGAGCGTGCCAAGGCCGCAGGCGTGACCGAAGCCTATTTCGATCGTGGCGGCTTCCTGTATCACGGCAAGGTGAAGGCTCTGGCCGACGCTGCGCGTGAAGGCGGTCTGAAGATCTAAGTCCCAAGCGGGCAGCCCTCCGGGGCTGCCCCGATGATCCGGGAGAGGGCGCAGGCTGCGCCCATCTCACCAAGGATTGGAGAAAACCGGCGCCCCGTGCTTTGTGCAGTGCGCCATTCTGAAAGGAATGCCTGATGGCAGAACGTGAAAACCGCCGCGGCAACCGCCGCGACCGTGAAGAGACACCGGAATTTGCAGATCGCCTGGTTGCGATCAACCGCGTGTCCAAAACCGTAAAAGGCGGTAAGCGCTTTGGCTTTGCTGCACTGGTTGTTGTTGGCGACCAGAAAGGCCGTGTCGGCTTTGGCAAGGGCAAGGCAAAAGAAGTGCCTGAGGCGATCCGCAAGGCGACCGAACAGGCCAAGCGCCAGATGGTCCGCGTGCCGCTGAAAGAGGGTCGTACCCTGCACCACGACATCAGCGGTCGCCACGGCGCCGGCAAGGTGGTCATGCGTACCGCTCCGGAAGGTACCGGGATCATCGCAGGTGGTCCGATGCGTGCCGTCTTCGAAATGCTGGGCGTCAAGGACGTTGTGTCCAAGTCGATCGGCTCGCAGAACCCCTACAACATGATCCGCGCCACTCTGAACGGCCTGACCAAAGAACAGAGCCCGCGCTCTGTGGCTCAGCGTCGTGGCAAGAAGGTTGCCGACATCCTGCCCAAGCGGGACGAAGCACCTGCGGAAGCAGAAGCGTAAGGAGACGGATCCATGGCAAAAACCATCGTCGTCAAGCAGATCGGCTCGCCGATCCGCCGCCCCGCCAAACAGCGCGCAACCCTGGTTGGCCTGGGCCTGAACAAGATGCACAAGACCCGCGAGCTGGAGGACACCCCCTCCGTACGCGGTATGGTCAACTCGATCCCGCATCTGGTTCAGATCATCGAAGAGCGCGGCTAAGACGCCCCTCTTTCGCGACTGATCTAGGAAAACGCCCCCGGTTCTGCCGGGGGCGTTTTTCGTTGCGCCGCCCTGAGCGGCGGACGAGGGGAGGGGAAGCGGGGACTTAACTGTCTGGCAAGGGCCCTTGCATCCGCCGCATAGCGGACAGACCGAACCGGCAATTGTTATCGCCAACGGTATTTCCTATCTCGGTGTCACAAGAAAAGACCAACACAAGCACCGCCGGGAATAGGCCCGGCTCAGACACAAGGATCTTAATGATGGCACATGTTCTTTCTTCCACCCCCGCCCTGTCCTTGACCGCCCGTATTCGTCACGCCTTTGAGGCCGTGAAGACCGGCTGGGAAAAGGCGCGCGAGTACCAGCGCACCTACAACGAGCTGGACGGCCTGAGCGACCGCGAACTGTCCGACATCGGCGTGCGCCGTGGCGACATCGCAGACATCGCCCGCCAGCACGTCTACGGCCACTGAATTCCCCTTCCCGGACCTTTCTTCTCCTCCCTCAGGTCCGGACCAAGACGCCTCTGCCCGACGCCGGGCAGGGGCGTTTTCTTTTGGCTGGTGACAGCGCCCGGATTTCAATGGCCCTAGCCATGCATTCCGGGCATGGCGGCCAGACCAAAGCGGCGGTTGAAGGCAGCCGGTCGCGTCCCTATTTCCGCTGCACGACAAGCGAACAGATCATCAGCTGCGACCGGAAACCGTTTCCGGCTCCGATGCAAAGGAAACAAGAACAATGGCTTATTCAACTGTTTCGGCACCTGCTTCCTCGGGCATTCTGGCTCGTGTGGGCGGTTTTGCCGCTGCCGCCCTGCGCGCATGGAAACTGCGCCGCGAATACCGCCTCACCGTCGACGCGCTGCGGTCCATGTCGGACCGTGAGCTGGATGACATCGGTCTGACCCGCTGCGCCATCCCCGGCGCTGCGCGGGAACATGTCTACGGCAAGTAATCCCTTTCGCCGCCCCTGGATCCTCCTCCCTCTCCGGGAACCGGCGCAAAAGCGCCCCTGCCAATCGGCAGGGGCGTTTTTGTTTTCTGCAGTGTCCGTCCAGGGGCTGTTGCGTGGGTCGCGTACGCCGCTCCCACGCGGTGTTAACCCAGGTCTGGCAGTCTCAAACCCGATCATGGTCACCCGCCGGGCCTGACACACCCGGCACCTGGAATTGGGCTCCGGCATGGCACCCGGAGCGCGGCTGACGCGTTATTCGCATGGGGTTACGCCCCTTCCCATCTCCACCCGGCGGCGCCGCCACCCTTTAACGGTCGACAATCAGCGACACAGAAGCGGAAGCACAGCAAAAAGGGATCTATCGCCAGCGCAGGGCGCTTTGGCGCAGCACGGGCGCATCAGCTGGCGGCCGCGGGGCTTGATCCCGTGGCGCAACAGGTCTATACGCCCCCGGTGGCATCATGCGCCACGGAATCACCAATCAAGAAACGCCGTGTTTGGCCCATCACGCTTCGGGGGTCACATCCGGCAAGGAGAAGCGACATGAAACTGCACGAACTGCGCGACAATCCCGGCGCATCCAAGAAACGCACCCGCGTTGGCCGTGGCCCCGGCTCCGGCAAAGGTAAAATGGGTGGCCGTGGTATCAAAGGTCAGAAATCCCGTTCGGGCGTTTCGATCAACGGCTACGAAGGCGGCCAGATGCCCCTCTACCAGCGTCTGCCCAAGCGCGGCTTCAACAAGCCGAACCGCAAGGAATACGCTGTCGTCAACCTGGGCCTGATCCAGAAGTTCATCGACGCAGGCAAGCTGGACGCCGGCTCGATCACCGAGGATTCGCTGGTTGCATCCGGCCTGGTGCGTCGCAAGCTGGACGGCGTCCGCGTGCTGGCCAAGGGTGAAATCACTGCCAAGGCAACCATCGCGGTCACCGGCGCCTCCAAGGCCGCCGTTGAGGCCGTGGCCAAGGCGGGCGGCACCCTCACCGCGGCAAACGCAGCCGCCGCCGAGTAAGCGCTTGTGAGCGGCGCCAATGCCGCTTACATAGGCCTACGAGTTTTCCCATTACGCCGCCCGAGCCGGAAAACGGTTCCGGGCGGCGTTTTCGCTAAAGAAGAGACCTTTTCATGGTATCAGCAGCAGAACAAATGGCGGCAAACACCAGCTGGGCTGCCCTGGGCAAGGCCACGGATCTGCGCAACCGCATCCTGTTCACCATCGGCCTTTTGATTGTCTATCGCCTGGGCACCTTCATTCCGGTTCCGGGAATCGACGCGGCGGCGCTGCGTCAGTTCATGGAGCAGGCGGGTCAGGGCATCGGCGGCATGGTGTCGATGTTCACCGGTGGCGCGCTTGGCCGGATGGGCATTTTTGCCCTTGGCATCATGCCCTATATTTCCGCCTCCATTATCGTTCAGCTTCTGACTTCGATGGTGCCTTCGCTTGAACAGCTCAAGAAAGAGGGCGAGCAGGGCCGCAAGAAGATCAACCAGTATACCCGCTACGGCACCGTACTGCTGGCGACCGCGCAGTCCTACGGTCTCGCGGTGTCGCTGGAATCCGGTGATCTGGCGACCGATCCGGGCATGTATTTCCGCATGGCCTGCATGATCACCCTGGTCGGCGGCACCATGTTCCTGATGTGGCTGGGCGAGCAGATCACCCAGCGCGGCATCGGCAACGGTATCTCGCTGATCATCTTCGTCGGCATCATCGCCGAGGTTCCGGCCGCGATTGCCCAGTTCTTTGCCTCCGGCCGCTCCGGCGCGATCAGCCCCGCGGTGATCATCGGCGTGATCCTGATGGTGATCGCGATCATCATGTTCGTGGTCTTCATGGAACGCGCCCTGCGCAAGATCCACATCCAGTACCCGCGTCGCCAGGTCGGCATGAAGGTCTATGACGGCGGTTCCTCGCATCTGCCGGTCAAGGTGAACCCGGCGGGCGTGATTCCGGCGATCTTTGCCTCCTCGCTGCTGTTGCTGCCGACCACGATCTCGACCTTTTCCTCCGGCACGACCTCCGGTCCGGTGATGTCCTGGCTGTTGGCCAACTTTGGCCCCGGTCAGCCGCTGTACCTGTTGTTCTTCGTGGCGATGATCGTCTTCTTTGCTTATTTCTATACTTTCAACGTCGCCTTCAAACCGGATGACGTTGCAAACAACCTCAAGAACCAGAACGGTTTTGTTCCCGGCATCCGTCCGGGCAAGAAGACCGCGGAATACATCGAATACGTTGTGAACCGCATTCTGGTCCTGGGGTCGGCCTATCTGGCGCTGGTCTGCCTGTTGCCGGAAGTGCTCCGCGGCCAATTCGCCATCCCGGTCTATTTTGGCGGTACCTCGGTCCTGATTGTGGTATCGGTCACCATGGACACCATTCAGCAGGCCCAAAGCCATCTTCTGGCCCATCAGTACGAAGGGCTGATCGAGAAGAGCCAGCTGCGCGGCCGCAATAAGAAACGTACGAAACGGGGACCGTCTCGCCGATGACCAATATTATTCTGCTGGGCCCGCCGGGCGCAGGCAAAGGAACGCAGGCCAGCCACCTGGTCGAAACCCGCAACATGACCCAGCTTTCCACCGGCGACATGCTGCGCGCAGCACAGTCTTCGGGCACCGAGATGGGCAAGAAGGTTGCCGCCATCATGGCCGAGGGCAAGCTGGTCACCGACCAGATCGTGATCGGCCTGATCCGCGAGCGCCTGCAGGAAGGCTCCGACGGCGGTTTCATCTTCGACGGTTTCCCGCGCACCCTGCCGCAGGCGGACGCGTTGGAGAAGCTGCTGGCAGAGATGGACCTCAAGCTGGACGCGGTGATCGAAATGCAGGTGGATGACGAGGTGCTGGTGCAGCGCATCGTCAACCGCGCCGCCGAAGCCCGCGCCGCCGGCAAGGAGGCGCGCGCCGACGACACCGAAGAGGCCGTGCGTATCCGGCTGATGGAATACTACAAAAAGACCTCGCCGCTGATCGGCTACTACTGGGCCAAGGGCAACCTGCAGCGCCTGGACGGCATGGCCTCGATCGACGAGGTGCAGAAATCCATCGCCTGGATCCTGGGCGAGTAAGCGCGGCCAGCGCCGGACATCGAACACCCTGTGCCATCGCGGTGCGGGGTGTTTTGCTTTTCAGCTTCGCCGCGTCGGCGGCTGAGGGCAGATCGCGGGTTGACCTTGCTGCAATTTCCAAATACCCAGCCCCATCCCTTCTGGGAATGATTCCCGGCGGGCAGATTCGTTTGCCTGCCATACTACCTCGAAATGCTGGACCCTCTGGCGCCCTGCTACGGTCAAGTGTTGTGAAAAAAGGTTCCGGCATTACGGAACCGCAACCAAAAGGAAAGTGACACGTGGCACGTATTGCCGGCGTTAACATCCCGACTGCAAAGCGGGTTCCCATCGCCCTCACCTACATCACCGGTATCGGTACAACCTCGGCCAAAGCGATCTGCGAAGCCGTGGGCATCGACGAAACCCGTCGTGTGAACGAACTGTCCGACGCTGAAGTTCTGGCCGTGCGCGAGCACATCGACGCCAACTACACCGTCGAAGGCGACC
The DNA here is from genome assembly GCF_041224635.1 of Leisingera sp. XS_AS12. Classification (NCBI taxonomy): domain Bacteria; kingdom Pseudomonadati; phylum Pseudomonadota; class Alphaproteobacteria; order Rhodobacterales; family Roseobacteraceae; genus Leisingera; species Leisingera sp. XS_AS12. Next base: position 19,524 of record NZ_JBGFGM010000073.1, read on the forward strand.
TGCGCCGTGAAGTGACCATGAACATCAAGCGCCTGATGGACCTGGGCTGCTACCGTGGCCTGCGCCACCGTCGCAACCTGCCGGTCCGCGGTCAGCGTACCCACACCAACGCCCGTACCCGCAAGGGCCCGGCCAAGCCGATCGCCGGCAAGAAGAAGTAAGGGGGGCATTGATCAATGGCACGTGATAAGACTCGCATTAAGCGTAAAGAGCGCAAGAACATCGCTTCCGGCGTTGCTCATGTGAACTCGTCGTTCAACAACACCAAAATCCTGATCTCCGACGTGCAGGGCAACGCGATCTCCTGGTCGTCCGCCGGCACCATGGGCTTCAAAGGCTCGCGGAAATCCACGCCTTACGCGGCCCAGATGGCTGCCGAGGACGCGGGCAAGAAAGCCCAGGATCACGGTGTGAAAACCCTGGAAGTCGAAGTTCAGGGCCCCGGTTCGGGCCGTGAATCGGCTCTGCGCGCGCTGGCCGCCATCGGTTTCAACATCACCTCGATCCGTGATGTGACCCCGATCGCACACAACGGCTGCCGCCCGCCGAAGCGCCGTCGCGTCTAAGAACAATATTTTTGCTGGGGCCCCGCTTGATTCGCAGGGCCCCAGTGCGTCATTTAAACCTCGGGCGTCCTTGGCCTTTTGGACATGGGGCAAGGACAGGAATGGAGGGTACGCATGATCCACAAGAACTGGGCAGAGCTGATCAAACCGGCACAGCTGGAAGTGAAGCCGGGCAACGATCCTGCACGTCAGGCCACCGTTGTAGCAGAGCCGCTGGAGCGCGGTTTCGGCCTGACCCTGGGCAACGCGCTGCGCCGCGTTCTGATGAGCTCGCTGCAAGGCGCCGCCATCACCAGCGTGCAGATCGACAATGTACTGCATGAATTTTCCAGCGTTGCCGGTGTCCGTGAAGACGTCACCGACATCATCCTGAACCTCAAGGGCGTGTCCCTGCGCATGGAAGTCGAAGGCCCCAAGCGCCTGTCGATCAATGCCAAGGGGCCGGCTGTCGTCACCGCCGGTGACATCGCCGAAACCGCCGGCATCGAGGTTCTGAACCGCGACCACGTGATTTGCCACCTGGACGACGGTGCCGACCTGTTCATGGAACTGACCGTGAACACCGGCAAGGGCTATGTCTCTGCCGACAAGAACAAGCCGGAAGACGCTCCGATCGGCCTGATCCCGATCGACGCGATCTACTCGCCGGTCAAGAAGGTCTCCTATGACGTGCAGCCCACCCGTGAGGGCCAGGTGCTGGACTATGACAAGCTGACCATGAAGGTGGAAACCGACGGTTCCATCACCCCGGATGATGCCGTGGCTTTCGCCGCCCGCATCCTGCAGGATCAGCTGTCGATCTTCGTCAACTTCGACGAGCCGGAATCGGCTGGCCGCCAGGACGAGGACGACGGTCTCGAGTTCAACCCGCTTCTGCTGAAGAAAGTGGACGAGCTGGAACTGTCCGTGCGTTCGGCAAACTGCCTGAAGAACGACAACATCGTCTACATCGGCGACCTGATCCAGAAGACCGAAGCCGAGATGCTGCGCACCCCGAACTTCGGCCGCAAGTCGCTGAACGAGATCAAAGAGGTTCTGTCGGGCATGGGCCTGCACCTCGGCATGGACGTCGAGGACTGGCCGCCGGACAACATCGAAGATCTGGCCAAGAAGTTCGAAGACAGCTTCTAAACCGTTTTGAGGGGGGCTTCGGCCCTCCTCTTCAATGCCCGGACCGGCCGGGGAAGACATGGGCACCCGCCCCAAGGTGAGTGGCTGACACGCATCAGCTGCCTGACAAAGCAAAACGCAAAGTGAAGGAACTGAAAAATGCGTCACGCACGTGGTTATCGCCGCCTGAATCGTACTCATGAGCACCGCAAGGCCCTGTTCGCCAACATGGCCGGCTCGCTGATCGAGCACGAGCAGATCAAGACCACCCTGCCCAAGGCAAAAGAACTGCGCCCGATCGTTGAAAAACTGATCACCCTGGCAAAACGCGGCGATTTGCACGCCCGTCGTCAGGCCGCAGCCCGCCTGAAAGAGGACAAGGACGTCGCGAAACTGTTCGAGGTTCTGGGCCCGCGTTACAAGGACCGTCAGGGCGGCTACGTTCGCATCCTGAAGGCCGGCTTCCGTTACGGTGACATGGCTCCGATGGCGATCATCGAGTTCGTTGACCGTGACACCTCCGCCAAAGGCGCCGCCGACAAGGCCCGCCTGGCAGCCGAGGAAGCGGCAGCCGACGCCGAAGAATAAGACGCGCCGGACCCCAGGGTCTGACTGTCTGCCCCCGCTCCGCCCGGAGCGGGGGTTTTTCTTTTGCGCGGCAAAAGTATGCATACCCACAAATTACCTATGCGGGAAAGGGATTGGTAAGTTTCTTCTGTTTTGACTGCCGCATCTGTGAATGCACCGGGACGGATGTGATGAAGAAGAATAAGCCTTCCGCGGCCAGGCGGTTCTCTCTGGCAAACCTCAGTACCAAGTCGAAAATCGTCTCAGTCGCGCTGTTCCCGCTGCTGCTGGTTCTTGGTGTCGGGGTAATGGCGGTCAACGATCTCGGCCGGATGGAAAAAGCGGCCGCCGATGTGGCGCATGCCCAGGAAATTCTCGGAGAGGCGCAGGAACTGGCTGTGGCCGCCGCCGGTATGGAGGCGGGCCTGCGCGGCTATCTTCTGGCGGGGCGCGAGGAATACCTGGAACCCTACGAGGCCGGCAAGGCCGAGGTCGCCGAGGCGCTGGCGACCCTGCGCAGCCTCGCGGCGGGCAATGACGCCCTGTTGGCGGATCTCGATGAAGCCGAGGAAATCCTCAACGGCTGGCAGGAAACCGTTGCGACCGCGGCGATTACCCTGCGGCAGGAAATCGGCGACGCGATGACCATGAATGACATGGCGGCCGAGGTAAAGAAGTCGCGTGGCCGGGTGTTCTTCGAGGAGTTCCGCGCCGAGGTTGCCCGCGTGATCGAAGAGGAAGAGGTGAACCTCGCCGATCGCCGCAATACGTTCTCGTCGCTGGTCACGGCGGGCATCGCCGACCCGGAGTACCTGAAAACCGCGCTGGAGGCGGTTGAACAGACCCACGAGGTGATCAGCAGCGCCAAGGATCTGATGGCGGCCGCCGTGGACATGGAAACCGGCATGCGGGGCTATCTGCTGGCCGGCGACCGGGCCTTCCTGACCCCCTTCATGGAGGGCAGCAGCCGGTTGCGCTCGGTGCTGAGCTCGCTGCGCCTCTCCCTGCTGGAGGACAAGACCCAGATGGACCGGCTGAACGCCGCCTCGGAGACCATCGACAACTGGCGCAAGGAAGTCGCGGTGCCGATGATCCAGCTGCGCCAGGAGATCGGCGATGCGGCGACGATGGATGACATGGCGGATTTCGTCGCGCAGGGGCAGGGCAAGGCTTATTTTGACAGCTTCCGCGCCACCATGCAGTCGCTGAAGGCGCAGGCGATGGAAACCAAGGCCGCGCGCCGCGCCGTTAGCGAGGAAATCGCGGCCCAGACCCGGATCATGATTCCGGCGGCCATCGCGGCGGCCATCCTGATCGGTGCGGTGATGGCGCTGGTAACCGGTTCCGGCATCGCCAAGGGCATCCGCCGGATCGTGGTATCGATGCGGGGGCTGGCAGAAGGCAACAACGCGGTCGAGATCCATGGCCAGTCCCGCGGCGACGAAGTCGGTGAGATGGCGCGGGCCCTGGAGAAGTTCCGCGACGAGCTGGTCAAGATGCAGGAGGCCGAGAAGCGCAAGGCCGAGAGCAAGGACGCCGAGCTGGCTGGCGTTGTCCAGCAGCTGAGCGAGCGCCTTTCCCGGCTGTCGCAGGGCGATCTGGCGATCCGCATCGCAGAGCCGTTCCCCGAGGACTACGAGCAGCTGCGCGCGGATTTCAACGGGTCGATCGACAATCTGAACGCCACCGTGCAGCAGGTGATCGAAGCCGCCGCCAGCATCCGCAATGGCGCCGCCGAGATCAGCCAGGCATCGGATGACCTGTCGCATCGCACCGAAAGCCAGGCCGCGACGCTCGAGCAGACCGCCGCCGCGCTGGATGAGCTGACCGCCAGCGTTCAGTCCGCCGCGGAAGGGGCGCGCAACGTCGAGGCCACGGTGCAGGAAGCCCGCAACGAGGCTGCCGACAGCGGCGAGGTGGTACAAAGCGCGGTGACCGCCATGAGCGGCATCGAGGAAAGCTCGAACCGGATCTCGCAGATCATCGGGGTGATCGACGATATCGCCTTCCAGACCAATCTGCTGGCGCTGAATGCCGGGGTCGAAGCTGCCAGGGCCGGGGAAGCCGGCCGGGGTTTCGCGGTGGTGGCCAGCGAGGTGCGCGCCCTGGCGCAACGCTCCTCGGATGCGGCGATGGAGATCAAGACCCTCATCAGCGACAGCTCGCGGCAGGTGGAACAGGGGGTCGATCTGGTTGGCCGCGCAGGCCAGGCGCTGCAATCCATCGCGGGCCGGGTCAGCCATATCTCGCAGCTCGTCTCCGAGATCGCCGAGGGCGCCGCGGAACAGTCCACCGGCCTCGCTGAGATCAACACCGGCATGACCCAGCTGGATCAGGTGACCCAGCAGAACGCCGCCATGGTCGAAGAGGCCACCGCCGCCGGCCACATGCTGAAGGGCGACGCCAACAAGCTGGCGAGCCTGGTGGCCCGCTTCCAGGTCGCCGAGGGTGCGGTGCCGCTTGCCGAGGAGGCTCCGGCGGAGGGGGTGATTTCCGCCCATGGCGAGGCCGACTGGCAGATCGAGGCCAGCCCGGCGCCGGTGGCCGTGGCCGCCGCCAGTGGCAACGCCGCCCGCGATCTGTGGCAGGACTTCTGAGGCCACCGCACGATGTTTCGGACAGGCCCTCCCGCAGCGGGGGGGCCTGTTCCTTTTCATGGGGGCCGCATCGGGGGCGTGGCTGCGCGATCTCCTGCTCGCAAGTGGGGGAGGAACGGTGCGGATTTTCGGGGGTGACAGCTGCGCGAATCTTCGCTAGCGTCCGACCCATGACCCGTAGCTATGCCGCATTCTGGTATTTCTTTTATCCGCGCCACATGGCGGACGGAGGGGTCAGCGCGTTCTGAGGACAGACAGGAAACGCACCAGGATACCACCAACCGCCCGCAGCCCGCTGGCGGTTTTTTCGTATCCGCCGCAGCGCCAAGGGCCTCCCGACAAGGAAGCTGAAACATGACACCCCAGACCGAAAACCTGCGCATCACCGGCATGCAGGAGCTGGTTTCCCCCGAGGACCTGGCGGCGCAGATGCCCGCCACCGCCACCGCGACTCAGACCGTCCTGGCCGGGCGGCGCGCCATTCAGGACGTCCTGCACGGCCGCGACGACCGGGTGGTCGCTGTGGTTGGTCCCTGCTCGATCCATGATCCCAAGGCAGCGATGGAATACGCCGAACGCCTCGCGCCGCTGCGCGCGCGGCTGGGCGCGCAGCTGGAAATCGTCATGCGGGTCTACTTCGAGAAACCCCGCACGATCTCGGGCTGGAAGGGGCTTATCAACGATCCCGGCCTTGATGGCTCGTTCCGCATCAACGAAGGCCTGGGGCTGGCGCGTCGCCTGTGTCTCGACATCAACGCGCTTGGCCTGCCGGTCGGGACCGAGTTCCTCGACACCGCGGTGCCGCAATACATCTCCGACCTGGTGGCCTGGGCCGCGATCGGTGCCCGCACCACCGAAAGCCAGATCCACCGCGAGATGGCCTCGGGGCTGAGCTGCCCGGTGGGTTTCAAGAACGGCACCCGCGGCAATGTGCAGATCGCGGTGGACGCGGTGCGCTCCGCGGCGCACCCGCATCATTTCATGGCGCTTGCCAAGTCCGGCCGCGCCGCGATCGCCGCCACCAGCGGCAACCCCGACGGCCATCTGATCCTGCGTGGCGGCGGCGGTACCAACTATGACGCGGCATCGGTCGATGCGGCCTGCAAGCTGGCCGAGAAGGACGGCATCCGCGGCCATGTGATGATCGACGCCAGCCACGCCAACAGCGGCAAGGATCCGGCAAAGCAGCCCGCGGTGCTGGCCGATGTCGCCGGGCAGATCGCCGGTGGCGAGCAGCGCATCACCGGGGTGATGGTGGAAAGCCACCTGGTCGCCGGGCGGCAGGATCTGGGGCAGGGCGCGCTGACCTACGGCCAGTCGATCACCGATGGCTGCCTCGGCTGGGACGACACCGTGACCGCGCTGGAGCATCTCGCCGCCGCCGTGGATGCCCGCCGCGCCGCCGCAGCCCGCCCCGCGCCAGCGCTGGCAGACGCCTGAACCACCTGAACAGGGAGGCGGCCACCGATGGCCGCCTCTTTCCGGCTCCTGCACCTGCGGGTGGGGGAAATCGGTTGTCGGCCCGGGAGGCGCAGCACGCGCCTCCTGCACGACCGGCCTGTCGACACAGCCGCCTTGCAATCCGGGCGCATGCTCCGCATATCCTTCGGGCAACAACTGTTGGAGTGCTCATGTTCCGCCCCGTCCTGACAGCCCTTGCCATCCTGCTGGCCCTGCCGGCTGCTGCCGAAACCCGCGTGCCGCAATCGCAGGCCGAGATCTCCCTCGGCTTTGCGCCCCTGGTCCGGGAGGCCTCGCCCGCGGTGGTCAACATCTATGCCAAGGTGGTGCGGCAGGTGCAGCAGCGCCGCCGCTCGCCCTTCATGAATGATCCGTTCTTCGATGACTTGTTCCGCAGCTTCACCACGCCGCAGCCGCGCGTCGAGAACTCGCTCGGGTCAGGTGTGATCCTGTCGGCCGATGGCATCGTGGTGTCGAACTATCACGTGGTCGGCAGCGCCACGGAAATCCGCGTGGTGACCGCGGACCGTCGCGAATACAACGCCGAGGTCATCCTGGGCGACAAGGCCAGCGACCTGGCAATCCTGCAGCTGGAAGACGCCGAAGACCTGCCCTACCTGTCCCTGCGCGACAGCGACCAGGTCGAGGTGGGCGAGCTGGCGCTGGCGATCGGCAACCCCTTTGGCGTGGGGCAGACCGTCAGCAGTGGCATCATCTCGGGGCTTGCGCGCACCGGCATGGGGGCCGGTGATGGATTTGGCTACTACATCCAGACCGATGCACCGATCAATCCGGGCAATTCGGGCGGTGCGCTGATCGACGTCAACGGCGATCTCATCGGCATCAACACCCGCATCCTGTCCCGTTCCGGCGGCTCCAACGGCATCGGCTTTGCAATCCCCGCCAACCTGGTGCGGGAATTCGTCAACCAGGCGCGTGAAGGCGCCGAGGAGTTCCAGCGCCCCTGGGCCGGTATGGCGGGGCAGCCGGTGGATGCGGATCTCGCCGCCTCGCTGGGAATGGAGCTGCCAGAGGGCATGGTGATTTCGGATCTGCACAGCGAAAGCCCCTTTGCCAAGGCGGGCTTCCGGGTCGGCGACGTGATCACCCATGTCGACGGTGAAGTGGTCAACTCGCCTTCGGAGATGGTGTTCCGCATGTCGGTGGCCGGGCTGGGGGATACCTCGGTCATCACCCGTCTGCGCGGGGGCGAGCGGGAAGAGGTTGAAGTGCCGATGATCACCGCCCCTGACACGCCGCCCGCCAATCCGGTCCAGCTGGACGAAAAGACCGCGTTGCCGGGGCTGACCGTGGCCCGGATCAATCCGCAGGTCATTACTCGCCTTGGCCTGCCGCTGTCGGCAGAAGGCGTGGTGGTCACCGATCCCGGTCCCTATGCCGCGCGCGGCGGGGTGCAGACCGGGGACGTCGTGCTGGCCGTGAACGGCAAGGCGGTGACCAGCACCGATGATGTCTATGCGCTGCTGGCCAACAGTGGCCGCTGGGTCCAGCTGGACCTGAACCGGCGCGGCCGTCAGGTGGCGCTGAGGTTCCGGCTCTGATGTCGGATCTGTTCGGCAGCCCCGAAGGCGGTGGTGACGACACCGCCCAGCAACCCGCCCGCAACCGGCCGCTGGCTGACCGGCTGCGGCCGCAGTCCCTGACGGATGTGATCGGTCAGCAGCAGGTGCTTGGCCCGGAGGCGCCGCTGGGCGTGATGCTGGCCTCCGGCTCGCTGTCGTCGCTGATCTTCTGGGGGCCGCCGGGCGTGGGCAAGACCACGATCGCGCGGCTGCTGGCCAAGGAAACGGACCTGCATTTCGTGCAGATTTCGGCGATCTTCACCGGCGTGCCCGAGCTCAGGAAGGTGTTCGAGGCGGCCAAGATCCGCCGCCAGAATGGCCAGGGGACGTTGCTGTTCGTCGACGAGATCCATCGTTTCAACAAGGCCCAGCAGGACGGCTTCCTGCCGCATATGGAGGATGGCACCATCCTGCTGGTGGGGGCGACGACGGAAAACCCCTCGTTCGAGCTCAATGCCGCCGTGTTGAGCCGGTCGCAGGTGCTGGTGCTGGAACGTCTGTCGCTGGCGGATCTCGAACGTCTGACCCAGCGCGCCGAAAAGGAGCTGGGCCGCGCCCTGCCGCTCTCGGGCGATGCCCGCGATGCGCTGCACGAGATGGCCGATGGCGACGGGCGCGCGCTGCTGAACCTGATCGAACAGGTGGCCGCCTGGACGGTGGAGGCCCCGCTGGGGCGCGAGGCGCTGTCGGCGCGGCTGATGCGCCGCGCGGCCAAGTTCGACAAGTCCGGCGACGAGCATTACAACCTGATCTCTGCCTTGCACAAATCGATCCGCGGCTCCGACCCGGATGCGGCGCTGTACTGGCTGGCGCGGATGCTGGAGGGCGGCGAGGACCCGCGCTTTCTGGCCCGCCGCCTGACAATGATGTCGACCGAGGACATCGGCATGGCCGATCCGCAGGCCAATACCGTGTGCCTCAATGCCTGGCAGACCTATGAACGCCTCGGCAGCCCCGAGGGGGAGCTGGCGCTGGCCAATGCCGCCGTCTACCTGGCGCTGGCGCCGAAATCCAACGCCGTCTACGTCGGCATCAAGGCGGCGCGGCGGCTGGCCAAGCAGACCGGCAGCGCGCCGCCGCCCAAGCACATCCTAAACGCGCCGACCAAGTTCATGGCCGAGCAGGGCTACGGCGAGGGCTATGCCTATGACCACGATGCCGAAGACGGGTTTTCCGGCCAGAACTACTTCCCCGACGGGGTAAAGCGGCCGGTGCTGTATCAACCGGTGGAGCGTGGCTTTGAGCGCGAGCTGAAGCGGCGCGCGGATTACTTTGCCAACCTCAGGCTGAAGCGGAACAAGTGAAGCGGCTTTGCGGGCAAAGCCGCTGCCTCCGGCGGGAGTATTTGGGGAAAGATGAAGCCGGGGTGGTTCTGCGGGCAGCCCTGCGCGTGGTGCAGGGCGGGCAAAACTTGACATCTTTGCCCGTGCGCGCGACAGGACGGGGATGATTTCTTCGGTTTCCATGGTGGCGCTTGGTGGCGCGGTCGGCGCGGTGTGCCGGTATCTGGCAGGCTTGGGCATCATCCGGCTGCTGGGGCACCATGATTTCCCGGTGGCGGTGCTGACGGTCAATATCCTCGGCTCCTTCCTGATGGGGGTGTTCGTGGTGGCGGCGGCGCTGCGGGACCTGACCTGGCTCAGCCCGTTGGTGATGACCGGGATCCTGGGCGGGTTCACCACCTTCTCGGCGTTCTCGCTGGAGACCGCCAACCTGATCGAGCGCGGCGCCTTCGGGCAGGCCGCGCTGTATGTAGCTTTGTCCGTGGGCCTGTCGGTCGGCGGGCTGTTTTTCGGCCTGTGGGCCGCAAGGGGAGTGTTCGCATGAGCGGCGTTCAGATGATTACCGTCAGCGAAGACGACAGCGGCCAGCGCATCGACCGCTGGCTGCGGCGGCTGTTTCCGCATGTGAACCAGGGCCGCATCGAGAAGATGTGCCGCAAGGGCGAGCTGCGGCTGGATGGCGGTCGGGTCAAGGCCAATACCCGCGTCGAGGCGGGGCAGGTGGTGCGGGTGCCGCCGCTGGCGGAGAGCGACCTGAAACCGGCCGCCCCGCGCGAGATGCGGATTTCCGATGCCGACGCGAAGATGATCCGCGACTGCGTGATCTACCGCGACGACGACGTGATCGTCTTGAACAAGCCCGCGGGGCTGGCGGTGCAGGGCGGCTCCGGCACCACCAAGCACGTGGATGGCCTGGCCGAGGCGCTGAAATTCGGGCTGGAGGACAAGCCCAAGCTGGTGCACCGGATCGACAAGGACACCTCGGGTGTTCTGGTGTTGGCGCGCAACCGCAAGGCCGCACAGGCGCTGACCGCCGCGTTCCGGCACAAGAACACCCGCAAGATCTACTGGGCACTGGTGGCCGGCGTGCCGACGCCGTACCTTGGCGAGATCAAGAACGGGCTGGTGAAGGCGCCGGGGCATGGCCGGTCCGGTGAGGGCGAGAAGATGATCAACGTGCATCCGCGCGACATCGACGACACGCCGGGTGCCAAGCGCGCACATACGCTGTATGCCACGCTTTACCGGGTTGCCTCCCGCGCTGCCTGGGTGGCGATGGAGCCGATTACCGGCCGCACCCACCAGCTGCGCGCGCATATGTCCGGCATGGGCCATCCCATTGCCGGCGATGGCAAATACGGCGGCTCGGGGCAGGAGAACCTGGGCGACGGCTGGGGCGCGCAGATCGGCGGGGTGATCTCGAAGAAGCTGCACCTGCACGCGCGCCGGATGGTGTTCGAGCACCCGGTCACCCGCAAGCCGGTGTCGGTGGTGGCGCCCTTGCCCGACCATATGAAGGAAAGCTGGGAGACCTTTGGCTGGACCGAGGACCTGGCGGCGGACGACCCGTTCGAGGATCTGAAGTGAGCAAACCGCTGCGGCTGATCCTGTTTGACGTCGATGGCACCCTGGCCGACAGCCAGGGCGCGATCACCGGTGCGATGGCGGAGGCGTTCGAAGGCGCGGGCCTGAACGTGCCCCCGCGCGAGGCGATCCTGTCCATCGTCGGGCTGTCGCTGCCGTTGGCGATGCGGGAGCTGGCGCCGAATCATGACGATGCCACGATCGAGGCGCTGGTGGAGGGCTACAAGTCCTCCTACATGCTGTCGCGTCAGGCGGCGGGCGCGGCGCATTCGCCGCTGTATCCCGGTGCGCGCGAGGCACTGGCGCAGCTGCACGAGGTGCCGGAATATCTGCTCGGCGTGGCCACCGGCAAGTCACAGCGCGGGCTGGATGCCCTGATCGACGCGCATGGGCTGAACTGTTTCGTGACCCGGCAGGTGGCGGACCATCATCCGTCGAAACCGCATCCGTCGATGATCCTGACGGCGATGGCAGAGACCGGGGCCGATCCGGACAGCACCGTGATGATCGGCGACACGAGGTTTGACATTGAAATGGGGCGCGCCGCGGGGGTCACCACCATCGCCGTGCCCTGGGGCTATCACGACGCAGCCACACTGGGCGCCGACTACCTGATCCGCGACTTCGCGGAGCTGCGCCCGCTGCTGGCAGAGATCTGGAAGGAATAGGCACATGAGCGGCTGGGCACAGAAACGGTTCTGGAAGGCAGTGGCAGTGGCGCAATGCGACGATGGCTTTGCGGTGGAGCTGGACGGCCGCCGGGTAAAGACCCCGGCGAAGGCTGCGCTGACGGTGCCGACCCGCGCCATGGCCGAGGCCATTGCCGCGGAGTGGGACGCCCAGAACGAATCAGTCGACCCGGGCAGCATGCCCTGCACCCGTTCGGCCAATGCGGCGATCGACAAGGTGACACATCAGCACAGCGAAGTCGCCGCGATGCTGGCGGAATACGGTGACACCGATTTGCTGTGCTACCGCGCGGACTCTCCGGCCGAGCTGGCCGCGCGCCAGGCCGAGGCATGGGATCCGGCCCTGGACTGGGCCGAAACCGCGCTGGGCGCCCGTCTGGCACCGCGCAGCGGCATCCTGCATCAGCCGCAGGAGGCGTCGGCGCTGGCATGTCTGGCGCGGAAGGTGGAGGCGTTGAGCCCGTTCCAGCTGGCCGCGTTTCATGACCTGGTGGGCATCTCCGGGTCCTTGATTCTAGGGTTCGCGGCGGCATTGGACTGGCGCGATGCCGAGGACATCTGGCAGCTGTCGCGGCTCGATGAACGCTGGCAGGAAGAGCAATGGGGCGTGGATGAGGAGGCGCAGGCCGTCGCCGCCGTCAAGCGGCAGGAATTCCTGCATGCCAAACGTTTCTTTGACCTCTCCACGGAGCGCTGAAAATTACCCGAACCCCGGTCACGGCGAAAGTATTTTGCTTGGCCGGGGTTTGTGCGCAATCCGCGCATCGAATTTCCTGATACGACCCTTGACGTTTGCTGATGAATGCGCCCACACTCGGGCATGAATTGGGGGTAAACCCTTCTTCAGTCTCATTTCCGGCGGGGGATCGCCGGATAATAAGAACCGCCGAATGGCGGGCCATCAGGAAGAGGTAAATATGAAAAAATCCGTTATTTTGGGCGCAATGACCTTCGCCGGTCTTGCGGCTGGCGCGGCATCTGCCGGCACGCTGGACGACGTGAAGGCGCGCGGCAAGCTGAACTGCGGCGTCACCACCGGTCTGGTCGGTTTTGCGGCTCCGAATGCGAACGGCGAATGGGAAGGTTTCGACGTGGCCGTGTGCCGTGCCGTTGCTGCGGCCGTGCTGGGCGACTCCACCGCGGTGGAATTCGTGCCGACCACCGGCAAGACCCGCTTCACCGCGCTGGCGTCGGGCGAGATCGACATGCTGGCCCGCAACACCACCTGGACCTTCAGCCGCGACGTCGACCTGAAGTTCGAATTCACCGGCATCAACTACTATGACGGCCAGGGCTTCATGGTTCCGAAAGAGCTGGGCGTGTCCTCGGCCAAGGAACTGGATGGCGCCACCGTGTGTATCCAGACCGGCACCACCACCGAGCTGAACCTGGCGGACTTCTTCCGCTCCAACAACATCTCCTACGAGCCGGTGCCGATCGAAACCAACGCCGAGGCGCAGCAGCAGTACCTGGCAGGTGCCTGTGACGTCTACACCACCGACGCCTCCGGCCTGGCGGCCACCCGCGCCACCTTCGACGATCCGTCGGCGCATGTGCTGCTGCCGGAAATCATCTCGAAAGAACCGCTGGGCCCGCTGGTCCGCCACGGTGACAACGAGTGGGGCGACGTGGTGCGCTGGTCCCTGAACGCGCTGATCGCAGCCGAAGAGCTGGGCATCACCTCGGCCAACCTGAACGACATGGCGGCCGGCACCGACAACCCGGAAATCAACCGTCTGCTGGGCACCGAAGGCACCCTGGGCGAAATGCTGGGCCTGTCGGCTGACTGGGCGAAAAACGCCATCGCGGCTGGCGGCAACTACGGTGAGATCTTCGCCAAGAACATCGGTGAGGACACCCCGATTGGTCTGGCGCGTGGTCTGAACGCACAGTGGACCGAAGGTGGCCTGCTGTACGCACCGCCGTTCCGCTAATCACACCATCGGGAGGGGCGCAGGTTAAGCCTGCGCCCTTTTCCTATCTTTGCATAAGCTCCGGCCAGCTGCGGAGCGGCGACCAACGCCGCCAGGACAGAAAACCGGAGCCCAGGGGATCACATATATGTCAACGCTCACTGACCCTCCAAAGGAGCAGTTCCGGCTGTCCATGCTCCTTTATGATACCCGGTATCGCTCGGCCACCATCCAGGTCATCGCGATGTTCGGGTTCATGCTTCTGGCCGCCTGGCTCATCAACAACACCATCATCAACCTCAATACGCTGGGCAAACCCGTCTCCTTCGGGTTCCTGGGCGAGACTGCAGGCTACGATATCAACCAGCGACTGCTGGATTATGACAACCAGGACACCCACTTGCGCGCGGCCTTCCTGGGCCTGCTGAACACGCTTGTGATCGCCTTCATGGGCTGTGTCGCCGCGACCATCGTCGGGGTGCTGGTCGGCGTGCTGCGGCTTTCGTCGAACTGGCTGGTGGCGCGGATCATGACCGTCTACGTCGAGATGTTCCGCAACGTCCCGGTGCTGCTGTGGATCGTGCTGATCTTTGCCATCGTCACCGAATCCACGCCTCACCCCAAGGTCTACCGGGGCGTCGAGACCGGCGCCGTGGTGGTGACCAACCGCGGCACCTACCTGCCGGAGCCGCTGTTCTCGCGCTCTCTGGGCGATGTGCACCTGTTCGGCAGCTCCAGCCTGCGCTTTGATATCTCGCTGGACCTGATTGCCATTCTGGTGGTGCTCGGCCTCAGCATCTTTGCCTCGATCAAGATCCGCCAGCGCGCGGACCGCATCCAGGAGGCCACCGGCGTGCGCCCGCGCACCTGGCATACCCGTGCCGCGGTGCTGATCCTGCCGCTGCTGAGCCTGCTGATCGCGCTGGGCTTCCACCTCGGCTACCCCGAGCTGAAGGGCTTCAACTTCCAGGGCGGTACCCATCTGCGCAACTCGCTGCTGGCCTTGTGGCTGGCGCTGTCGCTCTACACGGCTGCCTTCATCGCGGAAATCGTGCGGGCGGGGATCCTGGCGATCTCCAAGGGCCAGACCGAGGCCGCATCGGCCCTGGGCCTGCGTCCCAACAAGACCATGTCGCTGGTGATCCTGCCGCAGGCGCTGCGGGTGATCATCCCGCCGCTGATCTCCAACTATCTGAACTTGACCAAGAACTCCTCGCTGGCGATTGCCGTGGGCTACATGGACATCACCGGCACCCTTGGCGGTATCACCATGAACCAGACCGGTCGCGAGCTGGAGTGCGTGCTGATGCTGATGCTGGTCTACCTGGCCATCTCGCTGACCATTTCGGCGGTGATGAACTGGTACAACGAAGCCGTGAAGCTGAAGGAGCGCTGAGATGAGCGGTACACATGCCCATACCGTCGCCTATGTGCGCGACACCATGCTGCCCGAGCAGGCGCCTCCCGCATCCGAAGTGGGACCGATCGGCTGGATGCGTCACAACCTGTTCTCCACCTGGGTGAACACCGGCATGACCTTGCTGGCGGTGGCGGCGATCTACTACGTGCTGGCCGGGGTGCTGCCCTGGATCTTCCAGTCGGTGTGGAACGCGGATTCGCTGACCGAATGCCGCGAGATCATGATGGAAACCTGGGGCTCGACCCATGGCCACGCCTGCTGGGGTGTGATCAAGGAACGCTGGCTGCAGCTGCTGTTCGGCTTCTACCCGCCGCATCTGTACTGGCGGCCGATCCTGGCGCTGGTGCTGCTGCTGGCGGCGCTGAGCCCGGTGCTGTTCTCCGACCGGGTCTCGTCCAAGATGCTGATCCTGACCGCAGCCTACCCCTTCCTGATGCCCTTCCTGATGTGGGGCGGCACCATCTGGGGTCCGCTGAGCGCCGCGCTCGGCTTTGTCATCGGCTATCTCATCATCAAGCACGGTTCCGAAAAACTGGGTGAGCTGGGCGCGATGATCGCAGGTGTCGTGGCCGCGGTGATCTGGTGGTTCGTGCTGGCCGGTCCGGTGACGGATGCCCTGTCCTCGGCCCTGCCCATCGGCATCGAGGCGGTCCAGAGCCGTCAGTTCGGCGGCTTCATGCTGGCGATCATGCTGGGGGTCGTGGCCATCGGTGTCTCGCTGCCGATCGGGGTGGTGCTGGCGCTGGGGCGTCAGTCCGACCTGATCATCGTCAAGTACATCTGCGTCGGCTTCATCGAATTCGTGCGCGGCGTGCCGCTGATCACCCTGCTGTTCGTGGCCTCTTTGCTGCTGAACATCTTCCTGCCGCCGGGGACCAATTTTGACATCATCCTGCGGGTGATGATCATGATGACCCTGTTCTCCGCCGCCTATATGGCCGAGGTGATCCGCGGTGGTCTGGCAGCCCTGCCCAGGGGCCAGTACGAGGGGGCTGACAGCCTTGGCCTCAACTACTGGCAGGCGCAGCGGCTGATCATCATGCCGCAGGCGCTGAAGATCTCCATTCCGGGCATCGTCAGCACCTTCATCGGGATTTTCAAGGATACCACGCTGGTGTCGATCATCGGCCTGTTCGATGTCATCGGCCTGGCCAGTGCGATCCGCGCAGACACGGCCTGGAACGGCATCTACTGGGAACTCTTCGCGTTCATCGCGGCGCTGTTCTTCGTCGTCTGCTTCTCCATGTCCCGTTATTCCATGTATCTTGAGCGTCGCCTCAAGACGGACCACCGTTAAGGAGTTCAACATATGTCTGAACTTATGACCGACCGCGCAATCGACCGCTCCAAGATGCAGGTGAGCGACAAGGTTGCCATTGAAATCACCAACATGAACAAGTGGTACGGCTCCTTCCACGTGCTGCGCGACATCAATCTGACCGTCAACCAGGGCGAGCGGATCGTGATCGCGGGGCCGTCGGGGTCCGGCAAATCCACCCTGATCCGCTGCCTCAACGCGCTGGAGGAACACCAGCAGGGCAAGATCGTGGTGGACGGCACCGAACTGTCCAACGACCTCAAGAACATCGACAAGATCCGGTCCGAGGTCGGGATGGTGTTCCAGCACTTCAACCTGTTCCCGCATCTGACCATCCTGGAGAACTGCACGCTGGCGCCGATCTGGGTGCGCAAGACGCCCAAGAAAGAGGCCGAAGAGCGGGCGATGCACTTCCTCGAGAAGGTCAAGATCCCCGAGCAGGCGCACAAGTACCCCGGCATGCTGTCGGGCGGCCAGCAGCAGCGTGTGGCGATCGCGCGCAGCCTGTGCATGATGCCGCGCATCATGCTGTTCGATGAACCCACATCGGCGCTCGACCCGGAGATGATCAAGGAGGTGCTCGACACCATGATCGAACTGGCCGAGGAAGGCATGACCATGCTTTGCGTGACCCACGAGATGGGCTTTGCCCGCCAGGTGGCGAACCGGGTGATCTTCATGGATGCGGGCCAAATCGTGGAGCAGAACGAGCCCGAGGAGTTCTTCAACAACCCCAAGAGCGACCGCACCAAGCTGTTCCTCAGCCAGATCCTGGGTCACTGAACCGGGGCTGCAGAAACCAAACAAAAGGCCGGGCACAGCGCCCGGCCTTTTTTGTTTGCGCGTGCTGCGGCTCAGCCGTGGCTGGCAAAGACCTCGGTGCTGCCGTCAGCCAGGATCAGCAAGGTGTCGAAGGCTTCGCGCTCGTCGCCCATCTCCATCCCCGGCGAGCCGATCGGCATGCCGGGCACGGTCAGCCCCAGGGCATCGGGGCGTTCGGCCAGCAGCCGCTGGATATCGGCAGGCGGCACGTGGCCCTCGATCACATAGGCGTCGGCCATCGCGGTGTGGCAGGAGGCCAGCTCTTCGGTGATGCCCAGTTTTTCCTTCATCGCCCACAGTTGCGCGTCAGGCACATCGGTGACCTCGGTCTGGAACCCGGCATCGGCGAGACGCTCGGCCCAGGCGGTGCAGCAGCCGCAGGTGGGCGATTTCATGACGCGGATGGTTGGCTGTGATGCGGCGGCGACCGGCAGGCGGGCAAAGGGCAGGGCGGCTGCGGCCAGCAGCAGGGAACGGCGGTTCATGGCGGGCTCCTGTTTCAAAACGACAGTCTTTGACGCATACCTAGGAAGCGATATCGACCGCTGCCAGAACCTTCCTGCGCGGGATGCGGCGGGATGCCGCGGATCACTCGCCCAGCAACTCGCGCGGGACGCAGAAATCCACCACCTTGGCGCTGCTCCAGGAGATATCCTGCCAGCGATCCGTATCGAAGCGGGCAACCAGGGTCGCGCCGGTGGGGTAGTCGTCGAACCGCGAGTGATCCGGCGGGTGGCGGACGATGGAATGGGCAAAGGCGGCGATGCCGGGATTGTGGCCAATCATCATCACGCAGGGGTGTTCCGCCTGCTGCAGCAGCTGGAACATGATGTCGGAATTGCCGTGATACAGCCGCTCGGTGAAAGCGGCCTGTGCCTCGAGCCCCATCAGCTCCCAGGTTTCGCGGGTGCGTTGCGCGGAGGAAGAGATCACCTGCCCGGGCAGATAGCCATTGTCGCGCAGCCAGGCGCCGATTGCGGGGGCCGAGCGGCGGCCGCGTTTGTTCAGCGGGCGGGCGTGGTCGCTGGGGACATTGGTGTCCCAGGCGGATTTTGCGTGGCGGGTCAGGATCAGGGTGCGGGTCATGGGTGATGAAAATACCTCATGTGATGGGCGGTTTGGGCGGGATCGCGGCCTGCCCCACGGCTGAGCGGGCAGGCCAGCCGGGCAAGGCAGCCGCCGGTCATGCAAGCGGAGCCCGCGGCGGTGGCAAGGTGGTCGTGGCAGGCCACCAGATCATAGCGCTCGCTCTCGGACAGCGCCCCGGCGGGGCAGGCCGACAGACAGGGGCGCGTCGGGCAGCTGTGGCAGGGTGACTCTGCCAGCGGCGGGGGGGGTATGTCAAACTTCTGGTTGAAATGCAGGGCTCCGCGCAAGGAAATCAGCAGTCCGACCCGATCATGCACCAGCATCTGTGACGGCGATGTGAAACTGCGCCCGGAGGCCAGGGCCCAGTCGACGAAGGGCTGATAGGGCGGCCCGCCAAAGGGGTAATAGGCCCGTGCCCCCAGCGCGCACGCCATGCCGCCCACCACCCGCTCGGACCAGCGGTCGATCGGATCGGGGCGGCCGTCCTGATGTTCGGGGCCGGCTGTGAAGAGCGGCCAGAACGCCGCGCCCGTCCCCAGCAGCACCAAGGTGCCATCGCGCAGCCCCTTGACCGGTTGGTGGCCCGGGTGCAGCGCGCCATAGATCTCCAGCCCGGCGGCGGCGGCAGCACGGTCAACGCGCACATAAAGGTCGGTTTGGGGGGCGGACGTCACGGCTGGCTCCGGGTTGTTTTCGGCAGCCTAGCAGCGTCGGGTCCGAGGCCGGAACGCAAAAACGCCCTGCGGCAGAGCGTCAGCGGCCGTTTTGTTGCGAATAGTCCTGCGGGAAGAATGGGCCGCGCCAGCGGGGGCAGGCCCGCGTCTGCGCAAAGGCCAGCCCTGCGCCGGGGGCGCAGGGCAGAGGTGTCATCGGTCAGGGGCTCAGGCCCGGATCATCGAGCCCGCGCCGTGGTCGGTGAACAGTTCCAGCAGCACCGCGTTCTGCACCCGGCCATCAACGATGGTACAGGCGCGCACGCCGTTGCGCACCGCGTCCAGCGCGGTTTCGGTCTTGGGAATCATGCCCCCGGCGATGACGCCGCTGGCGGTCATTTCCTCGACGTCCGAGGCTTTCAGTTCGGTCAGCACGTCGCCGTTCGCGTTCTTGACGCCCGCCACATCGGTCAGCAGCAGCAGCCGGTCAGCCTTGAGCGCCTTGGCGATGGCGCCGGCGGCGGTGTCGCCGTTGATGTTGAAGGTTTCGCCCGCGCGGCCTGCGCCGATCGGGGCAATGACCGGGATCATGTCCTTTTCGAACAGTCCATAGAGCACCTTGGGATCCATCTCTGCCGGGGCGCCGACAAAGCCGAGATCGGGGTTGGCCTGATCGCAGGTGATCAGGTTGGCGTCCTTGCCCGACAGGCCCACGGCGCGGCCGCCCTGGGCGTTGATCGCCTGCACGATGCGCTTGTTGACGACGCCGGACAGCACCATCTCGACCACTTCCATGGTCGCGGCATCGGTCACGCGCTTGCCGTTCACGAACTCCGACTGGATGTCCAGCTTGTCCAGCATGGCGTTGATCATCGGCCCGCCGCCGTGCACGATCACCGGGTTCACCCCGACCTGCCGCATCAGCACGATGTCGCGGGCGAAGGTCTCCATCGCCTCGTCGCTGCCCATGGCGTGGCCGCCCAGCTTGATGACGACGATCGCCCCGTCATAGCGCTGCAGGTAGGGCAGCGCGCTTGAAAGGGTCTCGGCAGTGGCAATCCAGTCGCGGTTCATGTTCTGTGTCTTCATCGCTGTCATCATCCCTAGGTGTCACGGGTTTAGGCGGTTCCGTCGTCGCTGCCAAGCATTGCCTGCGTCGCAGGGCGCTATTCACGCGGGCCATTGCCACCGCCGGTGCCGGTGATAGGGTCGGGGCGCAATCGTCGATGAGGACCATCTGATGCGTCAGAAAACATTGCTGCTGACCGGAGCCAGCCGCGGCATTGGCCACGCCACGGTGCGCCGCTTCAACGCCGAAGGCTGGCGGGTCATCACCTGTTCACGCCAACCCTTCCCGCAGGAATGCCCCTGGGGCGGTGGCCGGGAGAATCACGTGCAACTGGATCTGTCGGACCCCTCGGACACCATCAACGCGGTCGGGCAGATCCAGGAGCTGCTGGATGGCAAGCTGGATGCGCTGGTCAACAATGCAGGCATCTCGCCCAAAGGCCCCAATGGCGAGCGGTTGAACACCCTGAACACCGACCTGATGGACTGGGGCAAGGTCTTTCACGTGAACTTCTTTGCCTCGGTGGTGCTGGCGCGGGGGCTGAAGGATGAGCTGGCGGCGGCCAAGGGATCGGTGGTGAATGTGACCTCGATCGCGGGCAGCCGGGTGCATCCTTTTGCAGGCGCCGCCTATGCCACCTCCAAGGCGGCGCTGGCGGCGCTGACGCGGGAGATGGCGCATGATTTCGGCCCGATGGGGGTGCGGGTGAACGCCATTGCCCCGGGCGAGGTCGAGACCGCGATCCTGTCACCCGGCACCGAGAAGATCGTCGAGAAACTGCCGATGCAGCGGCTGGGCCAGCCCGAGGAGGTGGCCTCGGCCATCTATTTCCTGTGCTCGGAAGGCAGCTCCTATATCTCCGGCGCCGAGATCGAGGTGAACGGCGCGCAGCACGTCTGAGTGCTGGGAAACCGCCCGGCCGATAGGCCGGGCAGCGCCTGATCAGGGTCAGCTGACCGCGCGTTTCAGCGCCGGGATATTGCCCAGCAGCAGTACATCGAACGCCAGCACCGCCAGCAGCACCAGCCCGGTCAGCGGGAAGGCCAGCGAGACCAGCGCCCCGATCAGCACCGCGCCTTTCCAGAACGGCAGCTCCGCGGGCAGCGGCGGTGCGGCAAGGCGGGCCGCACCCGCGGGGCGGCGCTTCAGCCACATCACCACGCCCGAGACGCAGGTGAAGATCACCGCAAGGCAGAAGACCGTGTTCAGAACCACGTTCCACAGCCCCAGATCGCCTTCGTGAAAGGCGATGCCGACGGCCATGGATTTGCCCGCCAGCGAATAGTCGGCGAATTTCACGTCGCCGAGGATCTTGCCGGTGAACTGGTCGACATGCACGGTGCGGTCGCAGGTCGGGCAGTGGCTGTCGTTGCTCATGCTGTCCTGATTGATGGTGAACACCCCGCTGTCATTGCGCGGGAAGACGATGCGGAAGCGCCCCTCGTATCCCAGCGCACGGGCCAGTGCCGCCACCGAATTGCCATTTACGGGCGTGCCCTGCGGCAGGCCGGTGAGGCCCGCGTCAGAGCCGGATTCGGGCATCAGGGTCTGCTCCAGCGCCCAGGGCACGTCCTTGGTCGCGCCGTGGTTCATATGCCCGGCGTGGGTGCTGTCGGACAGCGGCACCGCCTCCCACTTCTGGGCCGGGAAGCTGGACCAGGCCTGCACGAAGCGCTCGCCCCAGAAGCCCGACCAGGCGAGGCCCGAGACCAGGAACACCACCAGGAGCAGCGAGATATAGACGCCGGTGACCGCATGCAGGCTCTTCCACAGGGCGCGGCCGCGGGCGGCGAGGTTGGGAAGGAAGGCGGCGGCTGACCTGCCGCGCGGCCACCAGAGGTAAAGACCGGTCAGCACCAGCACGATGCCAAGCCCGGCGGCAATCTCGATCAGCCGGTCGCCGAGATCACCGAGCAGCAGGGTGCCGTGGATATCGGTCAGGACGTCATACCAGCCCGCACGGCGGTCCCAGACCTCCACCACCTCAGCCGTGTAGGGATCGACCGCGACCATGCGCTGGCCGTCTTCGACCGCGACGCGCACCACGGCGGCGCGGTCATCGGCCTTGGGGCCGATCCATTCCACCAGTGCGGCCCCGGGCAGATGGTCCAGCGCGGCCTGGGTCTGGGCGACGATGGGCAGGGCGGTCTCTCCCTGCGGAATGGTCACATATTCGCCGTCACGGCCGTCAAACAGGGCGATGTACATCATGATCAGGCCCGTGACGGCCAGCACGATGAGGAAGGGGATCACGTATAGCCCGGCATAGAAATGCCAGCGCCAGGCGGCGAAGTAGAATTTCTCGGACAGCGGGCGCGCGGAGGGCGCGGATTGCGTTTGGCTGGTCGCCATTGGGTCTCTCCATATCGGAACAGGGCCGGGCAGCGGGCTACCGGCTGGAAAATCAGGGAGTGTTCTGCGAAGTCAGGAGAGCGCGGGCGGGCCGCGGGCGTCGTAGCGCCAGTGGAACCCGGCGCTGTGATGGGTGAAGGCCTCACGCGCCCAACGGCTGCCGAGCGGCGCATCCAGTTCAAGTGAGATCTGGCTGTCCGGCAGCAGGGCCGTCGCGCCGATGGCGGCAAAGGGGCAGCTGCGGTCTTCCATCTGGTCGGCGGGCGCATGGGGCTCGCCGCTGTCCAGATCGACCCAGGTTTCCACCGGGCCGTGGCCGGTACAGATCACCAGCAGTACCTTGCCGTTGGTCGTGCTGCCCGGCATCCAGCCGGTCGGGATCAGCCCGGCCATGGCCAGGGCGATCACAACCAGCAGGGAAGGCAGGCGGCTGAGCATGTCGTTACAGCCCGGCGATGATCGACCGCAGCGTGGCGATGCCGTCGCCTTTCTCAGACGAGGTCAGCACGATCTCGGGGTAGGCGGCGGGGTGTCTGGCCAGCGCGCCCTTCACTTGCTCGAGCACCTTGGCGCGGTCCTTTTCCTTGACCTTGTCGGCCTTGGTCAGAACGCATTGGAAGGTCACGGCGGAGGTGTCCAGCAGCTTCATGATCTCGTCGTCCACCGGTTTCACCCCGTGGCGGCTGTCGATCAGCACAAAGGCGCGGCGCAGGTTCTGGCGACCCGACAGGTAGCGTTTCAGCAGCTTCTGCCACTGCTCCACCACCTTCAGCGGCGCGTTGGCATAGCCATAGCCGGGCAGGTCGACCAGATACAGATCCGGCCCCTGGGTGAAGAAGTTGATCTCCTGCGTGCGCCCCGGCGTGTTGGAGGCGCGCGCGATGCCCTTGGTGCCGGTCAGCGCGTTGATCAGGCTCGACTTGCCGACGTTGGAACGGCCGGCAAAGCAGACCTCCAGCCGGTCGGCATCGGGCAGGCCGTTCATCGCCACCACGCCCTTCAGGAATTCGGTCTCGCGGGCAAAGAGCTTGCGGCCCTTTTCGGCGGCTGCGTCGTCCGGCGCCTCGGCGAGGGAAAATTGCATCTGCATCACAGTACCTTTACCGCGTCGCCCAGGCGGATTTCGCCGCCGCGCACCACCTCGGCATAGACCGAGAAATCCTGGTGGCCCCAATTGTCCTTGAGGGTCTTGAGCGTGTCGGCGTCGCGTTCGCCGGTTTCAGGGTTGGCGGTGGTGGCCAGGCAGCGGGTGACCCGCTCGCGCACCGCAAAGACGGCCTCGCCGATCTGCACCTCGCGGCCGAGCCAGGTGTTCTCGACCCAGGCTTCGCCGAGGTCGAACCAGATGTTGCCGCGCCAGCGCAGCGGCGACAGATCATGGCCGATCGCCTGTTCCACCGCGCGGTGGGAGGCCTGGTTGCACAGGGTGACAGAGGGAAATGCGGTGTCGGTCATGCCGCGTCCCGGCACCCGCACGATGCGGGCCGACGCGGCGCGGTTGGCGGGCAGCAGCGGCTGGCTCCAGTCCAGGAAACGCGGCAGGTCCTCGGCCGCGTCGGGATCAAAGGTCAGCTCTGGGCGGTCCGGGTGGCGCAGGGTCAGCTGGCCGGAGGCATCATCCAGCCGGGCATCGATGGCCATCAGCTGGGGCGCCTTGGCACCCCGGGTAAAATTCTGGCAGGGCACCCAGGCGGTGTCGTCCGCCTTGGAGCTGTCATGGGCAACCGCCCAAACACGGTCGCCGGGCATGGTCTGCCCGGCGCTCATGGTGACGTTTTCCAGTGCCTCCCGCCCATGGGATTTGAGCGGGTGGCGCCAGAGACTTGTGACCTGATGGGTCATCACTTCTCCACCTTGGGCTTCTTCTTGAAGCTTTGCTTGATGTTGCCGAACACATCCGGCGTATAGCCGTGGCTCCGCATGATCAGATACTGCTGGGTGAAGGTGATCGTGTTGTTGGCAATCCAGTAGACCACCAGGCCAGAGGCAAAGCCGCCGAGCATGAACATGAACACCCAAGGCATCCAGGCAAAGATCATCTGCTGGGTCGGATCGGTGGGCGCCGGGTTCAGCTTTTGCTGCAGCCACATCGAGATGCCCAGCAGGATCGGCAGGATGCCGATGAAGACCAGGGCGAGGAGGCTGTCCGGGGCCGGGGCTGCCCAGGGCAGCAGGCCGAACAGGTTGAAGATCGAGGTCGGGTCCGGCGCGCTGAGGTCCTGGAAGGGGCCGAAGAAAGGCGCGTGGCGCAGTTCCAGCGTGACGAAGATCACCTTGTAGAGCGAGAAGAAGATCGGGATCTGGATCAGGATCGGCAGGCAGCCCGCGGCGGGGTTCACCTTCTCCTTCTTGTAGAGCTCCATCATCTCCTTTTGCATCTTCTGGCGGTCGTCGCCGGCGCGTTCCTTGAGCTTCTCCATCTCCGGCTGAAGCTCTTTCATCTTCGCCATCGAGGCGTAGGACTTGTAGGCCAGCGGGAACACCAGGATCTTGATCACAACGGTCAGGCCGATGATCGCCCAGCCCATGTTGCCGATCAGCACGTTCAGATTATGCAGCAGCCAGAACATCGGCTTGGTCAGGAAGAAGAACCAGCCCCAGTCGATGGCATCGAGGAAGCCCTTGATGCCCGCGGATTCATATTCGCGGATGGTGGCCCATTCCTTGGCACCGGCAAACAGCTGCGTGGTCACCTCGGAGCTCTGGCCCTCGGCCAAGGTCACCGCGGGCAGCACGATGTCGGACTGGTAGATGCCGCGACGTTCGTCGAATTTGGCGATCGAGCGGAACCCCTGACCCGGTGCGGGCACCAGGGTGGTCATCCAGTAATGGTCGGTAAAGCCGATCCAGCCGTTTTCGGCGACCTGGCGGACCTCGGCGCGGGCCCCGTCACGGGGGTCCAGCTCGAAATCTTCCATGTCGTCGTAATCGATCTCGGACAGCTCGCCATCGGCCATGCCGACGAGCCCCTCGTGCAGGATGAAGAAGTTCTTCAGATCCTGCGGCAGGCCATGGCGCGCCAGCGTGCCATAGGGCGCCAGCGACACGGTGCCGCCGGAGGCGTTGGTGACCGACTGGGTGACCGAGAACATGTAATCCTTGTCGACCGCGATGGTGCGGTTGAAGGTCAGACCCTTGCCGTTGTCCCAGGTCAGCGTCACCGGGCTGTCCGGTGTCAGGGTGGCGCCTTCGGGGGCGGACCACAGGGTGTTGGCCCCGGGCACGTCGCTCGCCGAAAGACCGGCACCGGGTGCCCAGCCATAGAGCGCGTAATAGGCCTGCGCTTCACCAACCGGTTTCAGCAGCGTGACGATCGGCGAATTCTCGTCCAGGGTCTCGCGGTAGTCCTTCAGCGCAAGATCGTCGATCCGCCCGCCCTGCAGCGAGATGCTGCCGGTGATGCGCGGGGTTTCGATCTCCAGGCGGGGGGCCTGGGAGGCTTCCGCCTCGGCGGTGGAGGCGTCCGCGACGCTGTCGGCACCGGCGCTTGGCGCGGCGGCGATGTCGCCCGCGGGGGCGGTTTCGCTGATCGCGGTCTCCGGCGCCTGTTCCGGCTCCGGCGGCGGGAAGAGAGTGTACCAGCCGAGGATCACCAGGAAGCTGAGAGCGGTTGCGAGAATTAGATTTTTGTTCTGATCGTCCATTGGGGACTGCCACCTCGTGTAGGGAAGGACAGGTGGGGTTCAACAGAGGTGGGCCGCAAAGGTCAAGCAGAATCACGTCGCGCCGGGGCGGCAGAGCCTCCGGCGCGGCATAAAATACGGTAGAATTGGACCGGTCAGGGGCGTTGGCGGCCGATCGCGGGCGTGTCCTGAAGCTTCGCCTGGTGGGCGGTGATCCAGTCCAGTGTCTGGTCGAAGGGCATCGGGCGGCCGATGCCGAAGCCCTGCACGTGACCGCAGCCGAGCTGTGCCAGAAGGGCATGTTCGCCGGTGGTTTCCACGCCCTCGGCGAGGGTTTCAAGGTCCAGCCGTTCCGCCATGCTGAGCACTGCGGAGATCAGCTTTTGCTGTTCCGGGTCCTGATCGGCCTTCATCACGAAGGAGCGGTCGATCTTGATCCGCGAGATGCTGAAGCGGCGCACCGCGGCGATCGAGGCATGGCCGGTGCCGAAGTCATCGAGGTCGATCCGGCATCCCATCTCGCTGAGTGCGGTGATGTTGCGGGTGATGGTGTCATCGGGCTGGTCGGTCATCACCGTTTCGAGGATTTCCACGCAGAGGCGTTCCGGGGCCAGGTCGAAACGCTCCAGCTCCCATTTCACGCGGGCAGCGAGGCCGGGGTTGCGCAGCTCCTGGGTGGCGAAATTGACGCCGACGCTGGGCACATGCACACCCGCCTCGTCCCAGGCCTTGATCGCGACCAGCGCGTTGTACAGCATCACCTGGCTCAGCCGGTCCATCAGCCCGGCCTCTTCGAGCGCGGGCAGGAAGGTGGAGGGCGGCACCAGCCCCTGCACCGGGTGCGACCAGCGGGCCAGCGCTTCGAACCCCGAGATGCGGCCCGTGTCCGTGCAGATCTGCGGCTGGAACCAGGCCTGGATGTGCCCGGCCTCCAGCGCGTCGGCAGCTTCCTCGCGCAGGTTAGAGCGGGTGTTGCCACGGCTCGGCAGATCGGTGGAAAAGGCGCGGATGCCGCCGGGGCCGTTGCTGCGGGCCTCGGCCAGGGCGGCGGTGGCGGCGCTGATCCAGTCGGTGGTCGTGTTGCCGGGCGCGCGGTGGCGCTGGCAGAAGCCGATCGACGAGCTCAGGTAGACGGTGGTGCCATCCAGCGGCACCGGTTCCTCGGCGGCGGCCTGCATGCGGCCCGCCAGCTGGATGCACAGCTCCAGATCCAGTTGCAGGGTCGGCGACAGGCAGACACCGAACCGGCTGTCGCCAATGCGCGCCACGGTGTCCCCTTCGCGCAGCACCGAGGTGATCTGGCTGCCGCAGTGCTGCATGATGCGGTCCCCGGCCTCTTGCCCATGGCGGTCGGTCAGGGCGCGGTAATCATCCAGTTCGATCACGAAGATGGCGGCGCGCAGGTTGGACGCGCCGCATTCCTCGAACACCTGTTCAGCGGCTTTTTCAAACCCGTCCCGCAGCACCATGCCGGTGACGCTGTCATGCGGCATGCCATTGCCGCCGAACCGGGCGAATCCGCCGGTGGCGACGATCAGCACCGGCAGGCCAAGCGCCACGGCCAGCAGCGCGACTTCGCCGCCCAGCCAGTAGGTTGCCAGCGACAGCGCCGGCAGAAAGGCCAGCATGGGAGGGCCAAACAGCGCCGGCGCCAGTATCTTTCGCAGTCGCGCCAGGAGTCCTGAACCGGTGTTCATCATCGTCAGACCTTTCGTCTGCATCCAGTCATTCCGGACATAGACTAGGGCGCGGTTCTGACTCGGGAGTTAACGCAGTTTCGGAATCCCGTCATTTTCCGGCGGGGAATCGGCATTCTTCAGTTGAAGCCCCGCAAAATCGAACAGTTTCGGGTCCAGAAGATGCGATGGCCGGGCGTTCATCAATGCGCGGAACATCACCTGGCGGCGTCCGGGGCTGTTTGATTCCCACTGGTCAAGGATCTGTTTCACCTGCTGGCGTTGCAGCCCGTCCTGGCTGCCGCACAGATCGCAGGGGATGATCGGGTAGTTCATCGCGCGGGCGAATTTCTCGCAGTCGGCCTCGGCCACATGGGCCAGCGGGCGGAACACAAACAGGTCGCCTTCCTCGTTCACCAGCTTGGGCGGCATGGTCGCGAGGCGGCCGCCGTGGAACAGGTTCATGAAGAAAGTTTCCAGGATGTCGTCGCGGTGATGGCCCAGCACCACCGCTGAGCAGCCCTCCTCGCGGGCGATGCGGTAAAGGTTGCCGCGGCGCAGGCGCGAACACAGTGCGCAGTAGGTGCGCCCCTGCGGCACCTTGTCGACGACGATGGAATAGGTGTCCTGATACTCGATCCGGTGCGGCACGCCCATCTTTTCCAGGAACTCCGGCAGCACGGTGGCGGGAAAGCCGGGCTGGCCCTGGTCGAGGTTGCAGGCCAGCAGGTCCACCGGCAGAAGGCCGCGCCACTTCAGCTCATACAGCACCGCCAGCAGGGTATAGCTGTCCTTGCCGCCGGACAGGCAGACCAGCCATTTCGGGGTGCTGCCGTCCTCGCGCCGTTCGACCATGCCATATTGCTCGATCGCCTCGCGCGCGTAGCGCACGATGCGTTTGCGGAGCTTCTTGAACTCGGTGGTCGAGGGCGCACCGGCGAACAGCGGATGGATTTCGTCCAGATCATCATCAAGCATGGTCGCGCCCTAGCCGAGGATCGGCGTTTTGCCAAGACAAAAAGCGGTGCCGATGTCAGTCGTGCTGGTCGGTGTCCGGCACCGGGTCGTAGCCGTCGCCGCCAAAGGGGTGGCAGCGCCCGATGCGGCGGGCCGTCAGCCATGCGCCGCGAATGGCCCCATGTTTCTCCAGGGCTTCAAGGGCATAGGCCGAGCAGGTGGGCTGGTAGCGGCAATTGAAACCGACCCAGGGGCTGAACAGCAGCCGGTAGGCGCGCACGGGGAGTGCCAGGATATGGGCCAGGGGTGTCATGGGCGATAGATACGCAGAGTTGCGCGCTATGGCAATCAGGACCACGCCCGGGCCCCGGCACGGTGGCGGGGGGAAAGCGACCTTCCAGAGAAGGCCACAGGCTCCGGCCGGACATTTGGCGGGTAGCGAGGTCTGAATGGAAGGGGGGGCGCCTAGGCGCCGTGGACCTTTTTCAGCGCGTAGATGAGGTCTCGCTTCAGATCCTCGAACGGGCGCTGGGCGGTCTCGTTGGCGCGCCCGATCAGCACGTAGTCCCAGCCCGCGCGGCCATGGGTGGGCAGCACCAGGCGGGCGGCTTCGCGCAGGCGGCGCTTGGCCCGGTTGCGGGCCACCGCGTTGCCGACTTTCTTGGAACAGGTGAAACCGACGCGGATCCCCGAGGCGTCCTTGCGGTCGCGGCCCTGCAGCATCATCGCCTTGGTGCCCTGCTTGCGCGCAGGCGGACGGGCGCAGGCGAGGAAGTCGCGGCGCTTGGCCATGACATCGATCTGCGGCGCGTCAGATGCGCAAACGGACACCGCCGGAGACTGATCCCCGCGGGCAGCTTGGCCATCCTTGGGGGTCTCCGGCGGTGTCATGTCCGTCAGAACTGGAACTGAGCTTATGCGCTCAGTGCCTTGCGACCGCGTGCGCGGCGTGCGTTCAGGATCTTGCGGCCTGCCTTGGTGGCCATGCGCGCACGGAAGCCGTGGCGGCGTTTGCGAACCAGGTTCGAAGGCTGATAGGTGCGTTTCATCGCTCCGGTCTCCACATATTGTCTACGGGTCGGGCATGGAATCGGCCTGCCCCGGTGTCTATCTCGAAGCCCGGTCTGTAGAAGGGAATGGCGGGTAAGTCAAACCCCGTGGGCAGGGTTTTCGCCAAGTTTCAGCCCGAACCGCAACATTTCTGTCAAAAAACCATGGTCGCCGCCCCCGCGTGGCGGCCAGTGTTACAGGATTCGGCCCCGGCGCGTCATAATTCTCACGTAACACGAGGGGCAGATCAACCGCCCGTGATCCGGGCGCACTTGCTCTCGTGCGCAGGCCATATAAGGCATAGCTACAAGGCCAGCGAACAAGACGGACCCAGACACACCATGAGCAAGCCACAGAATTCCGAACCGCAGCCCAGCCACCAGCCCGACACCCGGCCGGGTGTGTTGCGCCACCTGCCGCTGATCGCGGTTGTCGCCGTGGCGCTGATCGGTGCGGTGACGCTGCGCGATTACCTCACCTTTGAAACCTTGCGCGACAACCGCGAAGCGCTGATGGCATTCCGGGATCAGAACTATCCGGGACTGGTTGCGGCCTTTGTCGGGCTCTACATTGTGATCGTGGTCTTCTCGCTGCCCGGCGCCGCTGTGGCCTCGGTCACCGGCGGGTTCCTGTTTGGGCTGGTGGCGGGGACGCTGTTCAACGTGGTGGCGGCCACCATCGGCGCGGCGGGCATCTTTCTGGCGGCGCGCTGGGGGCTGGGGGCACTACTGACCGCCCGCATGGAGGCCGCCGAGGGCCGGGTGCAGATGCTGAAGCAGGCGCTGCGCGAGAATGAGGTCGAGGTGCTGCTGCTGCTGCGGCTGGTGCCTGCGGTGCCTTTCTTTGTCGCCAACCTGCTGCCCGCGCTGGTCGGGGTGAGGCTGCGCAACTTCCTGTGGACGACGGCGGTGGGAATCATCCCCGGGGCCATCGTCTTTACCTGGATCGGCGTGGGGCTGGGCGCCGTGTTCGACCGCGGCGGCAAGCCGGATCTGACCCTGTTGTGGGAGCCGCATGTGCTGGGGCCGATTCTGGGGCTCTGCGTGCTGGCGGCGATGCCGATCCTGGTGAAAGCCCTGCGCGGCAAGCGTGGCAAGACATAACGGGGGAATTGGGTATGGAGCGTATCAACTGCGACCTGTTGGTGATCGGCGCGGGGTCCGGCGGGCTGTCGGTGGCGGCGGGTGCCAGCCAGATGGGCGCCGATGTGGTGCTGCTGGAAGGCCACAAGATGGGCGGCGACTGCCTGAACTACGGCTGTGTCCCGTCCAAGGCGCTGCTGGCCAGTGCCAAGGCGGCGCATGGCCCGGCGCAGACCGCGGCCTTTGGAGTGCCGCCAAGCCGTCCGCAGCCGGATTACACCGCCGCGATGGGCCACGTGCGGCAGGTGATCGAAACCATCGCCCCGGTGGACAGCCAGGAACGGTTCGAGGGGCTGGGCGTGCGGGTGATCCGCGAGTTCGGTCATTTCGTCTCGGAAACCGAGGTCGAGGCGGGCGCCCACCGCATCACCGCGCGGCGGGTGGTGATCGCCACCGGATCGTCACCGCTGGTGCCGCCGGTGCCGGGGCTGGACACCGTGCCGTATCTCACCAACGAGACGCTGTTCGACCTGCGCGAACGCCCGGCGCATCTGCTGATCGTCGGCGGCGGCCCGATCGGCATGGAAATGGCGCAGGCGCATGTGCGGCTGGGCAGCAAGGTCACCGTGATCGAAGGCCAGCGGGCGCTGGGCCAGGATGACCCGGAGGCCGTGTCGCTGGTGCTGGACGCCCTGCGCGCCGAGGGCGTGGAGATCGCCGAGGGGGCGATGGTCTCGCGCGTGTCGGGGCAGGCGGGGGCCATCGAGGTGGAGACCCGCGACGGCAGCCGCTTTCACGGCAGCCATTTGCTGATGGCGGTCGGGCGGCGCGCCAATATCGACCGGCTGAACCTGTCTGCCGCCGGGATCGAAACCGCGGGCAATGGTATAAGGGTGGACGACAGCCTGCTGACCAGCAATCGGCGCGTCTATGCCATCGGCGATGCGGCGGGCGGGCTGCAGTTCACCCATGTGGCGGGCTATCACGCCAGCGTCATCATCCGCTCGGCGCTGTTTGGATTGCCGTCGGCGGCAAAGACCAGCCATCTCCCGCGTGTCACCTATACCGATCCGGAGCTGGCCCAGGTCGGGCTGCAGGAGCGGGCCGCGCGCGACATCTATGGCGCCAAGCTGGAGGTGGTGCGGTTCGACTTCCGCGAGAATGACCGGGCCGTGGCTGAGCGCAAGACCGACGGATTCATCAAGGTGATGGTGCATCGCGGTCGCCCGGTGGGGGTGACGATCGTTGGCCAGCAGGCCGGGGAGCTGATTTCGCTCTGGTCGATGGCACTGGCCAACCGCCTGAAAATGAGCCAGATTGCTGCAATGGTTGCGCCCTATCCCACGGTCGGCGAAATCAACAAGCGGGTGGCTGGAGCCTACTTCTCGCCCCGGTTGTTCGATAGTGATCTGGTCAAGCGGGCGGTGCAGCTGGTGCAGCGCTGGCGGCGCTAGGACGGGGTGAGGAACAGGGGCGGCGGAATGCTCAACACGCTTTCGGGCCGATTTCTGATTCTGACCACGGTCTTCGTGATGCTGGCCGAGGTGCTGATCTTCGTGCCTTCGATCGCACGGTTTCGCGAAGACTACCTGGCGGCGCGGCTGGAGCGCGCCCAGATCGCCTCTCTGGCGCTGCTGGCGGATGACATGCTGGAAAGCGAGCTGGAGGCGGAGCTTCTGGAGACGGCGGGGGTGTTCAACGTGGTGCTGCGCCGTGACGAGGTCCGCCAGCTGATGCTGGCCTCGCCGATTCCGCAGCCGATCGCGGCGACTTATGATCTGCGCATGGCCAGTGCGCTGGTGCTGGTGCGCGATGCGATGCTGCGCCTGGCCAACCCGGAAAACGAGATCATCCGGGTGATCGGCGCGCCGGTCCATGACGCCGGTCTGCTGATCGAGATCACCATGGAAACCGCGCCCCTGCGGATGGCGATGATCGACTATGGCGTGCGGATCCTGATCCTGTCGGCGGTGATCTCGATCTTCACGGCGTTGCTGTTGTTCGTGGCGGTGCGAATCGTGCTGGTAAAGCCGATCAAGGCGGTGGTGGGATACATGCAGCGCTATGCGGCGGCGCCGGAGGATGCCCGCGGCATCATCCATCCCAGCTCGCGCCTTGCCGAGCTGCGCGAGGCGGAGGAGGCGCTGATGCAGCTGCAGACCGAGCTGACCCAGGCGCTGAAACAGCGTGAACGGCTGGCGCAGCTTGGCGGCGCGGTGGCCAAGGTGAGCCACGATCTGCGCAATATCCTGACCTCGGCGCAGCTGTTCACCGACCGCATCGAGATGAGCGAAGATCCCCTCGTGCGGCGTCTCGCCCCCAAGCTGGTGAATTCGATCACCCGCGCGGTCTCGCTGTGCGAGGGCACGCTGGCCTTTGGCCGCGCCGAAGAGCCCGCGCCGACCTTTGCCGTCATTTGCCTGCATGAGATTGTCGAGGACATCGTCGAGAGCGAGCGGCTGGCCGCGGATGGCGGTCTTGCGGACATCGTCAACGCGGTGCCCAAGCCGATGATGCTGCGGGGGGACCCCGAGCAGCTGTTCCGCATCGTGATGAACCTGGTGCGCAATGCCCGTCAGGCGATTGCCGCCACCGGGCAGCCCGGCCGTATCACCGTGGCCTGCCACGAGGACGACAGCCGCTGGCTGATCACCGTCAGCGACACCGGTCCCGGCTTGCCGAAACGCGCCCAGGACAAATTGTTCACCCCCTTCCAGGGCGGCGCGCGCAAGGGCGGAACGGGGCTGGGGCTGGCCATCGCGGATGAGCTGGCGCGCGGTCACGGCGGCGCGGTGAAGCTGCGCGAAACCAGCCCGGCGGGCACGACCTTCGAGGTGTGTCTGCCCAAGGGGGACGGCGCGCTCTGAGCTGCGCCGGGCAGGCAGTCGGCGGCCGTCGCGCGGGGCATGTGACAGGCAAGTGAAAGTTTTTTGTTTTTGGGGTTGCGCTGCCTCGGTGCCAAGGATAAACCCCGCCGCAGTGGACCGATAGCTCAGCTGGATAGAGTACTTGACTACGAATCAAGGGGTCGGGGGTTCGAATCCTCCTCGGTCCGCCACTACCCTCCCTCCTGTTTGCAGAGAATTGATCGCGCGCAGCTGATCAACGTGCGGTGTCGGCGGATGTACGTTCCGCTGCGGCTTTGGCTGCATCGGGAAGACTGTATCCGGCTTCAGCCCGGACCAGCCCCATTTCCTGCAAGGTGCTCGAAAGAAAAGAGATTGCGGCTCTCATAGCGCGCGTTGCGGCGCAGGATGATTGACGGGAACGTCGGGTGGTGCACGGCGTCCGGCCAGCCTTGGGGTTCCAGTGCAATACCGGCGTGGTTGCCGTATGAACGCCCGTCGAGCCCTGGGTGTTGGCTGCGCATCCCGGCTGCGTTGAACACCTGCAACCCCGGTTGATTGCTGTGCAACCGCATTCCGATGCCGGAAGCGGTGCTGTGCAGGTGGGCCACTTCGCGCCTCGGCATGACCGTTTGCGAACAGCAGTAATTGTCATCGAGCGCGGTCGCGGCGGCGGCGCGCGGGCGGCGCAGGTCCTTGGGGTGGCCATCCAGTTGCAGGCACTTGCCGGTGGGCACGAGATCCGCGTCCGTTTCGAGGATTTGATCCGCCTGCACCTGCAGGCGGTGGTGGCGCAGATCGCCGCTGTCATCCAGATTGAAATAGAAATGCGGCGCCAGATTGCAGACCGTGTCGGCGTCGGTCCGGGCGCTCAGCGTGACCTCCAGGCTGTTGTCGGGGTGGAGGCTGTAGCGACATGTGACCTGCAGCGCGCCGGGAAAGCCCATGTGACCATCCGCGAGGCGGCAGCCAAGCGTGACGCTGGCGTCCTCGGCGGCCTCGATCGTCCAGACCTGCCGGTGCAGCCCATCCCGCCCGCCGTGCAGCATGTGTTTTCCCAGAAAGTTCCGGTCCAGCTGGTGATCGGTGCCGTTGAGCGGCAGGTGCCCCCGGGCAACCCGGTTGGCGACGCGGCCAACGATGGCCCCGAAATACCAGGGGCTGTCCCAGTAATCGGCGGCGGAGTTCAGCCCCAGCACCAGCGGCGCGGGGTGGCTTTCCAGTCGCAGGTCGCGCAGGACCGCGCCAAGGGTCAGGATCTGTGCCCACATCCCGCCGTTGCGCAGAGTGATGCGCTCGACGTTATGCCCATCCGGGGTGGCTCCGAAACTGTCGATACGCATGCCGGGCCTCAGCGGTTGTGCAGAACGACGCCCCTGTGTGGCGGCGCGCGGCCCCTGGCAGGTGCAGGGCGGCGGAGCCACATGAGGGGCCTTGTGGGTCTTTGGGTAGCCACGGGGGCGCGGGTTGTCCAGTGGTGGCGGGCCTTGCGGGCAATCCACGCTGCTGGCCACCCGGCATTGGAGAAGGCGCCGGGTGCAGACGTCGGGCCATCCGCGGGTGGCGCTGGGCGATGTTCGGGATGTTCCACGTGAAAGATGTGGTGTTGGGACGGCCTGAAAACGGGCTTGGAAGCTTCGGTATTGAACCTTGTCACAAATGGTTGGATATATTGCTTAGAATTTAGTTCGGATTTTTCGGAGTCGCCTGGACGCTTCGCGGTTTCGCGTTTGCGTCGTATCGGTCGTTTGTGGGCCGTATTGGGTTGGTTTCGGTTTGTATCCCGGTGTTCTGCCGTGCGCTGGCATGGCCATTTTAATATTGGAGTTCGTTCGTTGGAGATAAATACCGCCCCCATTCCACTTTCCCCATCTGCTGAGGCGCAGACCTCTGGCTCGGATCAGCAACAGTCTGTCGCGCAGGACATCCAGGCGCTGGCGTTGGCCGTGCAACGGGCCGCCGAAGGGCTGGCGCGTTGGCAGGTGCATGGCTTTGAACAGATCAGCGACGTGTCGCTGACCGGTGCGGAGGTTACCCTGTTGCAGCTGATCGGCGACGAGGGCAAGCCCAAGGCGATCAAGGAACTGGCCGCCGCAACCAACCGTATCGACATTCCCAATATCCAATACTCCCTGCGCAAACTAGGCGCGGCCGGCCTGACCTGCAAGCAGGGGGCCGGGCGGTCCGGGGTGAGCTATCGGCTGACCGAACGGGGGGCAGAGGTGCTGGACGGGCTGCTGCGGCAGCGCGCGGCGCTGGCCCGCCGGGTGCAGGTGTCGCATGGCGATCTGGCCCAGCAGCTGCGTGCGACGCGCAACGCGCTGGACAGCCTGAGCAAAGCCTATGGTGATGCCCTGCATGACACGCTGGAGCCGGTGGGCGCCTGACCCGGCGTCTCTGCGGCGCGTGTCCGTGGCTGGCGCGGCGGCGGGCCTGCGGCAAATGTGGTCCGGGGCGTCATGGGCCGTGGTTTGCATCGGTCGTGCCCATTGCGCCTGCCGTCCGGGCGGGCATAAGGTTTCGCCATGATTGAACTCAAGGAACTCCAGCTGCTGACGGCCTTGGCCCGGCACCAGCATTTTGCCAAGGCGGCGGCCGAATGCGGCATGTCGCAACCGGCCTTTTCCATGCGGATCCGCAACCTGGAAGACCGGCTTGGCTTGTCCATCGTGCGCCGGGCCAACCGGTTTCAGGGGCTGACCGAGGAGGGGCTGATGATTGTCCGCCGGGGGCGGTCGATCCTGGATGATGCCCGGGCGCTGGAACAGGAAATCGCCGCCAGCCGGGGCGAGGTGACCGGCACGCTGGTGCTGGGCGTGATCCCGACCGCCACCGCCTGGGCGGCGCAGCTGGTGGACCAGGTGCGGCAGCGCTATCCGCGGATCCTGACCCAACTGGAAGCGACGACATCTCTGGCTATCCAGCAGCGGCTTTATGATGGTACAATAGACGCCGGTATCACCTATGCCGACAGCATGGGCCGCGACCTGGTAACGGTGCGCCCGCTTTATGATGAAAGCTACGTGTTGCTGGCTCCGGAGGCGATGGTGGCCGGGCGGGACGGCTCGATCACCTGGGCCGAGGCCGCAGAGCTGCCACTGAGCCTTCTGAACCAGCAGATGCAGAACCGTCGCATTCTGGACCGCATCTTTGCCGATCTCGGATGCAAGCCGGAGATCGTCTCTGAATCCAACGGGTTCATGGCCTCGATGGTGCTGGCGCTGGAGGGATCGGCGGCGGCGATTCTGCCGCGGGCGTTGACACAGGCGCTGGGCAGGCTGGGCGGAACCTGCGTGCTGGACCTGGTCGAGCCGGAGCAAAACCGGCAAATTTGCCTGGCGACGCTGGACCGCAGCCCGGAGCTGACCACCATTCAGGCGCTGAAAAGCGTGGTTGCGACCTTTGTCGAGGGAGATGCGACCTAAATCACGAGATAAGCTGCGCTTATCGTTCCATCGGTTTTCTAGATTTGACGATATTCATTCTTGATGGCATTGCCCGATGAATAACGTGCTGACTGGAGGGCCCGATGGCACCATTGGATGATAGCAAGGGCGTATGGAAATCCGGCCGCGGCAAGGGGCGCAAGACGCCCAAGGGCCGTCAGGTGGATGACCAAGCGCTGAGCGAGGTTCAAGCACTGCTGGGGGACCGCCCGCGCAACCGGGATCTGCTGATCGAATTCCTGCATCTGATCCAGGATAAATACGGCCACCTCAGCGCGGCGCATATCCGCGCGCTGGCCGAGGAGTTGCGCACCGGGCAGGCGGAGATCTATGAGGTCGCCAGCTTCTACGCGCATTTCGACGTGGTGCGCGAGGGCGAGACGCCGCCGCCGGCGCTGACCATCCGGGTCTGTGACTCGCTTTCCTGTGAACTGGCCGGGGCGGAACAGCTGAAACAGGCCCTGGAAGATGGTCTGGACGCCAGCCAGGTCCGCGTGCTGCGCGCGCCCTGCATGGGCCGCTGCGACACCGCGCCGGTGCTGGAGATCGGCCATAACCACATCGACCATGCCACGGTCGAAAAGGTCGAAGCGGCAATTGCGGCGGGTGACACCCACGCGCATATCCCGGACTATCAGACCTATCAGGAATACGCGCTGGCGGGCGGCTACGTGACGCTGGAAGAGCTGCGCGCGAATGGCGACTGGGAGGCGGTGCAGGAAAAGGTCAAGGAAGCGGGTCTGCGCGGTCTTGGCGGCGCGGGTTTCCCCTCCGGCACCAAATGGGGCTTTGTGCGCGCCAACGAAGGCCCGCGTTATCTGGCCGTGAACGGCGACGAGGGCGAGCCGGGCACCTTCAAGGACCGCTACTATCTGGAACGCACCCCGCATGTCTTCCTCGAAGGCATGCTGATCGCCGCCTGGGCGGTCGAGGCCGAGAAAGCCTTTATCTATATGCGCGACGAATATCCGGCGGTGCTGGAAATCCTGCGCCGCGAGATCAAGGCGCTGGAAGAGGCGGGCGTGGTTGCGCCGGGCTACATCGACCTGCGCCGCGGGGCAGGGGCCTATATCTGCGGTGAAGAAAGCGCAATGATCGAGTCGATCGAAGGCAAGCGCGGTGAGCCGCGCCACCGCCCGCCGTTTGTGGCGCAGGTGGGGATCTTCGGGCGCCCGACCCTCGTGCACAACGTCGAGACCCTGTACTGGGTCTGCAAGATCAATCGCGAAGGGCCGGAGTGCCTGAAAGCGGTCGAGAAGAACGGCCGCAAGGGGCTGCGCAGCTATTCGGTGTCGGGCCGGGTGAAGAACCCGGGCGTGCATCTGCTGCCCGCCGGCTCCACCATCACCGACATCATCGAGGCCGCGGGCGGCATGCTGGATGGCCACAGCTTCAAGGCGTATCAGCCGGGTGGTCCGTCCTCGGGCCTGCTGCCGGCATCGATGAATGACATCCCGCTGGATTTCGACACGCTGCAGCCGCATGGCACCTTCATCGGCTCCGCCGCCGTGGTGGTGCTGTCGGATCAGGACTCGGCCCGCGATGCGGCCCTGAACATGCTGCGCTTCTTCGAGGATGAAAGCTGCGGCCAGTGCACCCCCTGCCGGGTCGGCTGCGAAAAGGCGGTGAAGCTGATGCAGGCCCCGAAATGGGACCAGTCGCTGTTGGAGGAGCTGAGCCAGACCATGGTCGACGCCTCGATCTGCGGTTTGGGCCAGGCGGCGCCGAACCCGATCCGCCTGACCATGAAACATTTCCCCGAGGAGGTCTGAACCATGAGCAATCTCGTTACATTCACCCTCGACGGCAAAGAGGTCACGGCAGAAAAAGGCCAGACCATCTGGGAAGTGGCCAATGGCCGCGGGCTGAAGATCCCGCATCTGTGCCACAAGCCGCAGCCGGGCTACCGTCCCGACGGCAACTGCCGCGCCTGCATGGTGGAGATCGAGGGCGAGCGCACGCTGGCGGCCTCCTGCATCCGCGAACCGGCCGAGGGCATGGTTGTCACCACCAACAACGCGCGGGCCGAGAACGCCCGCAAGATGGTGATGGAACTCCTGGTGGCCGATCAGCCCGAACGGGACAAGGCGCACGACAAGTCCAGCCACATGTGGGACATGGCCGAGCTGAACGGCGTCACTGAAAGCCGCTTTCCCAAGCTGGAAGAGGGCCGCATTCCGCTGCTGGACGACAGCCATGTCGCCATGAGCGTGAACCTGGATGCCTGTATTTCCTGCGGCCTGTGCGTGCGCGCCTGCCGCGAGGTGCAGGTGAACGACGTGATCGGCATGGCGGGCCGTGGTCATGATGCCTATCCGACCTTTGATATCGCCGACCCGATGGGCGCATCCTCCTGCGTGGCCTG
The DNA here is from genome assembly GCF_041224635.1 of Leisingera sp. XS_AS12. Lineage (NCBI taxonomy): Bacteria > Pseudomonadati > Pseudomonadota > Alphaproteobacteria > Rhodobacterales > Roseobacteraceae > Leisingera > Leisingera sp. XS_AS12. The sequence continues at coordinate 58,645 of NZ_JBGFGM010000073.1, forward strand.
TGGCGAGTGCGTGCAGGCCTGCCCGACCGGCGCACTGATGCCCGCGACCGTGGTCGACGAGGCGCAGGTGGGCGACAGCAAGGATTACGACTCCGAAACCGAAAGCGTCTGCCCGTTCTGCGGCGTCGGCTGCAAGGTCAGCCTCAAGGTGAAGGACGGCAAGGTCAAATATGTCGAGGGCATCAATGGCCCCGCCAATGAGGGCCGCCTGTGCGTGAAGGGGCGCTTTGGCTTTGACTACATCCACCACCCGCACCGTCTGACCAAGCCGCTGATCCGCCGCGACGACGCCCCGGCCAAAGGTCTGAACGTCGATCCGGGCAATCTGTCGACGCACTTCCGCGAGGCGACCTGGGAAGAGGCGATGGATCTCGCTGCCAAGGGTCTGATGCGCCTGCGGGACGAGAACCCGAAATCGGTTGCGGGCTTCGGCTCGGCGAAATGCACCAACGAAGAGGCCTATCTCTTTCAGAAGTTCATCCGCCAGGGCTTCAAGCACAACAATGTCGACCACTGCACCCGACTGTGCCACGCCTCCTCCGTTGCGGCGCTGATCGAAAACGTGGGCTCCGGTGCCGTGACCGCGACCTTCAACGAGATCGAGAACGCGGATGTGGCGATTGTCATCGGCTCCAACCCGATCGAGAACCACCCCGTTGCGGCGACCTACTTCAAGCAGTTCACCAAGCGCGGCGGCAAGCTGATCGTGATGGATCCGCGCGGCGTCGGCCTGCGCCGGTTCGCGACCGAAATGGTGCAGTTCCGCCCCGGTGCGGATGTGTCGATGCTGAACGCGATCATGAATGTGATCGTCGAGGAGGAGCTCTACGACAGCCAGTACATCCACCGCTGGACCGAGAACTGGGAGGCCGAGAAGGAGCACCTGCGCCAGTTCACGCCCGAAAAGATGTCGGAAATCTGCGGCGTGTCCCCCGAGCAGCTGCGCCGCGTCGCGCGCACCTTTGCGAACGGCAAGGCGGGGCTGATCTTCTGGGGCATGGGTGTGTCGCAGCACATCCACGGCACCGACAACTCGCGCTGCCTGATCAGCCTTGCGCTGATGACCGGCAATGTCGGCAAGCCCGGTGCCGGCCTGCACCCGCTGCGCGGCCAGAACAACGTGCAGGGGGCGTCCGATGCGGGCCTCATCCCGATGTTCCTGCCGGACTACCAGACCGTGACCTCGGACGACGTGCGCCGCAGCTTCACGGATGTCTGGGGCGGCGGCGACTTCTCGAACGAGAAGGGGCTGACGGTGACCGAGATCGTCGACGAGGTCTATGCCGGCAACATCAAGGGCATGTACATCCAGGGGGAAAACCCGGCGATGTCGGATCCGGACGTGGACCATGCACGCGATGCCTTCGCCAAGCTGGAGCTGCTGATCGTGCAGGATATCTTCCTGACCGAGACGGCGAACTACGCGGATATCATCCTGCCCGCCTCGGCGCTCTATGAAAAGAACGGCACCGTCAGCAACACCAACCGGCAGGTGCAGCGGGTGCGTCCCGCGGTGCCGCCGCCGGGCGAAGCGCGCGAGGACTGGCAGATCACCGTTGACCTCGCGCAGCGTATCGGCCTGCCCTGGGACTACAAGGATGTCTCCGAGGTCTTTGCCGAGATGAAGCTGAACATGAAGTCGCTCGACAACATCACCTGGGAGCGCCTGGAGGTGGAGACCATCACCTACCCGTCGCTGCATGAAACCGACCCCGGCCAGGCGATCGTGTTCGGCGACGGCTTCCCGCGCGAAAGCGGCCGGGCGCGCTTCACCCCGGCGGCGGTGATCGCCCCGGACGAGGCGCCGGATGCGGAGTTCCCGATGATCATGACCACCGGTCGCCAGCTGGAGCATTGGCACACAGGCTCGATGACCCGCCGGTCCAAGGTGCTGGATGCAGTGGAGCCGGAGGCGAACTGCTCTCTCAACCCGCGCACCCTGAAGCTGATGGGCGTGGAGCCGGGCGAGATGGTACGCCTGACCACCCGGCGCGGATCGATCGAGATCATGGCCCGCGCCGACCGCGCAATCGCCGAGGACATGGTGTTCGTGCCCTTTGCCTATGTGGAAGCCGCCGCCAACATTCTGACCAACCCGGCGCTGGACCCCTACGGCAAGATCCCGGAGTTCAAATTCGCCGCGGTGCGGGTGGAAAAGGTCGAAGCGCAGATTGCCGCCGAATAGACCTTTTGGCAGACGATCCAGACGGGCGCCCCCAGAGGGCGCCCGTTTTCGTTTCTGCGCGGTTATCCGTGTGAGCGAGTCGGTCGCGGGACAGGTGGTCCAATGTTCGGCTGATTCCGGGACTGGTCTGTGGGTAAGTCCTGCGAGTCTGTGGGTAACTGGGCGTTTGTGTGCTGGTCGCGGTCGCGGGGCGGGGAGGGGAGGGCGGCATCGGCGATCCTGCGCCAGGTCCTGGCGGGCTTCTTGCCTTCTAAGTCATTGATTTTGTGTCGCTGCAGGGATTTTCTTCGGCGGATCTGCGTTTTTGTGAATTTTG
>NZ_JBGFGM010000075.1:0-399 GCF_041224635.1 Leisingera sp. XS_AS12
TGGGGAGCCTGATCTGACTGGTCCGGTTTGATTGTTAGTGCATGACTGGCCTTTGGTCCATCGGGACGATGGTTTCTGGCGCAGGCGGCCGGTATCCCAAGGCGCTGTGGGGGCGCTTGGTGTTGTAGTGTTTCCTCCAACTTTCGATGATGATCTGAGCCTCCCTCAGCGAGTAGAAGAGCTCTCGGTTCAGCAGTTCGTCCCGGAGCCGGGCATTAAAGCTTTCGATGTATCCATTCTCCCATGGGCTCCCAGGTGCGATGAAGGCTGTTTTTGCCCCAACCGCCTCGATCCAGGCCCTGACGTCCTTGGCAACGAACTCTGGGCCATAGCACGTCGGGAAGATTGGCCGCTGAGAGGTTATGGCCACGCGCGCAGCCCTCAAACCGCGCAGCGGGT